>JABFQW010000059.1 GCA_013141455.1 Bacteroidales bacterium
CCACAGCACACCAACCTGATCGATAAAGAAAACCGGAACCTGCGAAAAATCGACCATACCGAGCATGGGTGCATTCACCGGGAAATCATTCCACAAAACGAGCGTGTGGTTGGCGGCTGTCCCCCTGAGTGAAACAGTTGACAATGACCCCGGTCCATAATTTTTAACAAACACACTGCTGTGTTTCGAGAGCAGGTCAGCCAGGTTTGTGGCCCGCATCGACGACATACTGAGGGTATCAAGTTTTCGTTGAAATGATGTACCATTAGCAGAAATTGGTTTTCCGGTAATCTCAATATCAGGTAACATAATGGTATCGTGAAGCGAACTGTTTTGTGCCGAAAGTTCGTTCGCAGGCACCAACATCGATACAATAAAGAATGCCAGTAATATGATTGTGTGAATGAAACAGGGGAATCGGTTCGAAAACATGCCCAAACCCTCGGAACGATACGTCCCGGTTTGCGGATATAATCCTTTTTTAAGGCTGCCAATGTATGCCATACAATAGTTTAAAGGTTAAATACTACCTTAAAACCATCAGGAAAATGTCGAAATCAATTATTGACTTTTGCCGACTGCTTTTGTCCCGAAAGCTTTATTACAAAACTGACAGTGGCAGGTCTTCTGACTTACTCCCTTCCTGAAGCCTTCCCATCCGCAAAACGAACAGTGGCAATGATTTTCAGGAAGTTTGAAAGAGCTTACAGCAGCGGGAACTGTTCAGGATTTTCACCTGATTCCCTTATTAAGTCCTATTCCGTTCAAGGAAATCGGACACCTCTATCTCCGGCAAATGTACTTTGTTTTGGAATATGAAAGTTTTATTTTTGAGGATTTCACAGGATTATTTGAAACAACGCAATCACTATTTTATAAATTCGATGGTATAAATGCCACAGCCTCACTCCTTCATGTGCTGGATAAATCAAATTTTCCGGTCTGAAAAATTTCTGTATTTCAGAAATGATCAGAGTAGTTATTAATCTGATAATCTGTGGTATAAATATAATGAACACCTGCTGAAATTTTTATTTTTTGAAATTAAATTTGATAATTACCATTTTTTTATAATTTAGCCCGGCTTATTGAAAGGAAAACTTCATTTATTCATCCCGGTTAAAACGAATATTGTATGAAACTACGCTTGATTGTATCCTTCATGATACTTATTATTACAATAACATCTTGTTCCTTAGCCAATAGAAATCCTGTTGCAGGTAGATATTCTGATAAACACCGGTCAAACAGGAATGCCATTGCGATGAAAAAAAATGCGTTTGCCGGAAGAGGATTAAGCAAACCCCAGGCACATATGAATGCCTCTTCGATGAAGACAAAACCGGTTCGCAAGAATTTTATTATTAAAAATGCTGAGACCACCTACCTTGGACAAATAGGCCAATGATGTAGGCTTAGCGTTCCGGATAGTACAATATTCTCCATTTCTTTCCCAAAATCGATTTCGGTTTGCACATAATCAATCTATTTCAATAGATATCCAACGGCTGATACTAATTTGTTTGTACTAAATTCGCAGCCTCAATTCAGCGTTTCATGAAACATGGTCAGTTAATCAATATAGCACTCCTTTTATTTACCATCAGCACTCTTCCCGCTTGTCATGTCGCACGATATTTTTATTATAATGTTGCCGATGTCAACGATTTTAAGAAATTTCCTCAATCCGAGATCAAAAAGGGGTCAACTGTTTTTGAATTTATCAGCACAGATCATAAGGTCGATATTCCGCTTCCCTCCCATCTGAAGGAAAATGGAACCGGAACATTCACTCAATTTATCGAAGAGCATAAAACACTGTCGTTCATCATTATACGAAACGATAGCATCTTGTACGAGAACTATTTTGATGGTTATGATGAAGCATCGGTCTTGCCTTCTTTTTCCGCTTCAAAGGTTTTTATTTCTGCCCTGACCGGAATTTCGATTGACAAGGGAAAGATCAAAAGTGTAAACGATTCAATGACCACTTATTTGCCAATGCTTCGTGGTAAGGGACTCGAAAAGATTAGCCTCGAACACCTGCTTGATATGCGCTCGGGTATTGATTTTGATGAAGGATACCGGACACCTTTCTCTGAAATGGCGAAATATTATTACGGATTGGATCTTAAAAAATATATTGGGGATATCAGGCTGAAGCAAGCACCTGGCCTCGCCTACGATTATGTGAGTGTGAACAGTCAATTAATCGCGATGGCTATTGAAAATGCCTGGGGAAAACCATTTCCTGAGATCGTTGAAGAAGAAATCTGGCGACCCCTTGGAATGGAATTCGATGCAAGCTGGAATCTCGATAGCCATAAACACGAAACCGTGAAAGCTTTTTGTTGCCTGAATGCCCGTGCCCGCGATTTCGCAAAATTAGGCCGTTTGTACCTGCATCATGGTAACTGGCAAGGGAAACAGATACTCAGCAGTTCATGGGTCGAAAAGAGTCTGAAAATACACAACGATTCACACGATTCGCAAGGCTTCAGTTACAGTTACCAGTGGCGTGTCCTCGAATCAGGCGCTTATTTTGCAAAAGGCATATTAGGTCAGTTTATTTATGTTGATCCGGCAAAAAACATCATCGTCGTGCGTATGGGCAAGAGTACCGATGATATTCATTGGCCCGATTTTTTCGTGGAATTGTGTAAGGCGTTGTAGGGAAGAAAAATTCAGGGTTCAAAGTTTCAGGTTTAGTTTCTTGTTGCTGGTTTCTTGTTGCTGGTTTCTTGTTTCACGTTTCAGGTTTGGGCTCATTCAGAAAATTATTTGAGGTAGAAATCTCTAAATTGCCGAATTGTCTCATAGCCGAATTGCCTCATTGTCTCATTGCCGAATTGTCTCATTGTCTCATTGCCGAATTGTCTCATGTACGAATTTTCAAATAAATTCCTGTCAAATCCAAATCTTTTTAACTTTACCTACATTATCAAACGGTTATTGGCATCTTAATTCATTTAATACAATGGGTATAAAAATACGATTGATCATCATGAATTTCCTTCAGTTTTTCGTTTGGGGATCATGGTTGATTACCATAGGGGCATATTGGTTTCAGACAAAACAATGGTCAGGCGCCGAATTTGGTGCCATTTTCTCAACAATGGGCATCTCCTCCCTATTTATGCCGGCCATTGCAGGTATCATTGCCGACCGGTGGGTAAGCGCACAAAAACTGTATGGTTTCTTTCATATACTTGGAGCGGTCATGCTTGCCATTGTGCCACGTATCAATAATCCCGGGCTTTTGTTTTGGGTGATGCTCGTGAATATGATGTTCTATATGCCCACGATTGCCTTATCAATAACGGTTGCCTATTCGTCATTAAAAAAGAAAGGCCTGAATGTGGTTAAAGAATATCCGCCTATCCGGGTTTGGGGAACGGTTGGTTTTATTGTTGCCATGTGGACAGTGAGTTTATTGCATCTCGAAACATCTGCGGTGCAGTTTTATGTTGCTTCAGCAGCCTCTCTTATTTTGGGTGCTTATGCCTTCAGTTTGCCCGATTGTCCGCCAACTCCTGTAGTCGCAGGTAAAAAGACTTTCATTCATGCTTTTGGATTGAATGCTTTTGCACTTTTCAAAAATCCTAAGATGGCTATGTTTTTTATTTTCGCCATGTTGTTGGGTGCAGCCCTGCAACTCACGAATATGTATGGAGATACCTTTTTGCATGATTTCAAAAACAATCCGCAATACCAGGATCTGTTAGCCGTTAAATTCCCTGCCATCATCATGTCGATCTCACAGATTTCAGAAACCCTGTTTATCCTTACCATTCCATTTTTTCTGCGCCGTTTCGGTATTAAAAACGTAATGATTTTTAGTATGGTGGCCTGGGTACTTCGTTTCGGATTATTTGGATTCGGTAATCCTGCTGACGGATTGTGGATGATTATACTTTCGTGCATCATCTATGGAATGGCATTCGATTTCTTTAATATATCGGGTTCATTGTACGTGGAAACACAGAGCGATCCCAGCATACGTGCCAGCGCACAAGGTATGTTTATGATGATGACGAATGGTTTCGGAGCATTTTTTGGAAGTTATCTGAGTGGCATTATCATCGATAATTTTTTCCTGTTCGCAGACGGATCAAAAGACTGGCAAGGGATATGGTTCGGCTTTGCCGGCTATTCGTTGGTTGTAGCCGTGCTTTTTGCTGTGTTATTTAAACACAAGCATGTGCCGGAAGAATTGGTTGTGGTGAAGCATTAAGAACGCTTTTCCGGCAAACTTGTCTGATGTCAGACAGGGGCGTAAAGCTGCTTATAATGAAGTATTTAACGTGACTATAGTCATCATTTTACCATTGAATACTTTCAATGATTGCTTTCATAACTTCCGGATATCGTAAACGCTCGTCTCTCAGTAAGTTATAGTTAACATAAATGATTTCATTATCATCCGCATACCAAAAATGAGTTTGATCCATTTGGATCATAAAAGTATTTTTTGATGTTTTAAAGGTTTTACCACCAATTACGTAATCCACCAGGGGACTTTCTTTCACATTAATGGCAAAATTTAGCTTTGCATTCAAATCAACAACCTGTGCAGTAGTCAGTTTATCAGAATTAGGGGTTCTGATTATCATACAGATTTCTGAACTGCTGTACTTTTCTTTTATCAACAGGGTAAGTTTATTATCGCCCTGATTGTTGCTTTTAAAAACCCCATCGTAAGAACCTGGCCGATAAGACCAAACAGCAGGACATTTCAGGCTAACTTTCGGCGTTTGCACTTCAACATCCTGCCAATTGACTATTTCAACAGGTTTGTAATAACCATTCATCGTTTGTACTATCCAATTCTTAGCCTCATTTTGTGTATTAAAAGTATCTTTGGAATAATCGCTATAAAAATCAGTGATAAAATACTTATTCACACCATCTTCCTCCTCGCCTTGAAAGTTGCATGCATCAGGAAGAATCATTCCGATCATTTCACTGTTTTTATAATAATAGAACGTATAAAGTCCTGGCGCATAATTACATGCACTTGAATCGATTGTAACGTCAGACGGCAATACCTGTGCGAATGACTGAATCGCAAAGAACATACCAATGAAAAGGAATACTTTTTTCATGGCTATAATTTTACGATTTCCACTCTTCGGTTAAGCTTACGGCCTTCTTCGGTAGCATTGGTCGTGACAGGACAAAACTGACCTGCGCCTTCTGTCATTAATCTCGAAACATTAATTTTTCCGGTAGTTACAAGGTAATTCCTGATGCTTTCGGCACGGGCTTTCGAAAGTGTGATGTTTCCGACATAGGTTCCTGTATTATCGGTATGTCCGACAACAATAATGTTTACTTTCGGATTGGCATTCAGATAATCAATTACTTGCTTAAGCGCTTCTGTCGATTCAGGCTTTATTTCAGATTTTCCAACATCGAAAAGGATTCCGTAAAGTGCAATTTTACCATCCCTCTCAATTCCTTCCTCCATATCTACAACAACATCTTGTTGCATCGATTCTACTTCGACAACCTCGATATTATAACTGCCTGTATTGGTCGAATTTTCCGCTGTATTAACCTGAATGTACACATCTTTACCATTTATACTGGCAAAGTAGGTCGTTTTTTTAGTATCCAGAACTTTGCCTTTTATTTTTAAAATAGCATTATTGTAATTCTGGTTTATCTGGGCGCCACTAAATTTGCGGGTTTCGCCCTCATTTTTGAAATAATAAATACGGTAGTATTTACCGCCTTTATTGATTTTTTTTGCAATCCCATCAACCCAATAAACAAACTCAACATCATTATAATCGCTGTTACGGCAATCACTGATGTAAAATCCGGGCATGCGGCTAATGTATGTTGGCTCTGAGCCTTCACATCGTGGCGTATCTTGTGAGAAAGCAGCAAGATTGACCGAAAGAAATATAAAAAGAAATAGATTTTTCATTTTTAGATGTTTTTAATGTTCAACATTGAGTTTTTCTATAAAATTATTTCACTAAAAAAAGCCTGAAAAGATGTGTTTACAGGCTTCTCTAATACTATTTACACAGGATGATTTATTGAAGATTCATCCGAAACAGTTTCATGATTCAAATCACAGGGAGTATAAGTATTCCGGTTACTATCCATAAATAATATTGAGAATTACGATTGATTTATATATGATTAGTATTGATAATAAATTGAATCAGTCCATGGAGTATTCAAAATTAAAAGTAAACAACTCCTTGATTAGTAATTATTTAAGAAAACAACTAAAAAAATTAAATATAATTTGCGTTGTTATTGAAGTGTAAAAATATAAAAAAACTATTCAATCTACAATTTTCATGATTTTTTTTCAACAGAGCATTAGCTGTTAATTCACTATCTTTATTCGATCAATCATGCAGTGATAAAATGCTGCAAAAGAAAATTAAAGTACCATGGAAAACTTCCTTCATAACCCATCCATCATGGCTGTTCCAGGCAAAAAACATCACGTATCGGATTTTGATTGCAAATACACGGCCCATCTTACCAACAAAAAAGAAACAGTTGAACAATTAAAAGAGAACGTGGACGCATTAATTGATGAGCAGGGGCGATTATATGCCGACAACCGTTATGCCGTGTTGCTGGTGTTTCAGGCGATGGATGCTGCCGGAAAGGATGGCACAATCAAACATGTGATGTCAGGACTAAATCCACAAGGCACCCAGGTTTATAGCTTTAAAACACCTACTGACATCGAACTGGAACACGAATACCTTTGGCGTACCAATCGTTTTCTGCCACAACGGGGAAACTTTGGTATTTTCAACCGTTCGTATTACGAAGAAGTTCTCATCGTGAAGGTTCATCCTGAGTATTTACTCAGGCAACTGCTTCCCAATGTAAAAAAGGTTGAAGATGCAGGTAAAGAATTCTGGACCAGACGTTACCGTCAGATCAACGATATGGAGCGCCATTTGACAGAAAACGGGACTATCGTGCTTAAATTCTTTTTGAATGTTTCGAAAGACGAACAAAAAAAACGTTTTCTGAAACGCATTGAAGACGACAGCCGTAACTGGAAATTCTCACCGGCTGATGTAAAAGAGCGCCAATATTGGGACCAATATATGGAAGCCTATTCTGATCTGATTACAAACACCTCCACCGAAACAGCGCCCTGGTATGTGATCCCTGCCGATAACAAATGGTTCATGCGCTATGCAGTGAGCAATGTGATTATCAACAAATTGCGTGAACTCGATCTGCAATATCCGCACCTTCCTGAAGTAGAAAAAAACAGGCTGGAAGAAGCAAAAAAGATGCTGATGAATGAGTGAAATCTTATTACTTATCTAAATTAAGTGTAGTTGGTTTCTTTCATTACCGAACAGATTGGCAATAACTCATTTTTATTTGTTTCCGATTGTTTATGCTAATTATAAATAACAATTGTATCCCTTACGAACAGTACATTTCAGGAATATAGCAAGAATAAATACTAAAAAATTTCAATTTTTTCTTGGATGATTGACCAATAATCATTTAGATTTGTACCAGGCAAAACCAATTGTTCGAACTAAGTGATTATTCAATTCTAAATGTAACTAAATCCAAACTCTAAAAAATACCTTGATCGACAGACAGTGAATTGCCCACATCCATCGTTTATTGATGGGTAGTATAACTAAACCCTATTTATCGAATATATTGATTTTGGCTAACTTACCGAATGCCAATCTGGATAAAATTGTGCTTTATTATTATCAAAATCGACTATAAACACGAAGTTATGAAAAAACTAATCCTCCTTCTATGCATTTTAACCTTTTGGATTCAGAGTTCACAGGCGCAGGTAACTACTAATGGTGGTTCTGGACTTGCAACTACCTATCTTAGCCTGGCTGATGCAATTACCGCTTTAAATATTGCAACAATCAGCAGCCCGGTAATCATAACCCTTGATGCTGCCAATCCACAGACAGCACCGGCAGGTGGATATACTATTACTGCAAGTGGATCAATTACAAATACAATACTCATTCAGGGTAGTTCAAACACGATCACAGCACAGAGTCCACAGGTTTCCGGACAATTGTATGATGCAATATTTAAAATTATTGGTGGCGATTTTATTACGCTCGAAGGCTTTATCATGCTGGAAAATGTTGCCAACACAACCACGACGGCAGCTACTAACAATATGACAGAATGGGGTGTGGCTTTACTTTATTCATCAACAACCGATGGAGCTCAGAACAATACAATTTCAAATTGTACCATCAGTCTGAACAGAACCTATCAAAACACATTCGGAATTTACAGTAATTCAACACATGCCGCCACAACGCCAACTATAAGCACAACGGCAACAAGCACTGCAGGTGGAAACAGTGGCCTTACAATCACTGATAACACAATCAGCAATGTGAATATGGGAATAGTTGTTATCGGACCTTTTGCGGCCACGGATCATAATGATGTTTTAACCATCGGAGGTATTGGAAATGCGAATACAATTACAAATTATGGAACAACAGCAAGCTTTTCTGCTTTTGCCAATGTTTCAGCTACCGTGAACGGAATACTTGTGAAAAACACAAAAAATACCGGGATTTCCTACAATACAATAACAAGTTCTGAATTCGGAACCACTTCTGGAACATTATACGGAATTCAATATGTCGCATCAAGCAATGCGCCAACAGGAACATTTTCGAATTCAATAAGTTATAATTCCATTTCATTGAAAAGTAGTCAGGCAGATGGAAATATTTATGGTATTTATCTCGACATAACAACCGCAAGTACTACATCCACATTAAACGTTAACAACAACGATTTCAATAATTTCGGACATTATATAACCGGATTTGGATATGGTGACATCACTTTTATCTCAAATGCCGGCACCCACCTCAACCAGAGTATCAGCAACAATACTTTTACCAATTTAGATGTGTTTACTGGTGGTGATATTATTTTTATTTCGAACACTAATACGCTTCCCGCCAATGGAATTAAGAACATCAACAACAATTCAATTGTTACAGCTTTTGACAAAAATGATACAGGAGGAACCATAACGTTTTACACTGATAATGGTGATTCTCCAAACGGAACCACCGAAAACAACAATAACAATAATTTTTCAAACATAACTGCCTTAGGTGCAACTATTTATGGCTGGAGCAATCAGGACGGTACAACAGGAGCCTTACCGACAAAAACAATCCAGAACAACACCTTCACCAATATTACATCTTCCGGAGCCGTTCCTGTAACTGCCATCAGCGCAAGTTACTCATCTCCTTCGAGTATAATAACGGAAAATACCATTACAAATTTATCCTGCGGCAACTGGTTAACTGCCATAACATTAAGCTCTTATTCAAATTTTAATGTATATTCAAACACCATCAACAATCTGAATTCACCTGGCATTGTTGCTATTTCATTAAGTGGCGGAGGGACAAACAATTTTTACCAGCATGAGATCTATACTCTTAATGCTGAATCTTCGGTTGTTGGTATTCAGGTTGGAAGCAGCGGCACCCAAAACATTTACGAAAACGTTATCAGGGGACTAAGCTGTTCATGGGGAGGATCGAGTGCTTATCCCATTGCAAGAGGAATCTATTTGCTGGGTGCAAATACCGTTAACATTTATAAAAATAAAATCTATGACATTTCCTTCACTGCAGCGCCTGGTAGTCCGAGTGCAAAAATTGAAGGAATTGGAATGTTATCGGCTATTTCGGTATCAATTTATAATAATTTGTTAGGTGATTTCAGGGCGCCACTTGCTACCGGAACTGAAATCATTAACGGGATGTCAATAGGTTCAACATCAACCAATTCAAACATCAATGTATATTATAATACAATTTATTTATCAGGCACAGGAGTTACTGATTTTGGTTCAAGCGGTATTTATCACAAAGCAAATACTACGGCAACCACCGGGGTATTAGATTTAAGAGACAATCTTATCATAAACAATTGCACCCCCAATGGAACCGGCAAGGTTGTTGCCTTTCGCCGAAGCGCCGGAACGGCAGGTAGCTTAGCCAATTACGCAGCAACATCCAATAACAACGTTTTTTATGCCGGCTTACCGGATGCAACACATCTGATCTATTCGGATGGAACCAATTCGGCCCAAACCATAGGAGAATACGTTTTGGGAGTTTTCCCTGCGGGTACCATCGCTCCAAGAGATGCATTATCATTCACGGAAAACCCAACTTTTTTGTCAATTACCGGGTCCGACGCTGATTATTTACATATTAACACAGCCGCAGCTACACAGATTGATAACAGTGGCGCTGTCATTAGCGGACTTACGGTTGATTATGATGGTGATTCAAGAAGCATAAGTACACCGGATATCGGAGCAGATGAATTCGTTGGCACCTTTTCTGAATTGACCGATCCATTCATTATCTATACCACACTGGGGAGCACAACACCCGGTATAAACAGAAGTTTTGGCAGTGTGACTATTGTCGATGCAAGTGGTGTGAATACCTCAGGCGGAACCAAACCCCGTGTATATTTCAAAAAAACTACTGATGCAAATGATGCTACTGGTTGGAAATATGTTGAGGCAAATGGAGTTTCTTCACCTTTCGATTTTACGATTGACTACAGTTTATTGACTGACGGTTCGGTCGCAGTGGGTGACATTATTCAATATTTTGTGGTTGCGCAAGACCTGGCGGCTATCCCGAATGTTGGAATTGTATCCGGCATTTTTAATGCTTCACCGACAAGTGTTGCTTTAACATCCACTGCATTTCCGGTCACAGGCAGCATTAATCAGTATAATATTCTTCAGGCGCTCAATGGAACCATCACAGTTGGAACAGGCGGTACCTACACAACATTAACTGGTGCCGGTGGATTATTTAGTGCCATCAACAGCAATATTCTCACGGGTAATGTTACAGCTAACATTATGAGCGATATTACAGAAACCGGCACAAATGCACTCAATCAGTGGATGGAAGAAGGTATTGGAAATTACACACTTACCATTCAGCCAAATGCAGCGGCCCTGAAAACAATAAGCGCTACCTATGCAGGAGGATTAATTCGTTTAAACGGTGCCGACAGGGTAGCAATTGACGGAAGATATGGTGGAGCCGGAAAATATCTCCATTTCAAAAATAACGCAACAAACGGCGCTGTAATTCAGGTAATCAGTCTTGGTACCGGGGCTGGAGCTACTGACAATACAATCAGAAATTGTTATCTCACCGGAGGATCTGTCACTGCAACAAATTATGGTATTTACATTGGACAAGCGACACTGAGTACCACCGGTAAGGGTGATGACAATGATAATCTTACCATTCAGGAAAATATTATCAGTAAAGCAAATTATGGTATTTTTTGCAGAGCGAATTCAACAGGATTAACCGACAATCTTCAAATACTGAACAATGAAATAGGTTCATCAACAGTATCTGAATATATTGGTAAATATGGTATTGATGTTACCCAGGCTTCCGGCGCTTCAATCAGTGGGAATATCATCTATAATTTTATCGGAACAACCGCAAATCCTACAGGAATACTTATTGGTACAGGATTCGTAAACAGCGCCATTTCAGCGAATAAAATCTATTCGTTAAAATATACCGGAACAAGTGCAAGTGGAGGCAAGGCCATTGATATTAATACAGGTAGTTCGGGCAGCGCGTTGAATATTTACAATAATCTTATTTACGATATAACCGGCGATGGATATATCAATGGTAACAATAGTGCAATCTATGGTATCCGTATCCGGGATAATCAAGGGGGGATAAGTCTCTATTACAATGCAGTGAATCTCAATGGAAGTATCAGCCGTTCTGCCGCCACTTCCGACCAAAACTATGCGCTTTATATTGGCTCAGGTGTTACCAATATAAACCTGAAAAACAATATTTTCTCCAATACAATTGAAAATACCACCGGAGTCTCAACTTCATACGCAATTTATTCCGCATCAGCGAATTCAGCATTTACTTCTATTGATAATAATGATTATTTCGTTTCTGGCAGCGAAGGGGTGTTGGGATATTTATCAGCGAACAAAACAACACTCACTGATTGGCGGGCAGCAACCACCCATGATGCCAGTTCCATTGCAGATGATCCATTATTTACCTCAGCAACAGATCTGGCACCTCAGGCCGGTTCACCTGTTATTTTCGCAGGTTCACCTATTGCAGGAATTTCGTCTGACTATACCGGAACTACCCGTGATGCAACCAATCCATCGATTGGCGCTTATGAATTCGAAAACGGATCGACGGGCAACGTGGTACTTTACGGCGCTGATGACAATGCTTTGAACTATGATACATGGATGGATGGCTCTAACGAAGGAATTGGATTTGGTCCATGGGTATTCACAACGAATCAGGGCACAGGCACGGCCTACCATTTTTTGGGTAATCCTGCCAATGCCGGAATCACCGGAATGTCGGTTCAATCATTTGGATTGATGGCAAGTCCAAATTCATCAGGTGCGTATGCCAAGGCAGAAAGAACATTAATTACACCACTTCCTGTCGGGAGCACATTAAGTATTGACTGGGGTATAAGCTGGGATTTCGGCATCGATGGAATAAGTTCAATTAATTTATATACTGGTGGTATTGGCGGAACACCAATTGTAAGAATTTTTGCTTACGAATTGCTAACCATTATTAATGAAAATGTCATGTTCCTTAACAATGGCTTCAATAAAACAACCTTAAACTTTGAATATCAGGGAGATGGAAATCTACGTGTTTACGGAACAGGTCCTGATGGTTCAGAAACCTACGATCAGGTTATTTATGTTGGACAGGCTCCTGATGCCATCCGTCTGTATGCGGGTAATCTGATAGGCGGTGTTCATCGATGCCCCTACTTTGATAATCTTCATATTGAGACAAGCCCTTCAAACGTAACAAGCTCCTCTACAACTGTTATCAAAGGTGAAGTATTTCTCAATGATCCTATCACTACAAGCAATCTGAATATTGGATCAGGGAATATTCTGAATGTAAATCCAAATAAGCACCTTACTGTTAATGGCGTTCTTTCCAATGTGGCCGGAACCAGCGGTCTGGTTATTAAGAGTGATGCAACAGGAACTGGTTCTTTGATTCATAATACAAACAATGTAAATGCAACTATTGAGCGATTTCTGACAGGAAACAGTAATACGAATAGTACTTACGACTATCATCAGGTGTCTATTCCTTTAAATGCGGATATAACCGCAGCTCAATTTACGGGAATGTATCTCTTTGAGTTCGATCCTATTGTTCAAAACTATGTTACGATGGGTTCTGAGACTAATACAATACTCGATAACAATCAGGGATATGTGGTTTTCTATCCCCAGACAAGTACCACGCTAAATTACATAGGACAAATCAATAATGGATCGTTTACCGGTTCAACGCCATTGACAGCAGCCGGACAGTATTGTCTTGTACCCAATCCATACCCTTCGGCCATCGACTGGGATGCTGTCAACGGATGGACAAAAACCAATCTGCAGGATGCTTTCTATCTTTGGGATCCAACGGTGAGTAACAATTATGTGAGCTGGAGTGCAGGCGCCGGAACAGCAATGACAGGCACAATACCTGTTGGACAGTCCTTTTTTGTAGAGTCAGATAATGCTAATCCTGTGTTGTCGATGACCAATAGTGTAAGGGTTCATAGTGGGCAGGCATTCTGGAAAGAAACCAACGAAAAAGTTTCAGAAGTTTTTCATCTGAAGGTAACAGACCCCGAATCGGCCGATGAGATTGTGGTTCGTTTCTCAGATCGGGCAAGTAACGAAAGAGGTTATATGGATGCTGATAAATTGTATGGCGCTGACATTGCACCCCAATTGTATTCACTGTCGCCAACAACTGACAAGCTGACCATAAATGCTTTGACCCATTCAATGCAAACCATTGTCGTTCCGGTTGGGCTGGAATATTTTACGAATGGCCGGTTAACATTCATAGCCAGTGGATTGGAAAGCTTTGCTTCAACAGTAACCATCTATCTGGAGGATAAATCATTAAATAAAATGATCGATCTGAAAGAAACACCTGTTTACAGTTTCAACCATATCACCGGAACTGATGCTTTACGTTTCAATCTTTATTTCTATGGTGTTAATTCAACGCCTGAAATGGTCTCAAAAGACTACAGTATCTGGTCATCGGAGGATCAGATTAACATTCATATTCCTGAATTTGCAGATAAAAAAGCTATTGTGGAGTTGTACGATCTTCCGGGACGTCAGCTATTCGCTGAACAACTTATACTTAATACTATTACACGAATTCCGATCCGGCAATATGATGGATTCGCGATTGTACGGGTAGTTTTGGAGAATAAAGTATATACTGAAAAAGTATATCTCAGATAATAGTTAAAAAAAACCGGTCAGGAGTCGAATTGACTCTGTTGGCGCTTCAATTGCCAGTAACCATAAATAGCGTACCATCTGACTTAATCATTAGTAGATGAATATATTAATTTATATCCACCTAACTTAATCTTATCCAGCAGATAAGCCAGTTGATAATTACAGCCTTTTGGGTTCTTTTTCATTGAGAATTTTGAATATCCCGAATTCTATGTTTTGATTTTTATGAATTACTTTTCTGTTATCGTTATTTGGATACCCGGGCTCAAAATCATTTCACAACAAAATACTGTATTGAAGTATTATAAAATTAAATCCATTAAAAGTGATAAAAACCGGAAATCGGACATAAAAAGTTCTTTTATTCTATTTTCACCAGCCACTCATTTATGGTTCAAGGGTAAAAATCATGATATTTATTCTGATTTTCAATCAATTACACTTATTAATTGGAATGTATATAAACTACTAAAACTATT
Source organism: Bacteroidales bacterium (assembly GCA_013141455.1). Lineage (GTDB taxonomy): Bacteria > Bacteroidota > Bacteroidia > Bacteroidales > F082 > CAJBPB01. The sequence continues at coordinate 14,863 of JABFQW010000059.1, forward strand.
GTTTCATATTCTTCTTTTAATATATTTGTAAGTTCTATTCATGATTATAGTTCAAAATTGAAGGGTTTTTATTGGTATATGGTAGAAAATTATTCACCAATAGGGTAACAGAATGGCATTTGTGATTTTCTACTCTTTTTTGACAATAGACACCAATTTTCATTAAGTTAATTACGCTTCAGCTAAGAGGATAAATCTGCATTTAGCTGCATTTTGAAGATTTAATACGAATTAGTTTCCTGGTATTTACAACTAGGATTTCTAATTCCAGGGGTATATTTCACTTATATTTTCTAAAACGATTAATCTTATGAAAAAATTACTACTTTTTTTATCAGTGTTGTTTCTATGGACCCAGAGTTCCTTTGGTCAATTAACGGGACCCAAAACTATTCCGGGTGATTATGCAACAATTGCAGCAGCAATTACAGACCTTAACACCGTTGGGGTTGGTGCAGGTGGCGTTACTTTTAACGTGGCCGCCGGATTTACTGAAACGATTACTGCACCATTGTCAATTACCGCAACCGGTACTTCTGGCAATCCGATCATTTTTCAAAAAAGCGGTGCCGGAGCTAATCCATTGATTACTGCATATACGACCGGAACCGGCACACCAGGCACAGCGATTCAGGATGGTTTGTGGAACCTTGTTGGTTCCGATTATGTAACTATAGATGGTATCGATTTAACCGACCCTAATGCAACCAACCCGGCAACCATGGAATATGGCTATGGTTTGTTTAAAGCAAGTGATGTGGATGGCTGCCAATACAACACAATTAAAAATTGTGTGGTCACCCTTAACAGACTAAACTTTGTATCGGGCGTTTCACCGGCAGTGGATGGTTCGAGAGCAATCAATGTAATGAATGCCTTAGTCACAACGCAAACAACAGTTCTGGTTCCGACTTTAGCTTCCGGGACAAACTCTTACAATATGTTCTACACCAACACCTTGCAAAACTGTAATATTGGTATCGCGATCATCGGTTATGCCGGTGCTACCCCATTTACCTTATGCGACTTTGGCAATGATATCGGAGGTTCGTCACCTGCTACCGGAAATAATATTATTAACTATGGTGGAGGTACATCTGCAACTAATCCTGCTGCCGGAGTAAGAACCCTGGCACAGTATAACCTGAATGTTTCGTATAATACGGTAAACAATAATAATGGTTCAGGTGTAAACCATGTTTCAACATTGAGAGGAATTTATTTGAATACAGCCGTTAGTGCCTCGGCCACAATTAGCCATAATACGCTTAGTATCAGTAGTGGAGCTACCACAAGCCAGGTTTCTGTGATCGAAAATGTTTCGGGTGCAACGGCAGCTGGCAATACAATTAATATCACGAACAATACTTATTCTGCTGCATATCTTACAGCAACTTCAGGAATCGTGTATGGTATATACTCAACCGCAAGTGCTGCCACTGTCAATATAAATTACAATAGCTGTACAGGAATCAATTATAGCGGTGCCGCATTGACTGGTACGGGAGTTATTTATCCTATATATAACTCGGGATCAGCAACCACATTATCTGTGAGTAATAATACCATTGATGCTATTACAAGAACAGGCACAACGGGAGGAAATACGATAGGAATTTATGCCTCATCGGGTACAACGCAAACAGTTAATAATAATACTGTATCTAATATAAGTTTGGCAGGTGCAGGAACGGCAGGTTTTATTTATGGAATCCAGGTTGCCGGAATCACTGTGACTGCTAACAACAATACTATTTATTTGTTAACAAATACCAAAACAACTGGTACATCTGCATTGTATGGTTTATACGATGTTGCTTCCCCAACCAATGAAAATTTCAACAACAATATAATACATGATCTAACCCATAATGGCACAGGTACAGTATATGGAATGTTTATGAATACTGTTGCAGGAAACAGAAACGTTTACGGTAATCAAATCTATACTATTAGCGGTGCCGGCACAACAATTGTAGGACTCACACAAACAACCAGCTCACCAAATATTTATAAAAATAAAATATATAATATTCAGAGTACCTCGACAGGAGCTCCGACTGTTACCGGAATTTTACTTACAAGTGTTGGTACTGCCGGAACATCCAATATTTACAATAATTTAATTGGTGATTTAAAAGCGCCTTCCGCATCATCAACAGATGCAATCAGAGGTATTGGCATTACAGCAACCACAACTTCTTCAACACATAATGTCTATTATAATACCATTTATTTGAATGCCTCTTCAACCGGAACTAATTTTGGTTCGACAGGTATTTACCATACGGCAAGTGCAACGGCAACTACAGCAGTACTTAACCTTCGCAACAATGTAATTATCAATAACTCAACCCCTGCGGGTACCGGTTTAACAGTTGCATATCGCAGAAGTTCAGGAATCGCAGGTATGCTTGCCAATTATGCCAGCACCTCAAATAACAATGACTTCTATGCCGGTACACCAGGAGCAAGTAACCTGATTTATTCTGACGGAACAGGTACCGCTCAAACCATTGAGGCATATAAGGCCGGTGTTTTTACAGCCGGGACAATCGCTCCGAGGGATGCATCTTCATTTACCGAGAATCCAACTTTTGTTTCAACCACAGGGTCAAATTCAGATTTCCTGCATATCAACACTGGAGTTGCAACCCAGATTGAAAGTGCAGGCGTAGCAATTGCCGGAATAACAGATGATTTTGATGGTGATGTCAGAAATGTTACCACACCTGATATTGGTGCAGATGAGTTTACTGGTATTGGGATTGATTTAACTGGCCCTTCAATCAATTACACCACTTTAGGGAATGGGATAGTTGCTGCAAACAGAAGTTTCACTGGAGTAGCAATCACCGATGCCAGTGGCGTTAATGGTACAGCCGGAACCCGACCCAGAGTTTATTATAAGAAAAGCACCGATGGCAATGTTTTGAACGACAACTCCAATGCAACAGATGGATGGAAATATGCTGAAGCTGCTGAGGCCACTTCACCATTCAGTTTCACGATAAATTATTCATTACTTAACGGAGGTGCAGGTGTAATTGCAACGGATATCATTCAATATTTTGTGGTTGCCCAGGATTTAGCCGGCACCCCAAATATCAGCATCAACTCAGGGACTTTTGCAGCTGCTCCCACAAGTGTTGCATTAACCGGAGCGGCATTCCCCCTCACGGGAACGATCAATCAATATTCGGTTGTTGGAACGATCAGCGGAACCAAAACCGTTGGTACCGCAGGTGATTACCCAACATTAACCGGTGCGGGAGGTCTATTTGCTGCCATTAACGGTGCCGTAGTTAACGGAAATATAACTGCAACAATAATTTCTGATATCACAACCGAAGATGGCACCAACGCGCTTAACCAATGGGCTGAAGAACCAGCTTCGAGTAATTTTACTGTTACAATTCAACCCGATGCAGCCACATTGAGAACGATTTCAGGTACTTATACAGGTGGGCTCATCCGCTTAAATGGAGCAGATAGGGTAACGATTGATGGTAATTTTAGTGGGGCAGGAAAATATCTCACTTTCAGCAACCTAAGTGTTACCTCTCCTTCAGCAACTATGATGCTTTCAAGTACAGGATCAAGTTCCGGAGCATCAAATAACACCATCAAAAACTGCAACATTCAGGCTGGGGTTAAAACTTCTGGTTTTTACGGAATAGCAATTGGTGGCGCAACTGTTGCATCAACAGGAGCTGATAATGACAACAATACCATTCAAGACAATAATCTCTCCAAAGCTTACATTGGAATTTGGGCACAGGGAAGTGCATCTTCGAACCCAGGCTTAATGGATAATCTAACAATTTCAGGGAACTCCATTGGATCAATTACATCAGGCAGTGAAATTGGACTTAACGGTTTAGTTTTATCAAACACGACTGGTTGTACCGTTTCAAATAATGAAATATTTGGAATCACCAACACATCAAGTTTTGATGCTGTATCTATTTTAACAGGTGTATTTAGCTCGTCGTTTTCAAAGAACAAAGTCTATAACATTATCAATAATGGTACAAATAGAGCAACAGCATTTGGCATCGGTTCAAGCACCTCTGCAAATTTAACTTTTGACAATAACTTGATTTATGGTGTTATCAATAATGGTACAGGTGGTAACACTTTCGGTGGTTATGGTTTTTACGTATCAGCAGGAAGCACTTATAATTTTTATTATAATTCGGTATTTCTGTCAGGTGATAGAGATGCTGTTGCAACTACAAAGCCAACCACAATTTCATCTTGTATTTTTATAGCTTCCGGAATTTCAAGCCTTGTTTTACAAGATAATATATTTGAAAATACACAGACCGCTGCTACCAGTGCTCCAAAATCATATTCAATTTATTCTTCCTCAGCAAACACTGCATTCACTACCATCAATTATAATGAATATTTTGTAAGCGGTTTGCAGGGTATATTGGGATTTATTGTTTCTGACAGGACGGATCTTGCTGGTATAGTAACTGGTTTCGGGCAAAATGCCAATTCAATTTCATCTGATCCACAATTTTTAACAACTACTGACTTACAGGTCTTTGTTGGGTCGCCGGTGTTAGCCGCAGGCACTCCAATAGGTGGTATAACAACAGATTATGCAGGTGCAAGCCGTAGTGGCACCACACCTTCGATGGGTGCTTATGAAAGTGGAATATCCTCTGCTGCTGTTGACTGGGCAAACCTGCAATCACCTGCAACCGCAATCATCACCGAAGGCGATACTTTTATTGTACATGCTCAGGTATTGGAAACTGGAATTACTGATGCTGTTGGCCAGGGCGCAGGTATCGAATCCTGGTTTGGCTGGAATAGTACAGACACTGACCCAAGCACATGGACGAATTGGATTGCAGGCACTTACAATGCTGATAGTGGGAATAATGATGATTATATAGCAACTATGGGTGCTGGTATTTTATCCGGCACCTATTATTATGCAAGTCGTTTCCGAATTACAGGGGGAACCTACCAATATGGAGGTTACAATGTAGGAGGAGGTGGATTTTGGGATGGCAGCACCAATGTTTCAGGTGTATTAACGGTTAATCCATATACGGTAACCCTTCCTTATTCGCAGGGATTTGAAGATGTTACATTCCCACCTGCCGGATGGGCACGCGAGAGTGTTATTGGTTCAGAAGTTTGGGCAAGATCAACTGCAGCTTTCAACTCAGGTGTTGCCAGTGCAAAAATTACCTTTCAGTTAACAGGTGGTGAAGACTGGCTTATAACCCCAAAAGTCATGGGCATTGTTACCGATGATCAACTCTCGTTTTGGTGGGTAAATGCATTTGGTACAGCATATCCACCTGATAACCTTGATATTCTGGTTTCAACCACTGATAACGCTCTGGCCAGTTTCACAAATACATTAGGGACCATCGTTACTTCTTCAGCACCTGCCGAATGGACCCAGCATATTTATTCATTAAGTGCATTTGCCGGTCAAAATATATATATTGCCTTCAAACATACAAATACAGATGGAAATGGTGGTTATTTGGATGACATTGAATTAAGTAATAGTATTTCAACCTGGCTTGGGACAATTGATAGTGATTGGACCAATGCCGGTAACTGGAGTACCGGTGTTCCTACTTCCGCTGTGAATGCTACAATTGGAGTATCAGCCAACGATCCTGTTTTATCAACAGCCGCAACAGTTCAGAACCTTACTATAAATATGGGCGCAGCATTGACAATCGCCAATACCGGCCAGCTAACTGTTATTACTACTTTATTTAATGCCGCTGGGATTAACGGTCTGGTAATTAATTCAGATGCAACCGGAACTGGTTCTCTCCTACATAATACAGCCGGTGTAGATGCTAAAATAGAACGTTATCTGACCGGAAATACCACAATCTTAAATACATTCGATTACCATTTGGTTTCAATACCATTGAATGCAGATATAACTGCAAGCCAATTTCTTGGCATGTATTTGTATGAATTCAATGCAATTGCACAGGATTATCTATCATTGGGAAGTTCGACAGAAACCCTTCTTGATAACAATCAGGGCTTTATGGTGTTCTATCCCAATACAAATACCACCATCAATTTTACCGGACAGTTAAACAATGGTGCGTTCACCGCAGTAACTTCGACCGATGCAGTGGATGAGTTCAGCCTGGTACCTAATCCTTATCCTTCAGCCATTGACTGGGATGCGGCAAGTGGTTGGACAAAAACCAATCTGCAGGATTATTTCTACATCTGGAATCCGGTGAACAATAATTATGTATCATGGAACGCCGGGGCAGGAACAGCACTAACAGGAGAAATACCTGTTGGTCAATCTTTCTTCGTGAAAGCAAACGCAGCAAGTCCGGTGCTGACAATGACAAATGCAGTAAGGGTACATAGTACACAAGCCTTCTGGAAAGAAACCAAAGAAATTGTACCTGAAGTATTCCATTTGCGTGTCTCCGATAATGAATCTGCCGATGAAATTCTGGTTCGATTATCCAATCTGGCCGATAATAGTCGCGGTTTTATGGACATTGATAAATTATATGGTGCCGAAACAGCTCCTCAATTGTATTCACTGTCAGGAAATGCTGAAAAACTGACTACCAATGCATTAAATCATTCAACACAAACTATCTCGATACCGGTTGGGTTGGAATATTATCAGGAAGGTCAACTTACATTCAATGCTAATGGTTTCGAGAGCTTTGAATCATCTGTTTCCATCTTCCTCGAGGATAAACTGCTGAACAAAATGATTGATTTAAAAGCAACGCCTTCATATACTTTCACCTACAACACAGGTGAGGATGAACTGCGTTTCAACTTACTCTTGTATGGTGTAAATGCAACCCCTGAGATTGTGGCAAAAGATTACCAAATCTGGTCAACGGTTGATCATATTAACATCCATATACCTTCACTCACCGGCCAAAAGGCTGTAGTTGAACTCTACGACTTGTTGGGACACCTTGTTTTAAGCCAACAAGTTAATCTTGGCCTGCCTACCGAAGTGAATGCTCCTCAATTCAACGGCATGGGAATCGTTCATGTAATCGCCAACAACAAGGTTTATTCAGAAAAAGTATTCATCCGATAATATTCAAAATCATGAAAAAAAATATCTTAAAACTCATTTTATTTAGTTGTTTAATTATTGTCGGACAACAGTTGCTCGCACAAGGCCCTCCTGATCCTCCCGGGGATCCGTCAATTGGCGGACCACCAGTTGGCGGTAGTGCTCCAATAGGCGGAGGATCAGAAATACTTTTATTGATGGGTTTGGCTTATGGTTCAAAGAAAACTTACCAGTTTTGGAAGCATAAACAAAAGATTGAAGATTGACCTTGTATCAGTTGTTTCAGTTAAACCAGAAACGTTTGTTCCTGGTTTAACTATGTATTTTCTTATTGATATTGGATTGAATATTATACATTCTATCAAATATTTCATATACCTTTTTACACTTTATCTTGTTTGTAAATATCGGATAAAGATTATCTTGAACTTTTAAAGTTTAACTTCATCATTGAATTTTCTTTCTTACCATTTTTGATAGAATAGAATTTTAATACGAATAAAATTCATTGATTAATTAATACATATTTAGCTGTATTTTAATAGTTTACAACAACTGTTTTAAGGTAAAATATGCTACACGGCATCATTATTGAATTTTTACATGAATATTAAAACCAAAACAATTAAACACATGAAAAAACTATTACTTTTTTTTAGCGTTTTGTTCTTATGGACACAGACTTCATTCGGACAATTAACTGGAACTAAAACAATCCCGGGTGATTATGCAACTATTTCGGCGGCAATAACAGCCCTGAATGGTGCAGGTGTTGGCGCCGGAGGTGTTACCTTTAACATTGCAGGTGATTACACTGAAACTATCGCGGCACCCCTATCAATCACAGCCACCGGGACGGCATCAAATCCGGTTATTTTTCAAAAAAGTGGTGCCGGAGCCAATCCATTGATTACTGCATATACCACTGGAACTGGCACTCCAGGTACAGCGGTTCAGGATGGATTGTGGAACCTTGTTGGCTCCGATTACATTACTATTGATGGCATCGACTTAACCGACCCAAATGCAACCAACCCTGCAACGATGGAATATGGCTTTGGCATGTTTAAAGCCAGCGTATCAGATGGTTGTCAATACAATACCATTAAAAATTGTGTGGTAACCCTTAACAGACTAAACTTTGCATCGGGCACCGCGCCAGCTGTGGATGGATCAAGGGCAATCAATGTAATGAACGCCTTAGTATCTACACAAACAACTGCAGTTATCCCAACCCTGGCATCCGGAACAAACTCATACAATATGTTCTACACCAATCAATTGCAAAACTGTAATATTGGCATCGCAATCATAGGTTATGCCGGTACTACACCTTTTACCTTATGCGATTTTGGTAATGATATTGGAGGTTCGTCACTTGCTACAGGAAATAACATTCTCAACTTTGGTGGGGGTACATCCGCAACAAATCCTTCTGCAGGAGTAAGAACTCTGGCTCAGTATAACCTGAATGTTTCTTATAACACAATTAATAATAACAATGGTTCAGGTGTAAACCACGTTTCAACACTGAGGGGTATTTATTTGAATACGGCTATAAGTGCATCGGCTACTGTTAGCCATAATACACTTAATATCAACAGCGGATCAACAACCAGTCAGGTTTCGGTAATCGAAAATGTTTCTGGAGCAACAGCAGCAGGCAATACAATTAATATTACGAACAATACTTATTCTGCCGCATATCTGACAGCAACTACAGGAATTGTTTATGGTATTTACTCAACTGCAAGTGCTGCCAATGTCAATATTAATTACAATAGTTGTAATGGTATCAATTACAGTGGAGCGGCTTTGGCTGGATCAGGAGTTGTTTATGCTATTTATAACACGGGAGCAGCTACCACATTATCTGTGAGTAATAATGCTGTCGATGCTATTACAAGAACAGGCACAACAGGAGGAAATACGATAGGAATTTATGCCTCATCTGGTACAACACAAACGATAAATGATAATACTGTTTCTAATATGAGTTTGTTAGGAGCAGGAACAGCAGGTTTTATTTACGGCATACAGGCAACAGGAACTACCGTATCAGTAAACAACAATACAATTCATACGTTAACAAATAATAAATCCACAGGTACAGGTGCACTCTATGGGATTTATAATTTTGGCATACCTAACAATGAAAATTACAACAACAATATTGTACATGATCTGACGCACAATGGTACCGGAACATTATATGGTATTTATACAAATACCGCTGCAGGCACCAGAACTGTTACCGGGAATATAATCTACAGTATTAGCGGTGCCGGTACAACAATTGCCGGACTCACGCAAACCACCAGTTCTCCAAATATTTATAAAAATAAAATATATAACATTCAGAGCACATCAACCGGTGCCCCAACAGTTACAGGGATTTTACTTTCAAGCGTAGGTTCAGCCGGCACATCCAATATTTATAATAATTTTATCGGTGATTTAAAAGCGCCATCTGCTTCCTCAACAGATGCGATCAGAGGTATTGGTATTACTGCCACCACTGCTTCTTCAACACACAGCGTATATTATAATACCATTTACCTGAATGCCTCCTCAACAGGGACTAATTTTGGATCGACAGGTATTTTCCATTCCGCAAGTGCCACTGCAACTACAGCTGTGTTGAACCTTAGAAACAATATAATTGTAAATGCTTCAACATCTGCCGGTACAGGATTAACAGTAGCTTTCAGGAGATCAAATGCATCACTCGGCAATTATGGAGCTACCTCTGATAACAACGTTTTTTATGCATCAAATATCATGTACGATGGTACAACAGCTTATCCAACATTATCCGGATATCAAACTTTGGTTGCTACACGTGATGCAAATTCAATTTCAGTTGAACCAACTTTCATAAGTACAACAGGTTCCGATGCCACATTCCTGCATATCAACACATCCACAGCAACACAGATCGAAAGTGGCGCAGTAAATATCGCTACGTATACGGACGATTTTGATGGGGATATACGCCAGGGAAATCCATCATATCCGGTTCAGGCAAACGGAGGTGGAACAGCTCCGGATATGGGTGCCGATGAATTTGACGGTGTACCGGCCATACCTTGTGCAGGGACCCCTGCCGCCTCCACCATCAGTGGGGTTGACGTTTGTTCAGGCACTGGCACAACACTTACATTGAATACCGTCTATACCGATCTTGGCATGACCTATCAATGGGAGTATTCAACTGTTTCGGGAGGGCCATATACTAATTTAGGTACTCTCGCCACACAGGCAACAGGAAATCTCACCGAAACAACTTATTACATCTGTTCAATTACATGTACAAATAGCAGCGAATTCGTTACTACTGATGAATTTATAGTAACAGTTAAACCGGTACCAACAGCAAGTGCTTCAAGCAACTCACCTATTTGTGCGGGTGCTACACTCGAATTGACCGGAATAACTGATATTGGTACAACATTTGCCTGGACTGGTCCAAACAGTTTCACTTCATCTGATCAGAATCCACAGATAACTTCTTCAACCACAGCTGCATCAGGATCTTATTCCTTTATCGCATCATTAAACGGATGTTCTTCGACTTCGGCAACAACAAGTGCTTCAGTTAATCCTGTTCCTGAGGCAATTATTATTACGCCATCTTCGGCCTCTGTCTCTTATGCTACTGTTCAACAATTAGATGCCAGTGGAGGTATTTTAACCAATGGGACGATTTTAAGTGAAGATTTCAATGGTGCTACAAATGATTGGACAACGATTAATAATTCGATAAACGGTACGCCTGCTAATGCTGCCTGGACTTTACAGCCAAATGGTTACGTATATACGGGAGTTTCACCTGCTACCTTCAACAGTAATGATAATTCGCAATTTTATCTTTCCAACAGCGATGCACAGGGATCTTCAAGTACAACAGCTACAATATTACAGTCGCCGGTTTTAAGCACGTTGAATTTCACCTCAGCATCTATTAATTTCTATCATTATTACAGGCATTTTGGCAGCGCAAAAGTTGAAGCATCAACGGATGGTACTAACTGGACCACCCTGCAAACCTATTCTTCAACACAGGGGGCGATGACAGCTTTTGTAAGTGCTACCGTTAATCTGACAGCCAGTTTCCTAAATCAGGCAACGGTTTATATCAGGTTCAAATATGATGCGAGTTGGGGGTATTACTGGGGAATTGACAATGTGAGAATAATTGGTACAGGCCCTGCACCAATTACCTGGACCCCAATAACCGACTTATACACCGATGCTGCCGCAACAACAGCCTATGCCGGTGAAGCATTGACCACTGTTTATTCAAAGCCATTAGCTACCCGGACTTATACTGCTACAGGTACTACCTTACAAGGTTGTACAAATAGTACTGATGTTACAGTTACAGTATATCCTGCTGTTTCGTTCACCCTTACCGGTCCATCATCTGTAACGGCGGGGAACAACAGCACCAATTTTACAATTCAGGTATTTGATGTTCTCGGCAACCCGACTGTTTGTGATGAATCAACCTGTTTCTCACTAACAACTACTTCAACAGGACAGGATGCTGGTTTTAGTACATCTTCTCCTTGTATTGCCATAAATTCGGGTAGTGCAACTTTTACATACACCGACAGTAAAATTGGAACTTTTAATATTACCGCAACATTTAGCTCAGGCGAATCTGGCTTAACCGGACAATCCCATTCTTTGCCTATCACGGTTAATATACTTCCATGGTTACAGGCGAATATCAGTACGGCCAATGGCAGCACCGAATTCTTCCCGTCAATCAATGCAGGCACATTTGAATTTACTGCCACCGGACTATCTGCTCCAAAAAATGACGTGCATAACTTTGTATATCAACAGTTATGCGGTACCGGAACTGTTATCGCACGTCTCGCCAATGTACAAAATGGCGGCTGGGCAGGCGTTGAGATGCGTGAGAGTAATGCGCCAGGATCAAAAGTGATATTATTCAAAACGAAACTCACCAGCCCATCTGTGATTATTGGTTACCGTAATGCTACAAACGCAAATATGGTTAACATTTCTCAAAATGTCCCGTCAATTCATTGGATGAAGATTCAGCGCAACGGTAACACTTTTAGTGTTTATGTATCCTACAATAGCACATCATGGACCAAACGGTACTCAACCAATATCTCAATGTCGAATTGTATTAATGCAGGCTTCTTTACCGAAAGCATAAGCAATTCAAGAACGGTTACTTCATGGTTTGATCATGCAGAAGTTGTGAATTTCCTGAAATCGGGCGAAGAAATTAGTCCGGTTACATCTAAAGATGAATTATCTGATATTGAGTTTTATCCCAATCCGGCAAGCGATCAAATTACAATCGTTGCTCCAAATAATGAATCTAACATTCGGGTTTTGGTTTTCGATGCTGCCGGTATTCTTGTTGAGTCGGATCAGTTTAATGCAACAGAGGCTTTATTCAATATTCAAAATCTGAAATCGGGTGTTTACTTACTCCGATTCGAAAAAGAGGGTATAATTGTCAACAAACGACTCGTGGTATTATAAACCTTATCAATTTTATATCAATAAAACCGGGGACATGCGTTTCCGGTTTTTTTTTGCTTTTATGCTCCCAAATTTTGTATTTTTATCGGCAAGAAAAAAACAATCAGGTACTGCATCTATCTATAAAATTGAGGCATACACTGTTTAAAGCTAATTCAAAATCACAGGCAGCATGAAATCTTTTTATCAACTTTCAATTATTGCACTGTTTGTCAATTTCTCAGTTGTACTAAGTGCGCAGTCATTGATCCAACAGGAAAAACTTTTACAACTTTCGAGGGAGTACGACCAACGAAATACGACCCGAAAAACTGAAGCGTTGCGCATTGCGAAAGCCTTGGATCTGCCTGTTTATGAACAAAATTCAAAAGGTCAAACCATTGAATTACAATACTTTGAAAATGGTATGCCAAGATACTATATCACTGATAATTTAAATGCCGCTAAAACATTATCGACTGATCGTGTTTGGCCATCAGGTGGTGCCGCATTAAATCTGGATGGAACAGGACAGATACTTGGCGAGTGGGATGCGGGGGCTGTCCGCCTTACCCATCATGAATTGAGTGGCAGGGTAACCCAAATGGATGGGGAATTGGTGCAACATGCTCATTCAACACATGTTGCCGGAACCATGATAGCCTCCGGTGTTGATGCGAATGCCAAAGGCATGTCGTATGCTGCATCGTTACATGCCTGGGAATGGGACAACGATGAATCGGAGATGGCCGCTGCCGCAGTTGCCGGTTTAAAAGTATCGAACCATTCATACGGATATATCACCGGTTGGTTTGTATCAGGAGGAAACTGGTATTGGAACGGTTGGATTCCTTACAGTGCAACTGAAGATTATGGTTTCGGTTATTATGATGCATCAGCCCAAACATGGGATGATATAGCTTTCAATGCACCCGGATATCTGATCGTAAAATCGGCCGGCAATGACCGTGGTGAAGGCCCGGCTCCGGGAACAGGGCATTATGCATGGATTGACGGGGCTTGGACCTGGTCAACTGACACACGTGATGAAGATGGTGGCGCCTCGGGTTACGATTGCATCTCATACAATGGTACCGCAAAAAATATACTAACCGTTGGAGCTGTGAATGATATACCTGGTGGTTATGCCCTCCCTTCGGATGTGGTTATGTCGTCTTTCAGTGGTTGGGGTCCGACCGATGACGGACGAATTAAACCCGATATCGTTGGAAATGGCGTTGGAGTTTATTCATCGCTCATAACCCATGATTCAGCCTATGGTTCTTATAACGGGACTTCTATGGCCAGTCCGAATGTTGCCGGATCGATCGGATTGTTGTTACAACACAAAGAAAATCTTGATGGAGAAAGTGAATTATGGCAGGCTGCAACAATGAAAGCACTTATCATTCATACTGCTGATGAGGCCGGCGCGAATGCCGGGCCTGATTATATTTTTGGCTGGGGACTCATGAATACCGAATCGGCTGCCGAACTGATGACTACTAATTATGATAATGGTGGTTTTACTATCCGTGAGTTAAATATCCCCGATGGCAGCACCTACCAGACAACCGTTTATGCAGATGGTATTTCTCCATTGAAAGCTACCATCGTTTGGACCGATCATCCTGGAACTCCTGCAACACCTGCTCTCGATCCAACTGATCTTATGCTTGTGAATGACCTGGACATGCGAATCACAGATGCCACTCCGGTTCAATATTTCCCGTATATTCTCGATCCTGCAAACCCCGCGAATGCTGCAACAACGGCTGATAACTTCCGCGATAACGTGGAGCAAATCTTAATCAACGGTACGAATTATGGAGAAACCTACACGATTACAATAAGCCATAAAGGAATACTACAGGGAGGCAGTCAGAATTTTTCGCTTATTGTTTCCGGTATTGTTGTTAATCCAAGCTACACATGGATCGGTGCTACAGGCGGAGCCTGGTCAACAAGCACAAACTGGAGTCCGGCGCGTATAAATCCGAATGTTGAAGATCTTATACAATTTGATGATGGCGGTACATATACGATCACAGGTGTACCATCACAGACTATTGGACAAATGTCTATCTCGAACAATACGAAAATAACTTTACAGGCAGCCGCGATAGGTGACACACTCAGCATTGGCGATGTTGGTGGATATGATTTATTGGTTGATAACGGCACTGAATTGAATATCAGCGGCACAAACGACATGACAATTTATCTGCCTGGTATTTCAATTGCGACCTTCAGTGGTTCGATGACACTGGCAGATGGAGCACATAAATTTATCTCATCTCAGACAGGTGGCATCACATTCAATGCGGGTGCTGTTGTAACTGCTTCGACTGGTTTAACAGGTAATCCTTTTGGCTCTTCATCGCCCGATAATGCAGTAATTTTTAGCATTGGATCAACTTTTGTTCATCAGGCCGGTAATGATCCTTTTGGAACTGCGCAACCAAATAGCGTGGTTGAGTTTCAAACAGGTAGTTTGTATAAACTCACCGGGAACCTCTCCCCTTCGCTCGATGGCAGAACCTACGGAGACTTCGAAATAGATGCCCCCGGCTTCACAATTAACGGAACCGGAGGCAATGCCTTTGTGACGGATAATCTCACAATTACCCAGGGTACTTTTAATCTCAACGTGACCGGAACACTTAGTCATTCCATTAAAGGGAATATCAATGTAGCACCTGCTGCCGTGCTTAATTTTCAACCTTCCGGTAGCGGGACGATTAACCTGAATGGGAGCACTACTCAAACAATTGGCGGCGGTGGTTCAATCACCGGAAATGCAAATTCGACCTGGGTGATAAACAATCAGGTAATCGCGGATAACCATATGAATTTAAGCGGTTCACTCACCATCAACAGTGGAAAATCCATAACGATAAATCCGTCTGAAAACATGACCGTTGGAACGAACCTCATCAATAATGCCGGTACCACCGGATTTGTTTTGAAGTCGGATGCCACCGGTACGGCTTCTTTGCTTCACAATTCGGCTAATGTTGATGCCACGATCGAGCGCTATATTACCGGAAGCGATATCCTGACAGCTATGATCTATCATCAGGTCAGTATTCCGGTAAATTCATCAGCCAATCCGTTGAGTAATTTATTTTTGGGATCGTATCTCTATAGCTTTACCGAAAACGGAGATATCAATGGATCGTGGTTGTCGCTGGGTTCAGGTACGACTACACCATTGGATGTTGATAAAGGCTATCTGATTTATTACCCTGACAATACGGATGTTACATACAATTTTTCAGGACCGTTGCGAAACGGTGCCGTTATTCCTCCTGTTACATTTACTGACGGGAACCATGGTTTTAATCTTATTCCAAATCCCTATCCTTCGGCGATTGATTGGGATGCATCTTCAGGTTGGAACCGAACAAATGTTGATGACGCCTTATACATCTGGAACTCAGCAATAAACACTTCCAATTATGGTTCGTATGTCGGGAATACCAGCACCAATGGAGTAACAAATATTATTCCATCAGGTCAGGCATTTTTTATCAGAACCAACGCCACTTCACCGGCTATAAGTATGGATAACAATGTTAGGGTGCACGATAGCAAGGCTTTCATGAAAAGTAACAGCGCAGTTAATCCTGACGAAATCCATCTGTTCGCAACATCGAATGGAATTACCGATGAAATTGTAATCAGGTTTGCCAATGATGCTACTTCAAATTTCGATAGCCATGCCGACGCGTATAAATTTTATGGCCGTGCCGAAACACCACAACTCAATACTGTTACACCCGATGGCACTAAACTAAGTATCAACAGTTTGCCCTATAACAACAGCAACACCATTGTTCCACTCCAATTTTCATTGAACGCGAACGCTGAAGCGGTAATTACAATGGATGGTCTGGAGAGTTTCGACCCATCAACAACCATTTTCCTTGAGGATATACTGCTTAACAAGACGATAAACCTGATGGAGACGCCGACCTATGTTTTCGTGCATGACAAGAGCAATAATCCTTCGCGTTTCAACCTGAGATTTAATGGAGTACTTGGCATAAACGAACCAGGTGAAATTGATGACTACCGCATCTGGTTGGTTAATGATCAGGTAAATATTTATTTACCATCATTCGCCGGGCAAAAAGCAATCATCGAAATGTATGATTTGCCGGGTCACCTCATCCTGAGCAGGGATGTTAACCTCGAAACACCAACACAACTATCCGTGCAAGATTTCAGCGGTGTTGGAATTGTGAAAATTATCACCGGAAATAAGGTTTTTTCCGGGAAGGTGATATTCAAATAAGTCATGTAACAAATAAAGGATCTGAATATTACATGCCTGAAATTCGGAACGGTCACCCATCACTTCAAATCGGCTTGTATGCATTATTAACAGCTCTTCCGATACATTATTATTGGTTCAGCATCTGATTTTGAAATCAATATTGAGTCCCCTCCGAAAAGCCAACTATTGCCACAAAAGCACAAAAACACCAAATTTCACCAATGGTAAAACACTGATTGTGAGTGTTTGGAGTATTTTGGAGATTTGATCTCGTCATAGCATGCATGACGAGATCGTGGCATTTCTTTTTTTAACAGTTTTTGGAGTGGGCTCAATATCTCATTATCTCTGCACGAAGGATATTAACCCTGAGTAATTGTGAAAAACAACTGGTTCGATCAATCGTCACGTAACATCGAAAGTGAATGATTTGCAATTTGATGCCGATTAGATATATTTGCAAAGATTTATGCACCATTCTGATAATGGAAAAAAGAGGAAATTGCTTGAAACTATTCCTGGTATTTACTTTCTCGGTTGCCATATTATTCGGATATTCTCAGGATACTGGCACTTTTGATAGTTTGTCGAAAGCATTGATTCAAACAAATGACGAGAAAACGAAGATCAATATTTTACTTACCTTATCATCGGAAGTTGAACGAAGTCAACCTGAAAATGGCATAAATTATGCAGCCTCCGCACTTGAAATCGCGATAAAACATCACTTATCCAAAGAAACGATACTCTCCTATATTCATCTTTCCAAATGCCATATCCGTTTAAGCAATTACAGCGAAGCCATGAATTTTGCCGAGCTGGCTATTGATCTGGCCAAAGAATCAGAAATGAAAGACGAAACAGCGAGGTCAAGGGCATTATTGGCATTAATTTATTATGAACTGGGAAATTACGAACAAAGTGCTAAACTCGATTTCGAGAATTTATCGTATTACGAGCAGATAGATAATAAGAAAGAAACCGGTTTGGTTTTAGGCAATATCGGCATCGATTTCATTAGCCAGAACAATTATGAAAAAGGATTGGAATACCTGAAAAAATCATTTGATATAGCGGTGGCCACGAATGATTACCATGGTATGGCCTACCAATACAATAATATCGCAGGGGTGTATTCCGAATATTTCAACGATCATAAGATTGCCCTCGGTTATTATAAAGAGGCTCTCGAAATCAATAAAAAACTCGGTGATAAACAACAACAGGGGATTTACCTGATGAATATCGGTAATTGTTATTCACGGTTGAACCAAAATGATAGCGTTATGCCCAACTATATTGAAGCAAGCAAAATATTCAAAAATTTAAATAATCCCAATCTTTTTTCTGACTGCCAAACACTGATCGGTGATTTTTACCTGAAGACACATAATCTGCCTCTTAGTTTATGTTATGCTGATACTGGCTTTATAATCAGTAAGAATATAAATATAAAAGAGAACCTCAAAGCCGCTGCAAACCTGCTTCATCGTATTTATCTGAATAAAAAAGACACTATTCAGGCATATAAATATTCAATCATTGAAAATGAAATAAAGGATAGTTTGGTCATCCTCCAGAATCAAAAGGAGGTTTATAAGCTTGAGTCACAGTATAATTACGAGAAAAAAGATAAAATTAAACAGATTGCAAGGCAGAAGAAAGAAACCCTGATGTTAGTTACCATTCTAAGCCTAGTTTCAGGATTAGTCATCACCCTGCTATTTTTCTCGAGGCACCGTATTAAATCAAAAATCGTTTATCTCGAAAAGCAATCTATCGAGAAAGAACTTCAGTTTAAAGACAAAGAACTGACCATCAATCTCATCTCGCTGATCAAGAAGAATGAGTTACTGACCGAAATTTCTCATAAGTTGTTCGAGATAGGAAAGAGCGCCAAAAAGGATGAAACGATTGAGGCCATCAATAAAATTCACCGGGAGCTCCGCAACAGTGCCGACGATAAAATGCTGAAAGAGTTTACACTCAGGTTTCAGGAAATCCATAGTGGATTTTATGAAGTGCTGTTACAAAAATTTCCGGAATTAACACAGAACGAATTGAAACTGTGCGCTTTCTTAAGGCTGAATATGTCGAGTAAGGAGATATCCGATTTAACCGGTCAGCGAATTCTCACCTTAGACCAGGCCAGATACCGGTTGCGAAAAAAACTTGGTATTTCAAATTCCGAAGTAAACTTAGTAACCTTCCTCTCGCAGATTTAATTGGGTCTTCTCGCTAAGGCGCCAGGACGCAAAGTTTTTTTTGAGACTATCCTTAGCGACTTGGCGGTTTGGCGAGAAAAATAATCTCGCAAACTTGCCTGGCGGACGACAGGGACGCAACGACGTAAAGTTTTTTTTTTTGAGATTTTCATTAGCGGTCTTAGCAAGCAGAGTTGGTGAAAAAGACAAGAAAAAATTTGTAAATTATTGTTCTCCCCCGTTTCGACTTAACACTATAAATTGCGGAGAATATTTCAGCTAATCTCCGCATTTTTTAGGGAAATAATCTTAATATCTGCCGCAAAACATTACACAGACCTCCTTCTACCTACCTATGCCAGTACTGTGTATGCCGAAGAAAAAAAGTCCTGGTATTGTGAACCCAATTCAAAAACAAACAGTATATTTGACCTTAAACCGGAAGATTTCGGATTTAGTGACTCACTGATTTTGAATGTTAAAATTCGATAATTGTAGTTATTATTGAATGATAAAATAACTAACAAATTATACTTATCAAATAGCCACTCTTTTACTTACCGATTTAAAAAACAATATTTACCACAAGTATAAAACAATGAGTATGAATAACATAAAACACCAATTTTTTTATATATTCTTTTTAAGTCTGATGTTTCACGCTTGCGCTTTCCAATCCAATCAGGAACAGGATATGAATAAGAAAACAACGATTACAGTAAATACAAGCCAGGATACTTCTATTACTGTAAATGGCATTTTTGACATTCCTGAATTAAGCATAATCCCTGCTCCTGCACGTGAAAATCATTTTATTTTTTCACCTACTGAGATAGTAACTGATTTTGATGTATCTCCTGCCGGACTTAGAGTTGCCGCTGCTATTGAAAAATATGCAAACGTATCAATTATCAAATTTTGGCAAATCGATAGTAGCGAAATAAAAGATAGTTGTTCCTTGCCAGTCGGTCTAAAAACAAAAGAAATCATCTGGCATCCTAATGCAAAGACACTTTTTGTAATGGGAGTGAAAGATAACAATTATCAAATATTTAGGCTTGAACGACTGAATGGTGAGTGGATTTGCAAAAGTATTTTTTCTTGTCAAAATCAATTAAAAAATCTACTCCCATGTCCCCGGCCATTTATTACAAGCTCTGACTTTCAAAACGGAAAAGAATTTTACACTTACCGGATATTTTTCGGCATGGACAATGGAGATAAAACTTACAGAATCGTTTCTATTACTGAAAAAGGCAATCGCCTATATCAAGTTGTTGGTCCTTATGAAACATCATCAAAAGCCGAGAATTTTGACGCAAGCGCAAATCCGAGTAGTATAGTGGCTGATTGGGCACTACCGGTAGCATTTCACCCAGCGGGTCACCAATTAATATGGACTGATAAACGAAATAACTACTTTGTAGCAAGCTATGATTCCCGTTATTGGGGGGAATCAAAATCCATGAACATTGCGAAAGAAATCAAAGGCACTTACACTCCGACACCCAACGGCTTAGGGTTAATCCATTGGCAAAAACAAATCAAAGGTATTGGAGTTTACTTACTCTCAACTAAAAGTGAAGATATTCAAATACCCGATTATGAATTTATTGCGACACCTTCAACTGTACCTGATGGTAAAGGAATTGTTGGATTAACGTTTTTGAATGGATATTACACCTTAAACTATGTTCCAATTACTATTCCATTAGCTGATGTGTTAAATGCCTGGATGTTTGCTGATTCAACTGAAGAAATTGATCAATTTCAAAAGAATTTTGGTCTATTCCGTCCAAATATTGATGATCAACTATATAAACTTTATGAATCTGAAAACTATTATTGCTCTGGCTATAGCAGAACCTCACCCACAAGACCATATATTGTTACAACCGATATTTTCTGGGAATTATTTGGAGCCGCCTATCAGGGACTTTTTATCGTTAAAGAAAGGGATGAGGCGATACCCAATTTTTGGAAATTCATTTCTAAAGCGGATAGTTTATTGGATAATTCAAAGATAAATTCTCCCTGGGGAATTGTGTTCTCAACGCTGATTGACTTAGATTCAGGGAAAGTTAACAATCCGGAAGTTGCCCGAATACTCAATGAGCAGGATTGTTTTACGGATATTCTTAATGACACCTATGCCTATTCTGATTTAAAGCCACGAGGTCATTATACATCATCCAAAGAGTTGGAAAATTATTTTAGGGCATTTCGCTATTTTACAACGATTTACAAACATAAACAGGATACATTAAATGATCTCAACTTATTTCCTGCTGAAATCACTGCTTATGCGGAAAAGTGGATTACAAGTTACTCAGGGCTTATTTCCCCATCAAGATCACCATTGGCATGGAAAAACATGAAGCAAATTATCCCAAATTATTGTCAGTATCCACAAGAAAAATTAACTGTTTTTCCCTTGTCCTGGGGGTTCGATAATGAAGTCTTTTTCTCAACAGTTTATCAATTAAAAGTACCATCAGACTTGCAGGTAAATGGACCTTTTGGAATAAGACTTCTCCCTACTGGATTAGACTTGGCAACGGTATTGGGCAACAATTTTGCCGAAAAACTATTAGAGTCAGATTACGAAAAGTTTCCTCCATTAAGAAAGGTGATTGGTAATTTGAAGAAGAATTTTAATGAAAACTCAAATCAATCTGAATTTAAGGAGAATTTATACAATCAATGGATTAATGCCATTGCCGTACAATGGGCTGATTCTGTTAATTCGACTAATGGCGAAATGGACAAGGAAATCTGGCAAGTAAAACGCCTGCAAACAGGTTTAGCAACATGGTCAACATTGAGGCATGCAACAGTTCTTGTTAATGAAAGGACGGCTGCGGAATGCGGAGAAGGGGGATTTGAAGAAATATTGATGAGAGCACCAAGAGGTTATGTAGAACCCGATCCATACACATTTTCTGTTATTGCTGAATTATTTGAAAGTGCAATAAAACATGTATCATCTACTATAGCAGACAAGTCAGATATTCAAGAGTCTAATAGTTCTGAGAAAAGATCGTTATATGACGGTATAATTGCAAGATTAAAAGAGGCAGCACATGAAGCGCGTGGATTTCAATCAATGGCTGAAAAAGAAAGAAAGGGAGAAATGCTTACTAATGATGAAAACGAAAAAATACTTTTTGTAGCACGAACTGGGGAGCATCTATTTTTGGTGTTCAATAGTCTTTCGAATAAAGAATATGCTTTGTCTAATCCCGATCCGATTGCTAAAATTACCGATGTTGCCGGAGATGGAATCATATCTCCCTACTTAATGTCAGCGGTTGGGAATGCGATGGAATGGAACTATATTGTTCCTTTTTATGGAAGACATCAAATTGTAAAAGGATCAATCTATTCATACTATGAATTTGTATCCAATCAATTGTTAAATGATAAGGAATGGCGCGAAAAAGTTACGAAACAAGAATTTTTACCATGGATAACACCCTACATTACAGATCAAAAAGCGTCAGGTTTAGCAAATACTTCCTACTAATTATTCTATTTTTTGTTATCCTGACAAGTTGCAAAAAGGGAGGTTCTGAAGTGAGGGTCATATTTGTTGGTGACATTTTACTTTCCCGTAATGTAAAAGAAGAGTTTCAAACAAAAAAAACATTTCCATGGGATAATTTAAAACCACTTTTTCAATCGTCTGACCTGGTTGCAGGAAATCTGGAAGGAGCTGTTGGAAAAATTGAGGACCAATTGATTTCAGATGTTGAATCACCTGTTTTCAATATTGACAGCACTGATATTCCCATGCTTGAAGAAGCTGGCTTTAATATCATCACGATTGAAAACAATCATAGTTTAGATTTAAGCAAAAAAGGCAAAGTAAATACGATTGAAGCACTTAAGAAAAATAATATTACACCCATTTATCTTGAAAATTCACCACAGTTTTTTACTGTTAAGGGGGTTGTCATTTCACTTCTTTCTCTTAATATCGTTTTAAGTAGAGATAGCACTAAAAATCAGATTCCATCGATTGAAATTAAACAGAAATTGCGGTTTGCTAAAAGTCTGTCTAATATCGTCGTTGTATCTATTCACTGGGGTAGCGAATTACTTGATTGGCCTAACAAAGAGCAGCGGGAAACCGCAAAATGGTTAATAAAAAACGGTGCGGATATTATTATTGGAGGTCATCCTCATATCATTCAAACGCCGGAATTAATAGATGGTAAACCAGTTTTTTTCTCACTCGGCAACCACTTGTTCGATCAGAAATATCCAAGAACCAAGGAAGGTTTAATCGTTGATATTCGTATTCAAGATGGAAAATTCACTTGTTTTGGAATAATTACACTTACAAAACACAATTCTTTTTATCCTGAAATTTCAGATAGAATTATCTATAAATTTGAGCCTGTACCTTATAGAATCACACCTTTTCAAATAAACAATTTCACGCTCAAACCCTTGTCAATCACTGAAATAGATAACAATAGAATTATTTTACAGGCTTTTAAAAAAGAAAAGAAAGTTTGGGAAACACATCCCATGTCAATCATTTCAATTAGTTCAAGTAAACTTGATGGCAAAAATCAATATTTATTTACACTTGAAAATCATTATTCAAGTTTGGACAGTGAAACTAATCAACGACCCTACGTTTATAGTTTGGACAATAAAGGACTCATTGCACGTTGGCGTGGTTCTGCTCTATCATGGCCACTAATTGACGCCCAAATTTCTCCTGATAAGGACAATTTATTATGCGTACTTCACAGGGGGGACTCATTTATCAAACCAGATAAAACAATAAAAAACACACGCGTTGCTGCTTATGAATGGAATGGTTTTGGTTTTAAAGGATTATCCGATTCCATTACCTGCGAATTGTGTGAGAAATTGTATAAAGAATAACGGCCTGGATAATCCGTAGTATATGAATAACACCCCTTCTAAAGTTTTTCTTCAGGTTGCTCTGGAACATTACCGGTAAATCAAATACTATTTTCATAGTTATCACGTTTAACCGCCTGTCACATCACAATCAACATTTCAACGTATCTGTTTCAAATTTGAAATTATGCGAATAGAATATATCTCCCATTCATGTTTTGTTATTGAAACCGGCCAAACGAAAATCGCGCTTGACCCCTGGATCAGCGGAACTGCTTATCACAACCAATGGCATCTGTTTCCAAAAGCCATCGATACAAGCCGATGTGGTTTTAATTTCACATGGACATGAGGATCATCTGCACGAACCATCACTCAAAATGATTCAGAAAAACGCACATATTTTCTTTCCGTTTCAATGGAGAGATGGTGTAGCGGGTTACCTGCGTCACCTGCAGTTTAACGATATCACCGAAGCGGTAAGTTTCAAAACATACAACTATAAAGATATACAAATCACTTACTTAGGCTATTCACTCGAAAGCGTTATCGTGGTGGAATGCGAGGGATATGTCATCGTGAACATCAACGATGCCTTAAATTCAAATCATGAAACGGCAGTGGATTTTCTTTTGAAGAAAATAAAGGATAGATGGCCAAAGATCGATTTTCTGTTATCAGGATGGAGTGGCGCCGGATATTTCCCGAATAAAGTGCATTACAAAAATAAGGATGACAAGGAAGTGGCACGCATACGTGAGCAATATTTTGCAGATAATTTCTGCCGTTTCACACAATATCTGCAACCTGATATTGCCTTACCTTTTGCTCCCGGTTTTGTTTTACTCGCGGATGAAAACCGGTGGATAAATAATATAAAATTTCCCCGAAAAATCGTTGACCAATATTATCGCGAAAACTTTGAAAATGAAACACATATTCAATTCCCGATAACGTATCCGGGTGATTATTTCATTGATAAAACCTTTCACAAAACTTCGCCCAACCATGATAATAAAGACGATCAGGCCATGTATCAAAATCTGGATGAAATATTCAGGGACGAAATTGTGCTTGCCAACCGTATTGATTATATGGACGATGATGAAGTGACATCATTGGAAGATAAATTGGTTTATTGGATCAATAAAAACAAGTCGTTGTACGATGCCGAAGTCATCCGTGATTCAGTTTTTAGCATAAAATTCAATGATCTGAAGCAGAATATCTTCTTTAATATTTTTACAGTTGGCGACGAATTGACGGTTAAACGAAGCGATAAGGCAAGCGAAGACGACCGGCTGATCATTACGACAAAGGCAAAACTATTATCGCACAATCTTGACAAAGACTGGGGAGGTGATTTGTTATCGATAGGTTATGGCATTGATATTGTGGTATTTGATGAACCTTCGTTGGAAAAAAACTTAGACATCGTTTGCGTACGTTTGATTACCCGTTACCCAATTTTTAAAGACGATGTTTTAAAAAATACCGGAAGGGTTATGAAGCATTATTTCAACAACCCCTCACTTACCCACCTGTGGATAACCCAAAAGATAAAACTACGGCCTTATGTGAACAAATACCCGTTCAATGAGCGCGATCACTGGATAACCTATAAAAAATGCGATTTATGCAAGGTATGTCATTTGCCTGAGATGGATTTTGATAAATTATAACCCTGGCAATGGCAATTGTTTTCATCGCGATTCGACTTTTGCATATTTCGACTATCGGATCTATTGATCATACTCCAACAATTGCTGCTTAGTTTGCTACGCTAAAATATCAGATAGCAAAAAGCCCCCGGAAGTTAGCTTCCGGGGGCTTTTATCAATATGTGATCCTACGATCTTTAATCGTTTTTAATGCGCATTTTATAGAACGAACGCCATACGAAATACATCGAAACGATGAGTAAGGCACCGCCAATAATCCAGTGTGCAAGGGTGTATGAAAGCACACCTTTTTCGTTCACTTTCGACATGCTCACTGCAATTTCTACTGCAAGCAAACCAAACAGAGTCGAAAACTTAATGATTGGGTTCAAGGCAACTGAAGTGGTATCTTTGAACGGGTCGCCCACAGTGTCGCCGATAACGGCAGCATCATGCAACGGCGTATTTTTTTCTTTCAGATCAACCTCAACGAGTTTCTTGGCGTTGTCCCAGGCACCACCTGCATTTGCCATATAAATAGCCTGAAACAATCCAAAAATAGCAATCGAAAGAAGATAAGAGACGAAGAAGTTTGGATCGAACAAGGCAAACGCCAATGTGGCAGTCATCAAGGCAATGAAGATGTTCCACATACCAGTCTGGGCATATTTGGTACAGATCATCACCACAGTTTTCGAATCTTCGATATCGGCGCTCGATTTGGTGAGGTCGAAATTCTTTTTGATGAATTCGATAACACGGTAAGCGCCGGTTGTTACGGCCTGGATAGATGCGCCTGAGAACCAGAAGATCATGGCACCACCCGTGATGAAGCCCAATAATACCGGTGCCTGGGTCAATTCGAGATTCAACATTCCTACCTTTTTTAATAGCAGGATGATGGAGAAAATCATGGTGGTTGCACCCACAACAGCAGTTCCGATCAGAACTGGTTTGGCAGTTGCCTTAAAGGTATTGCCGGCCGAGTCGTTGGCTTCGAGGTAGTGTTTTCCGGTTACGAAGTCAGGATCGAAACCAAAATCACGTTTGATTTCGGCATGGATACCGGGAATGCTCTCTATCTGCGACAATTCAAATACTGATTGTGCATTGTCGGTAACCGGGCCATAACTGTCAACAGCGATTGTTACAGGTCCCATGCAGAGGAATCCGAAAGCAACAAGGCCAAAGGCGAAGATGCTGGCATATTGAATCTGTTCGAAGCCCGGTAGCTGGCTCACAAAATAGGCAACCGTCATTAAACCAACCAACAACATCCCTTTCCAATAGGCTGAGAAATTACCGGCAACGATACCCGAAAGTACGGTAAGTGATGGTCCGCCTTCGCGTGAAGCGGTCACAATTTCATGTACATGGTCCGATTTTGAGCTGGTAAAAATCTTCGTAAATTCAGGAATCAAAACAGCGGCTAAGGTACCACAACTGATGATGGTGGCTAATTTCCACCAAAGTTGTAATGGCAGATCGCCGATAAGGAAATAACTCATGATGTAACTGATACTGATACAGGTAATAGCAGCGATCCAAATCAAACGGGTGAGTGGCTCTTCGAAGTCAAATTCGAGTAATTTGCCATATTTACGTTCCGAGATAAACTGATTGATGAAGTACGAAATTCCTGAGAAAATATCCATAAGGAAACGCATGCCAAAAATCCAGACGATCAATTTTGCCTGAAGCATCTCAGCGCCAATCTGTCCGGCAGCGCCACCACCAAACTGTTC
>JABFQW010000119.1 GCA_013141455.1 Bacteroidales bacterium
CCTTTTCAAACTCCATGATCAGTTCAACGGTATCGAGCGAGTCGGCACCCAAATCATTTGTGAAGCTGGCTTCATTAGTAACTTCAGCTGACTCTACGCCTAGCTTCTCAACGATAATAGATACGATTTTGTCTTTAATCTCTGACATAACTTTAATTGTTTTTAGTTAAACGAGAATGCAAAGTAATGCATTAAATAAAAAAAAAACAAAAAAAATCTTTTTTAAATTGAATATCAACGTTTAAAATGATTGTTATTTTCATGAATACAAATGTTTTAGGTGAGTCTGGCTGTTCTGTTGACAAGAATCAGTAGGATATTGATCGTTTACGCAGTTTTGATTTTCAACAAACTGACATGGTTAAAAATTGCAGTCACTTATCATTTATTGAAGCTCTTTTTTTGCCTGAAGAAAAAAATTCAGATATTTGCGCCTTAATTAACAACCATGACAACTAAAAATTTTGGACTTATCGGGGCTGCAGGTTATATCGCTCCCCGTCACCTTAAAGCAATCAAAGATACCGGTAATAACCTGCTTGCCGCTCTCGACCCATTCGATTCGGTTGGTATTATGGACAGTTACTTTCCAAAATCAGCCTTCTTTACCGAACCGGAACGTTTCGATCGTCACCTCGACAAACTACGCCGCGGTGGTAATGGACATATCGAATATGTAAGCATCTGCAGCCCAAACTACCTGCATGATTCTCATATCCGTATGGCACTTCGTAATCAGGCTGATGCTATTTGTGAGAAACCTATCGTGCTGAATCCATGGAATGTGGATGCCTTACATGAGATAGAAAAGGAAACCGGTAAAAATATTTATACCATTCTTCAGTTACGACATCATGCGGCCATTATCGCGCTAAAAGAGATGATTGACAATGGACCGGCTGATAAAATTTATGATATTGATCTTACCTATATAACATCGCGTGGTGCGTGGTATCATCGTTCCTGGAAAGGGAATGTCGAAAAAAGCGGTGGCGTGGCAACCAATATAGGGGTTCATTTTTTCGATATGCTCACCTGGATTTTTGGGGAAGCAAAGGAAAATGTTGTACACCTGAGCCAGGCTGACAGTGCTGCCGGGTTCCTTCAACTAAAAAAAGCCCGTGTACGCTGGTTTTTAAGTATCAATAGCGAAAATCTACCCAAAATAGCAGTCGAAAGCAAAAAGTCAACTTTCCGTTCTATCACCGTTGATGGGCAGGAGATTGAATTCAGTGATGGTTTTACCGACCTGCATACCGTGAGTTACCAGCATATTCTCAACGGAACCGGTTTTGGATTGGCTGATGCCCGGCAGAGTGTCGTGATCGTTGAAAACATCCGCAACAAACGTCCGGTAGGAAGAACCGGTGATTTCCATCCAATGGTTAAATAGATGCAGTTAGATTGTTAACTGAAAATTAACATTAGGCCAACTGATTGATAATAAACAATATCTGTTGACTTTTAGCCAATACTTATATTCAAAGTGTCAACATTCTTTAATTTATGACTTGCATTTTTAAAAATAATGAGTACTTTTGTTACTCGTTTAATGAAATGTAAATATAATTTGCATGAAAAAACAATTAAAAATCAAACCAATAGACCAATAAACGTATCAACTCATAAACCCATAAACCCTCTCAACTAAAACAATGCTCGAAGCACTCATCACCTCAAAAACCCGCATAAAACTGATGCTGAAGTTCTTTCTGAACATCAACAGCACCGGCTATTTGCGTGGTCTTGAGCCTGAGTTCAACGAGAGCACCAACGCTATCCGTCAGGAATTGAACCGTTTTGAATCAGCCGGATTGTTGCAAACTGTTTCGGAAGGCAATAAAAAAATATACCGGGCAAATACGGGACACCCACTTTTTGGTGACATCAACAGCCTCATACGGAAATATGTCGGGCTTGATGATATTATCGAACAGGTTGTCAGTCATCTGGGTGAACCACGTGAAGTATATCTTGTTGGTGATCTGGCCGCCGGCATCGACAGTAAAGACATCAGCATATTAGTTGTTGGCGAAGCAATTGACCATGATTACCTTGGTCTGCTATGCGAGAAAGCACAACGCTTTATCTCACGTACGATTCGCTATGCAGTATTCACTGTGGAAGAATTTAACCAGCAACGTCCCGTCCTCAACAAGGCGAAGTTGTTGCTTGTGTGGAAAAACGAAGACTAAACCAAAAGAAGGAATAGTCTTTTTAGTAATTGATTTATAGTGTTTTATCCTGAGATGGGTGGGACTCAAAGGGCGAAGCTGTGCCTGATAGGGTTAAAATCGTTTCATGTTTCATTGCGCTGCGCGCGTTTCATGTTCCGACCTACTAAAGATAAAATCAATTTCTTAAGCAAACCTGAAACCCCTGAAACCTGAAACTCTTCAACCCCCAACTATTTTCAAATATGAGCCCAGGCGAAATCATCATTTATCAACCAAATGACATTTCAACAATATTTGAGGTTCGTATTGAAGATGATACCGTCTGGTTGACTCAACACCAAATGGCTGAGCTTTTTCAGACAACAAGGAATAATATCACCTTACATATTGGTAATATTTTCAAGGAAGGCGAATTATTGGAATCTTCAGTATGTAAGGATTCCTTACTAACTGCAGCAGATGGCAAAAAATACAATACCAAATTCTACAACCTCGATGTCATCATCTCTGTTGGATATCGGGTTAAATCACAAAGAGGCACACAATTCCGTATTTGGGCAAATAAAATTTTGAAGGAATATCTGCTAAAAGGATATGCAGTAAACCATCGGATTGAAAAGATTGAAAATGAAATTTATTCGATCAGGAAGAAAGTGGATGAAATTGATTTTCAAGTTAAAACAAATTTGCCATCCATCGAAGGAATTTTTTACGATGGTCAGATATTTGATGCATGGAATTTTGTTTCAGAAATCGTAAAGTCAGCAAAAAAGTCTATTATTCTAATTGACAATTATGTGGATGATAGTGTATTATCCTTGTTTTTGAAACGAAATAAAGGCGTTTCAACAGTAATTTATTCACAAAATATTTCAAAATCATTTATCTTGGATTTGGAGAAACACAACATCCAATATCCAAAAATTGAAGTAAAACACTTCAATAAATCACACGACCGTTTTCTGATCATCGACCAAAAAACCGTTTATCATATTGGCGCTTCATTAAAAGACCTGGGTAAAAAATGGTTCGCTTTTTCCAGGATGGATATTGATACATTAGAATTGCTGTCAAAACTTTGAACTTTAAACAAATTATTCAATGTTCCACGTTTTGCGCTGCGCGTGTTTCAAGTTCCGTTATTACAAAGATAAAAACGTTTTCTTAAGCAAACCTGAAACCTGGACTTTTCAAACCCCTGAAACCTGAAACCCTTCAAACCTGAAACCCCTGAGAGGAACCCTATCTTATGACAATACAAAGATTTGAGGATTTGGAGATTTGGAAAGAAGCCAGAGAAGTGTCGATACTTGTTTTTAAACTTACAGAAACGGATCGGTTTTCAAAAGATTTTAGATTCAGAGATCAAACGCGCCTAATCTGGATCAGTCATGGACAATATCGCTGAGGGATTTGAGAGAGATGGAAACAAAGAATTTAAACAATTTCTTAGTATTGCCAAAGGAAGCTGCGGAGAAACCAGATCACAACTTTATCGTGCGTTAGACTTTGGTTATTTGAATCAATCTGACTTTGATCTGATGATTGAAAGAACATTAAAATTAAGTTCTAAATTAAGTAACTTCATGAACTACCTCGCAAAATCAGAAATAACAGGGAGGAAATATATTAAGTAGATTTTAGTTTCATGTTTCAAGTTCCGTTATTACAAAGATAAAAACGTTTTCTTAAGCAAACCTGAAACCCCTGAAACCTGAAACTTTCCAAACCCCTGAAACCTGAAACCTGAAACCTGAAACCCTTCAAACCTGAAATCCTTCAAACCTGAAACGATCTTCTTACAACAAAATAACGATTCAACAATGAAAATAGCCCTGATAACCGGTATCACCGGACAAGATGGTTCTTACCTTGCCGAGTTTCTGCTCGATAAAGGCTACGAGGTGCACGGTATCATGCGGCGATCCTCCACCTTTAATACAGGCCGGATTGAGCATTTATATTTCGAAGAATGGATACAGGATATGCATTCGAAGAAGAAACTGAATCTCCATTACGGCGACATGACCGACAGCAGCTCACTTGTCAGAATCATTCAGTTGGTGCAGCCGGATGAGATATACAATCTTGCCGCCCAGAGCCATGTGAAAGTTTCGTTTGAAGTACCGGAATACACAGCCGATTCAGATGCCATTGGTACTTTGCGTGTATTGGAAGCCGTTCGTATTTTAGGTATGGAAAAGAAAACAAGGATTTACCAGGCTTCTACTTCCGAGTTGTTCGGATTAGTGCAGGAGGTTCCTCAGAAAGAAACAACACCGTTCTATCCCCGCTCTCCCTATGGGGTTGCCAAGCAATATGGTTTCTGGATCACGAAAAACTACCGTGAATCGTATGGTATGTTTGCTGTAAACGGCATCCTTTTTAACCATGAGAGTGAAAGACGTGGCGAAACATTTGTAACTCGAAAAATCACTTTGGCTGTGAGTCGCATCTTTCATGGTATGCAGAAGAAATTATATTTGGGAAACTTAGATGCCTTGCGCGACTGGGGTTATGCCCGTGACTATGTACAATGTATGTGGATGATGCTGCAACATGATACACCTGAGGATTTTGTTATTGCCACCGGCGAAATGCATACGGTGCGTGAGTTTATTGAACGATCATTCTCCTTTGTTGGTATAACTATCGATTGGCGTGGCATTGGCGTAGATGAAAAGGGATACAACAAACTGACCAATGAATTATTGGTGGCGGTTGATCCAAAATATTTCCGTCCGGCTGAGGTGGAACAACTTTGCGGTGATCCCACAAAGGCAAAAACCTTGCTAGGATGGAATCCAACACAAACGTCTTTTGAGGAACTGGTGAATATCATGATGAAACATGATTTGGATTCTGTAAAGAAGGAACAGCTTTTAAAGTAGAAAGGTTCAAGGTTCAAAGTTCCAGGTTCCTAATAGCTCTTACCCTTAATTTTAATCTTAGAAGAATGACCTTAAAATCTTTTGAAGATACAGAAGCATGGAGACTGGCCAGAGAGTTTTGCAAGGATATTTACAAAATCATACAATACGAAGGACTGAAAACAGACTATCGTCTTAAAGATCAAATTAATGGCTCATCAGGTTCTATAATGGATAATATATCAGATGGTTTTGAAAGAAGGGGAACAAAGAGTTCATAAACTTTCTGAGTATAGCAAAGGGAAGTGCAGGTGAGTCGCGCTCACAATTATACAGGCTTCTTGATAGATCGTATATTTCTGAAGAAGAATTCAAGGATTTACATCAAAAAACTATTCATATCTCAGGAAAAATTCAGAATCTGATGACTTACCTGAAGAACTCAGACTTCAAAGGATCAAAGTTCAAAGTTTAAAAGTTCAAAGTTCCAGGTTTTAAGCAACCTTGAACCTTGAACCTCCAACAATTTAAATCTGATTAAAAATTGAACCCTGACTCCAAAATATACATCGCTGGTCACAATGGCATGGTTGGTTCGGCCATTCATAGAAATCTGGTTGCAAAAGGTTATTCAAACTTTGTTCTGAAGACATTTGCAGAACTTGACCTTACCCAACAGGCTGATGTTGAAGCCTTTTTTGAGACAGAACACCCAGATTATGTTTTTGTTGCTGCTGCCAAAGTTGGCGGGATTGTTGCAAACAATACTTACCGCGCGCAGTTCATTTATGAAAACCTGATGATTCAGAACAATATCATCCATGCGGCTCATTTGAATAAGGTAAAGAAATTACTGTTTTTGGGAAGTTCATGTATCTATCCTAAAAACGCACCCCAGCCTTTGAAGGAGGAATATCTGTTAACAGGTGTGTTGGAAGAATCCAACGAACCCTATGCAATTGCCAAGATTGCGGGTATCAAGATGTGTGAAAATTATTTCAGACAATACAACGATGATTTTATTTCGGTGATGCCAACCAACCTTTACGGTCCAAATGATAATTATGATCTGGAAAAATCACATGTTCTCCCTGCATTAATTAGAAAGATGCACCTTGGAAAATGTCTCGAACAAAATGATTGGGCTTCAATTCGAAAGGATCTTGATAAACTACCTATTGATGGAATTACAGGAAGCCAATCTGAGACTGAAATACTAACCATTCTCGCTCAATACGGGATAAAAATTCAAAGTTCAAAGTTCAAAGTTCAAAGTTCAACCACAACTTTGAACCTTGAACCTTCAAACCTTGAACTTTCAACCTTGAACCCGGTAACTATTACACTCTGGGGTACAGGACAAGTTTATCGTGAATTCCTTCATGTCGATGATATGGCTGATGCGTGTGTACATATCATGCAAAATATTGATGCAGAAAAGCTTTACAGTAAACCTGGCCAGACACATATTAATATCGGTACAGGTATTGATCTTACAATCAAAGAATTGGCAGAAATAGTGAAGAAAGTAATCGGGTTCGATGGTTCCATAAACTGGGATGATTCTAAACCGGATGGCACATTTAAAAAACAATTGGATGTAAGTTTACTGAGAAGCAT
This sequence comes from Bacteroidales bacterium, assembly GCA_013141455.1. Taxonomy (GTDB): domain Bacteria; phylum Bacteroidota; class Bacteroidia; order Bacteroidales; family F082; genus CAJBPB01. The sequence continues at coordinate 6,668 of JABFQW010000119.1, forward strand.
AGATTGGGTTCCAAAAGTCGATCTGATAAATGGAATACGAAAGGTATTTGAAAACTATATTAAAAAACCTTTGACCAACAGCCAATAGCCAAACACCAGCTTGTTCGACGTGAAAAAGGCTAAAGTTACATGTTTCATTGCGCTGCGCGCGTTTCACGTTTTCAAACTGAAACTTTTCAAACCTGGAACCCTTCAAACTCCTGGAACCCTTCAACCCTTAAACGATTTTCTTGCGACAAAATAATGATTTAACAATGAAACACGCTTTAGTTACCGGCGCTGACGGTTTTATCGGTTCACACTTGACTGAGCTTCTACTTGAAAAAGGATATAAAGTAAGGGCTCTTTCCTATTACAACTCATTCAACTATTGGGGTTGGCTCGAAGATATACCATCAAATCCAAATCTGGAAGTTGTTACTGGTGATGTTCGTGATCCGCATTTTGTGAAACACATCATGCAGGGCGTTGACATTGTTTTTCATTTGGCCGCACTCATTGCGATTCCTTATTCCTATCATGCACCTGATACCTATGTTGACACCAACGTAAAAGGTACACTTAATATCTGCCAGGCAGCAAAAGAACTTGGAGGAATCAGAGTGATTCACACCTCTACCTCCGAGGTTTACGGAACAGCTCAATATGTACCTATTGATGAAAAACACCCCAAACAGCCACAATCGCCTTACTCTGCAAGCAAGATTGGTGCCGATGCAATGGCCATGAGTTTTTATAATGCTTTTGAACTGCCTGTTACGGTTGCAAGACCATTTAACACATATGGACCGCGACAAAGCGCCCGTGCCATAATCCCAACAATCATTTCTCAGATTGCCAATGGGATGAAAGAGATTAAACTTGGCGATCTGACACCCACCCGTGATTTCAATTATGTAAAAGATACAGCAAGAGGATTTCTGGCAATAGCCGAATGTGATGAGACCATTGGGAAAGAAATTAACATTGCATCCAACTTCGAGATTTCGATGGCAGATACTTTGAATCTTATTAAGGAACTCATGCAGAGTGATGTGAAGTTCATTACCGATGATCAACGCCTTCGACCAGCCAATTCTGAAGTATTCAGGCTGTGGGGTGATAACAGTCTTATTTGCAGTTTAACAACTTGGAAACCTGAATATACCATCGAAGAAGGCCTGAAGGAAACAATTCAGTGGTTTTTGAAAAGTGAAAACCTAAAGAAATACAAAGCAGGGATTTATAACTTGTGAAGTTCAACATAACACGTTTGATGTTCGAAGTTAAAACCGAACGCTGAATGCCAAACATCTAACAAATGTATCATACCATCAATAATTAAACATGTTTAACAATAAAACACTTCTAATAACCGGAGGTACCGGATCATTCGGAAATGCAGTTCTGGACCGGTTCTTAGATTCTGATATCAAAGAAATCCGCATTTTCTCAAGAGATGAGAAAAAGCAGGATGATATGCGTCATAAGTTGAACAATCCAAAAGTTAAATTTTATATCGGTGATGTCAGAGACAGAAGAAGTGTTGACGGAGCGATGACCGGGGTCGATTTAATCTTTCATGCCGCAGCATTAAAGCAGGTCCCATCCTGTGAATTCTTCCCTATACAAGCTGTCAGGACCAATGTGTTCGGAACTGAAAATGTGCTGGAGTCTGCCGTGGCACACGGGGTAAAAAACATGGTTGTATTGAGCACCGACAAAGCCGCTTACCCCATCAATGCCATGGGTATCAGCAAAGCCATGATGGAGAAAGTGGCTATTGCCAAGGCTCGTTCACTTGGTGAAAATTCAACAACAACAATCTGTTGTACACGATATGGCAACGTGATGGCCAGCCGGGGTTCGGTGATTCCTTTGTGGATTGACCAGATCAAAGCCGGTAAAGAGATTACCATTACTGATCCCAATATGACCCGCTTTATGATGACCCTGAATGACGCGGTGGATCTGGTATTGTATGCGTTTGAGCATGGTGAAAATGGAGATTTATTTGTACAAAAAGCTCCTGCCGCCACACTGACCACCCTGGCAAATGCCCTAAAAGAGCTGTATAAATCAGATGTAGTAGTGAGAACTATTGGAACACGTCATGGAGAAAAATTATACGAAACTCTGGTAACCCGTGAAGAAATGGCCAAATCACAGGATAAAGGCAATTATTTCCGGATTCCTGCCGATAACCGTGATCTGAATTATGATCAGTATTTTGTGGAAGGACAGACTGAAATCGCTGAGATTGATGATTATCATTCGCATAATACAGCTCGGTTGGACGTTGTGGAAATGAAAAACCTTCTGCTAAAACTTCCTGAAATACAGCAAGATGTCAGGTAGCTGAAGAAATTTTCTCACTGGTTTTCGCAGATCAATTCGCAAATCTGCGCAGATCATCGAAAACCGAATCAGCGAAAATCAGCGGGAACACAAATCAGCACTCATCTGAGCGAAACAAAAAACAATGATTAAAATAGGTATTACCGGTCAGACCGGCTTTGTAGGAACTCATTTATACAACACACTTGGCTTATTTCCTGACAAGTTTGTTCGCATCCCTTTCGAAGATGCATACTTTCAGGATGAAGAAAAATTAAAAAAATTCGTATCAGAGTGTGACACCATCGTGCATCTGGCTGCCATGAACCGGCATAACGATCCCGAAGTATTGTACAATACCAACATCGGATTAGTTAAGCAACTTATTTCTGCCTGTGAAGCAACAAAATCAACTCCACATATCCTCTTCTCCTCCAGCACCCAGGAAGAACGTGACAATCTTTACGGAAAATCAAAGAAAGAAGGGCGTAAACTGTTGGAAAAATGGGCAGATAAAAACGATGGCCAATTTTCTGGATTCATTATCCCAAACGTATATGGACCATTTGGAAACCCTTACTATAATTCGGTAATTGCAACCTTCTGCCATCAGCTTACCCACAACGAAACACCCAAAATCGAAGTGGATGGAGAATTAAATCTGATTTATGTCGGGCAATTGGTAAAACATTTCATTGACAGGATTACTTTCATCCAAACCGAAAACCAAAGCGACAGTGTAATAGAGGAAATTTTTGTTGATTCAACAGTTAAGGTAAAAGTTTCAACATTACTGGAAATTCTACATAAATATAAAACCCAATACTTTGAGAAAGGTGAGCTTCCCGAGTTAAACACAGAGTTTAAATGTAATCTCTTCACAACTTTTCTTTGTTATATTGATCATATTACTTTCTTCCCTTACCACCTGAAACTCAATACCGATAACCGTGGTAGTTTTGTGGAGACTGTGAAGTTGAACAGTGGCGGACAGGTTTCCTTCTCGACCACTGTGCCTGGAATAACACGTGGAAACCATTTCCATACTCGCAAAGCAGAACGTTTTGCAGTGATTAAAGGCAAAGCAAGGATCGAACTCAGGCGTATTGGAACCAATAAAGTAATGTCATTTGAATTAGACGGAGCACAGCCTTCATTTGTCGATATGCCCATCTGGCATACGCACAACATCACCAATGTTGGGAACGAAGAACTTTATACGATTTTCTGGATCAATGAGCATTACGATGCAGGGGATGGCGATACATTTTTTGAGAAAGTATAGTTAAGAAGATAAAAGTACAAAGACCAAAGATGGAAAATCCTCATAACCGTCACATTATCTTTATGATTGAGAAAGACCAAAGATAAAAGTATAAAGACAAAAGATAGAAACATTCTCGTAACCATCACTTTTATCCTTTTCCTTTCATCTTTTATCTTAACTATCTACCTTTTATCTTTAAACTTGTGTCATTTATCTTGATAGACTGCCTTTTATCTTTATCCTTTTGTTTTTTAACTTGACAATCTGCATTTTATCTTTTATCCTGACAATGTATCTTTTATCTTTAAACTTTTATCTTTTATCTTGAATCCCTATGAATGATTTAGAAAAGAGGCTATTTGATTTTGCAGTCAGGACTATTAAGTATTTAAGGACTTTGCCAGATTCAACTGAGATAAAGGTTATAACATATCAGTTAATAAAGAGTTCAACCTCAAGTGGAGCCAACTACGAAGAATCTCAGACAGGTTCTTCAAAAGCGGATTTCACAAATAAAGTAAGGATTTCGTTACGTGAAATGAGAGAGTCAAACTACTGGCTCAGAATAATAAAAGCAATTGATAATCAGGATAATCCAGAGCTGAATTACCTAATCCAGGAATCTAAAGAACTTAAATTAATTTTAGGCTCAATAGTCCAAAAATCAAGAACATAGTTACATCTTTTGTCTTTCAACTTTTGTCTTTTATCTTGCTAATATGAAAAAACTCAAAGTCCTCACCGTTGTAGGTACCCGTCCTGAGATCATCCGCTTATCAGAAGTCATCAAAAAGCTCGATGCATCCGAAGCCATTGAACATATTCTCGTCCACACCGGTCAGAATTACGATTATGAGTTAAATGAAGTTTTCTTTCAGGACCTTGGATTACGCAAACCGGATCATTTTCTGAATGCCGCCGGAACCAATGCAACTACGACTATTGGCCAGATTATCATCAATATTGATCCGGTTCTTGAAAAGGAACAGCCTGATGCGTTTCTGGTTTTGGGAGACACCAACAGTTGTCTCTGTGCCATACCTGCTAAAAAACGTCACATCCCTATCTTCCACATGGAAGCGGGAAACCGTTGCTTCGACCAGCGTGTACCTGAAGAGACAAACCGTAAGATTGTTGATCATATTTCGGATATCAACCTCACGTATTCCGATATTGCCCGGGAGTATTTACTAAGAGAAGGTTTGCCGGCAGACCGTATCATCAAAACAGGCAGCCCGATGTTTGAAGTGCTGATAGCAAATATGGATAAAATTAATACTTCTGATGTGTTAAGGAAATTATCATTAGAAAAAGAGAAATATTTTGTTGTCTCCGCTCACCGCGAAGAAAATATTAATTCAGTTAATTTCGATAGACTGGTGAATGTTTTGAATCGGATTGCGGAAAATTACCAGCTTCCGATAATAGTATCTACCCATCCCCGAACACGAAATAAAATTAATGAAAAGGGCATACAATTTCATTCACTTATTCAGTTGATGAAACCTCTGGGTTTTCACGATTACAACCATTTACAAAAAAACGCCTACGCCGTACTTTCAGACAGTGGAACCATTTCGGAAGAATCATCGATCATGAATTTCAGGGCCCTCAACATCCGCGAAGCCCATGAGCGACCGGAAGCCATGGAGGAAGCCTCCGTAATGATGGTTGGCCTGAATCCTGAACGCATTCTGCAAGGATTGGTGCAGTTACAATACCAGCAAACAGGGAATGAAAGAAATTTTAGGAAAGTAACTGATTACTCCATGCCAAACGTAAGTGACAAGGTAGTGCGCATCATTTTGGGATATACGGATTACATTAAACGAACTGTCTGGAGTGAGTAATTTGTAAGATAAAAGATAATGCATAGAAGTACTCAACAACCATATAAAAGTTACCAGCTATCAATCGCCCATCAGTTGTCATCAATGACCAGTTACTTATGCCAGACACCCATCCATGATCCCTGCTGCTGAAACAGATAAAATCGAATTTAAAACTTCATTCAGCGATGAAGTAATTATCTCTTTAGTGGCTTTTTCTAATACAAAGGGAGGCTCGGTTTATAATTGGTGTAAATGATATGGCTGAAGTAAAAGGAGTGGGAATTGGGAAAGAAACGATTCAGAAATGGGTGAATGAAGTTAAAAATAAAACCTCACCTCAGATTATTCCTGATGTAGAAGTAATTGACATGGAAGAAAAGACAGTTCTTGTATTTTCTGTAACTGAATATCCGATAAAACCTGTTTCATTCAAAGGCAGGTTTTATAAACGTAATAGAAATTCAAATCACCTGATGTCGATAGATGAAATTGCCAATGAGCATCTTAAAACATTAAATACAAGCTGGGACTTTTATATTGACCCGGATCATACAACCGATGCGATTTCTTTCGATAAAGTTAGCCGTTTTATTCAAAAAATTGAGCAGCGAACCCAAGGTGAAATTCAAATCACTCCCCTGGAATTTCTTTCAAAAATGGAAATTGTACGTGAAGGGAAACTCACATTTGGTGGATTCTTACTTTTTGTATCGGATTATTGCCTGATAAGCGATTTACAAATAGGACGATTCAAAAGTGATATTACTATTATCGACTCTATTTCGTTGAACACGGACCTATTTACTGAAGTTGATGAGATCATAGCTTTTATTAAAAAGCACTTAATGGTTGAATACATCATTACCGGTGAACCTCAACGTACTGAACGATTTGATTATCCGCTTGATGCCATTCGCGAAATTGTAATTAACATGATTGTTCATCGCGATTACCGGGACAGTTCGGGCAGTATCATTAAGATTTTTGATAACAGAATCGAATTTTATAACCCTGGTAAATTATTTGGCGGAATAACTATTCAGGATTTGCTATCAGGAAATTACTCCTCAAAGTCGAGAAATAAACTAATAGCCAAAGCTTTCAAAGAAATCGGACTTATTGAACGCTATGGCTCGGGCATTAACCGCATTCGCAAAATTTGCAGAGAATATGGTATTGTTGAGCCTGTTTTTAATGAAGTTGCCAATGGCTTTCAGGTGATTCTTTATAAAGGAAAATTAAATGAGCCTGTAAGTGAGCCTGTAAGTGAGCCTGTAAGTGAGCCTGTAAGTGAGCGTCAGCAAGAAATAATTTCATTAATTGAAGAAAATAAAAATATTTCAATTCATGAACTTTCAAAAACATGTAAAGTTGGAAGAGAAACCATTAAAAGAGACCTCAATAAACTCAAAAATATGAATATAATTCAACGTATTGGGCCTGATAAAACCGGTTATTGGCAAATAGTCCAAAATGATTAATGGCTGCAGACTGCAGTACAGCGAAATAAAATGTAAACACGCTAACTTGCTTCTAATAAAATCCATTAATTTAAGTATCTTCCTGATTTCAAACTTTTTATTCTAAAGTGAAATATATAGAATATGACCACTCAGTATAAAACCCGACGAGACAGTGGAATCATCTCTGAAGAATCATCGATCATGAATTTCCGTGCTCTCAACAGCGATGCACACGAGCGCCACGATGCCATGGAAGAAGCTTCTGTGATGATGGTTAGCCTAAATCCCTAACGCGTTTTACAAGGATTGGTACAATTGCAATGCCAGCAAACAGGGAATGTAAGAAACTTTAGGAAAGTAACTGATTACTCCATGCCAAACGTAAGTGACAAGGTGGTACGCATCATTTTGGGATATACCGACTACATCAAACGCACCGTCTGGAGTGAATAAAAATCTCTCGCAGACCTGTGCTGAGTTTACCGAAGTATAAAAGCAGATAAAATCCCCGCAAATCTGCGCAGAAAATCAGCGACAATCAGCGCGAAACCAATCAGCGCGAAACTTTAAATCAGTGGGAGATTATTCCATGCCGAATGTGAGTGATAAGGGAGGGAGAATAATAATAAGTTATACCGATTGTATAAGACAAGTGGTTTGAAGAGAGTAGGGAAAAGTAAAAGATAAAAATATTTTAATAGTTTTTTATAAAAAGTCATCAAAATATAAATTAAAAAACAAGGCATGAAAGTCATAATTCTCGCTGGTGGACTTGGCTCCCGTCTATCTGAAGAAACTTCACTCAGACCAAAACCAATGGTTGAAATTGGAGGAAAGCCAATCTTGTGGCATATTATGAAAATTTATTCATATTATGGGTACAATGATTTTGTAATACTGTGTGGATATAAAGGATATATGATCAAGGAATATTTTGCAAATTATTATCATCATATGTCAGATATGACCATAGATATGGTTACGAATACAATTACACACCACAAAAACCATGCAGAACCCTGGAAAGTTACACTTGTCGATACTGGACTGGATACTATGACTGGAGGACGTATAAAGAAGGTGAAGAATTATATTGGAAATGAGCCCTTTATGCTGACTTATGGCGATGGTGTATCAGATGTAAATATTGATGATTTGATAATGTACCACAAAAGTCATGGTAAAGCAATGACCATGACTTCCGTCCAACCTGAGGGGCGTTATGGATCACTAATTGTCAATAACGAACATAAAGTACTTTCTTTTCAAGAAAAACCAAAAGGTGATGGTGCATGGATAAATGCCGGTTACTTTGTATGCGAGCCCGAAGTATTTAATTTTATACCAAATGGTGAAAACATTATATTTGAAAGAGAACCACTTGAAGGTATTGCCGCTGCAGGTGAGCTTTATACATATAAACATGAAGGATTTTGGAAGCCTATGGACACTCAGCGTGACAAAAGCCAACTTGAAGAGTTGATCGAAAAGGGGAAAGCCCCCTGGATTAAATGGTAATTATACGAATTATTACGAATTTCACGAATCAATGCTAAGAGGATTATATAATAACATATACACGAATCGTAGGGTTCTGATAACTGGACATACAGGTTTCAAAGGATCATGGCTAAGTCTTATTCTACATAAATTGGGAACTGATGTATATGGTTATGCACTTGACCCTCCCACAGATCCAAGTTTGTTTGTTGAAGCAAACATCGGGGAACTGATGACCTCCACAATTGGAGATATCAGGGATTACAATTTATTACTTGAGACTTTAAAAAAAATACAGCCAGAAATTATTATTCATATGGCTGCCCAGCCTCTTGTGATGGAATCGTATAGGAATCCACGCGAAACCTATGAGATCAATGTGATGGGAACAGTAAACCTTTTTGATGCTGCAAGGCAGGTTAAAAGTGTAAAAGTCATACTCAATGTTACTACCGACAAATGTTACGAAAACAAGGAATGGCATTGGGGATACCGCGAAAACGAACCGATGGGAGGGTATGATCCTTACTCGAACAGTAAAGGTTGTTCCGAATTAGTGACTTCCTCTTTCCGCAGTTCGTTCTTTAATCCCAAAGACTATTCAAAACATGGCATTGCTTTGGCTTCTGCCCGTGCCGGAAATGTAATCGGCGGCGGTGATTGGGCCAATGACCGTCTTATCCCTGATTTTATACGATCCATCTCAAAAGGTGAAAAAGTAAAAATCCGTAGCCCTTTTGCAATCCGGCCATGGCAACATGTATTAGAACCATTGTCAGGTTATCTTGCATTGTGTGAGAAGTTATTTACGCAGGGGCCTGCATTTGCCGAAGCATGGAATTTCGGACCTGACGATAAAGATGCAAAAAATGTGGAATGGATTACTAATACTATTTGCAACTTATGGGGAGAAGGTGCTCAATTCGAAATTGATAAGAATCCTCAACCTCATGAAGCCAATTACCTAAAGCTTGATTGCTCAAAAGTAAAAGCTGAACTTGGGTGGATTCCCCGATGGGATATAGAAACCACGCTTAAAACCATTGTGCAATGGAACAAATCTTTTCTCTCTGGTTCAAACATGCGTACGATCACAGAAAAACAAATCACGGATTACTTCATGTAGTTCATTCAAATTTTTGACTTATAAAGATGGCAGACCCTAAATTAATACGAAAAGAAATAATCGCTAAAACTATTGCGTATTATCAGGCAAAATTTTCACAAAGTGATTTTATTCCTGGTAAATCTAAGGTTAATTATGCAGGGAGAGTATTCGACCAGCAGGAGTTGGTTAATGCGGTAGAAGCATCCCTCGATTTTTGGCTCACTGAAGGCCGCTTCTCAGAAGAATTTGCTGAAAAAATATCCGATTTTCTGGGTATAGAACATGTACTTCTTACTAACTCTGGTTCTTCGGCTAATTTACTGGCTTTTTCAGCCCTGACTTCAGAAAAGCTTGGCGATAAAAGATTGAAACCCGGTGATGAAGTAATCTCCGTTGCAGCCGGTTTCCCGGCTACTGTAACTCCAATCCTTCAATATGGATTGATACCGGTATTTGTAGATGTTGAATTTCCAACCTACAATATTGATATTGAAATGATGCGTAAAGCCATTACATCAAAAACACGTTGTATATTTATTGCTCATACTTTGGGAAATCCGTTTAATCTGGATGCAGTAATGCAATTAGCTACTGAATTTAATCTCTGGGTTATTGAGGATAATTGTGATGCCTTTGGCAGCGAATACAAAGGTAAAAAAACCGGCACCTTTGGCCATCTTTCAACTATCTCATTTTACCCGGCACACCATATCACAACGGGTGAAGGTGGGGCTATCTGTACCAATGATCCTCAACTAGCTAACCTGGTTCGAGCATTCCGCGACTGGGGACGCGATTGTTATTGCGCCGGTGGCGAAAACAATACCTGTGGCAAACGTTTCTCACAGCAGTTTGGTGACCTCCCTTTTGGCTTCGACCACAAATATGTGTATTCTGAAATCGGTTATAACCTCAAAATGACCGATATTCAGGCAGCAATTGGTGCAGCCCAGATTGATAAACTACCTCATTTTTGTGACCGCCGCAAAGAAAACTTCAAAGAATGGTTTCGGATTTTTTCAAAATACCCTGATTATTTTATTCTACCTGAAGCTACCAAAAATTCTGATCCTGCATGGTTTGCTTTTATAGTAACCTTGAAGGAAGGGACCCATTTCAAACGTGATGAAGTTACCGCTTACTTTAACGCTAAGCTAATAGAAACACGTAACTTGTTTGCCGGAAATATGACAAAGCAACCTGGTTTTATAAATCAGAAATGGAGAATAGCAGGTAATCTGAAAAATACAGATTTTATAATGAATAACACTTTCTTCCTGGGCACTTACCCCGGATTAACATCAGAAATGTTTACCTATGCGGAAAGTGTCCTTGATGAATTTATTGCTTCGCAGAAGTAGTTTATGGCTATTGTAAAGAAATATCCGGCAAAAGTTGTTGCCATTCATAATTCCATCGACGGAGTATATACTCTGATACTTGAATCATTGAATAAACCTTTTAAATTTGACCCTGGCCAGTTTCTGCATCTTGCACTGGATGACTACGATCCTGCAGGGCAATGGCCTGATTCAAGATGTTTTAGCATGCAATCATCTCCATCTGAATATATGATTAAAATAACTTATGCTGTCAAAGGTGTTTTTACATATCGCATGCAACAGCAATTGAAAATTGGTAGTGAAGTGACTTTGAAACTTCCATATGGCGACTTATTTACGCAACCGCACAATAAAGTGAATACTGTATTTATTGCTGGAGGTACAGGAATCACCCCATTTCTTTCTTTATTTAACCATTATACTTTTTCTGAATATATAAATCCCATTCTCTTTGTTGGTTTTCGCAGCAGAAACATGAATCTTTATGAAGTCGAATTAGAAAAAGCTCAAAAAATCAATTCACACTTCAATTACAAACCCTTTTATCAGGATGAAAGTGGAATTTTAAACATTGAAAAGATTATTGATTCAACAAACAAACAATCTGCATTTTTTATTTCAGGACCCCCCGCAATGATCAAATCTTTTAAACAGGTTTTAATTAACGAAGGAATTCCTGCTAATCAAGTTTTAACCGATGATTGGGAATGATTTCCTTTGTGAATTTGGCCTTAATACAAGAAATGCAAAATAAATGAAAACAATCTTAATTACCGGTATTAACGGATTCCTTGGCAGTAATCTTGCGAAAACATTATGCCAGAATCATAATATTATTGGACTTGAATACTCAATTAAAAGTTTAGATAGGATTAAAAATTACAATTTTAAGGTTTATTGTGCTGAGAATGAAATACCTGATGAAGTTTTTACTGAACAATCTATTGATTTTATAATTCATACTGCTACTTTTTATGGTAAACAAAATGAATCAACAGATATTATTGCCAAAGCAAATTTATTTATCCCTTTTGAACTACTTGAAAAGGCTATAATTTTTAAGTGCAAGCTTTTCATTAATACTGATACTGTACTTGATCGTTTCGTAAATACTTATGCACTTTCTAAAAGACACTTTCAAGAGTGGCTTTATATAAGACGTAATGAAATCAAGATAATAAACATGCAACTTGAACACTTTTATGGTCCTGGAGCTAGTAATTCAAATTTTATTACTAATATGATAGACAGGCTAAAAAGTGATGAAGACATAATTGATTTGACATTAGGTGAACAAAAACGTGGTTTTGTCTATATTGAAGATGTTATTTCTGCATATGAAATAGTAATTAATAAAGTATTGGAGATTCCAAATTCATATACAGAATTTCAAGTGACCGTCAACCAATTAATTAGCGTTAAAGAATTAATGTTATCACTTAAAAGACTTACCAATTCTAAGTCAAAATTAAATTTTGGTTCATTATCTTATAGGGAAAATGAATTGTTGGAATCAAAAACAGACAATAAAAAACTTGTAAAGCTGGGTTGGAATCCTACAACAGAATTGAATCAGGGGCTTGAGTTTACAATTTTATCGGAATTAAAGATTAAGAATTAGTTTATATGAAGAGTATCGACACACCAGTTCTATTTATAACTTTTGCCAGACCTGATTATGCAAGAAAATCATTTGAGGCTATAAAACAAGCTAAACCAAAGAATTTATATTTTTACAATAATAAGGGTCGAGAAGATAATGAGAATGAACTAAAACTAAATCGGGAGGTCAAAGATTTAATAAATAAAGTTGATTGGCCCTGTAATTTGAGGACCTTTTTTAGAGAAGACCATGTTGATATTTATACTTCTTTGTTTTCAGCAATTGACTGGGTTTTTAAATCTGAAGAAAAAGCCATTATTCTTGAAGAAGATTGTGTAGCCACACCATATTTTTTTAATTATTGTGAAGAATTGTTACAAAAATATGCATCTGACTCAAGAGTCTGGATGATAAGTGGTAATAATTTTACTGAAGAGGGCTTCAAAGATGATGCAGATTATATTTTTTCGAGATTTTCACACATTTATGGGTGGGCATCTTGGAGGGACAGATGGGAGAAGATAGATCGCACCATGGAAGATCATGATCTTGTTATTGACTTAGGAATTTATGAAAAGTATTTTCTCACGAAGAATCAGGCAAAGTATGTTAAGAATAGATTTGTAAACTTTAAAAAAGGAAACCTGCCAGCAAATCCTGCCTGGGATTTTCTGTTTTGGTATTCAGCAATAAAGAACAATGCGTTTACTATTTTTCCAAAAAAGCACTTGGTTGGTAATATTGGAGTAATAGGTCACCATAACAAATCTGGAGAACCAATGATTTGGAATAGAGTGCCTTTGAATATAGAGAAGAATCCATTTACCCTTAAACATCCATCGTTTATATTCCCAGATGATAATTATGATAGGTTTCATTTTAATAACTATATATCAATGTTATCAAGAGTGAGTTTTCTGGATCGGGTCATTAGAAAGGTTCGTAAATTAATTCTTGGGGAAAAAAAATAGTATTCCCTTATGTTCAAAATATATTAATTCGCATTTTAAGGATCAACCAACAGAGTATATTTTCTTTGGCAGATGATCGATTTTCCTACATTAATTATTTTGTCTATCAATTCTTTACCATTTGTTTTTTACGATAATTATTATAATGACTTTTTAGTATTGTAGTGAATTGAAATAAATGATGTTATTATCATGCTCATGTACTCATTGATGTTTGAAATAATAATTTGCGATCAGTTATTTAGTTTATCTATAATCCAAATAACTGGTAAAGTAAAATTCAGGTTTTTATAAATTGTGAAGTATTAATAGTTAAACCCCCCTAATGCAGGCAGGAAAAAGAGTAGTATTCAATACTGGAATTCTTTACATAAATTTATTAGTTAGGATATTTATTGGGCTGTTTACTACAAGGTTAGTATTAAATGCATTAGGGAAGTCCGATTTTGGTATTTATTCATTAGTAGGAGGTGTCATCGGGATGTTATCCTTTCTTGCCACTTCAATGTCAATATCATCGATGAGATTTATGTCCCATAGTATAGGAACTGGCGATATTGAACTAATAAAAAAAACTTTTAATACAAGCCTAATAATTCATTTTATATTAGGAATTCTTGTCATATTGATATTAGAAGGTGGTGGTTTGCTTATGTTTGATTATTGGCTAAATATTCCCCCAAATAGTTTAAACGATGCAAAAATCATTTTTCATTTTATGGTTTTTTCAGCCTTTGTTACTGTTATTTCTGTTCCATTTGATGCGGTTATGAATGCACACGAAAATTTTTTTGCATCAACATTAATAAATACTTCTGGTGTCGTAATTAACTTGGGGATTGCAATTTATATAACTTATCTAGACTCAAACTTGTTAGTCATTTACGGGTTTTTAATTTTACTTAATCAAATCGTGATCAGGATATTTAAACAGTGGTATAGTAAATACAATTACGAAGAATGTAAAGTAAAACTTAAGGAATATGTTGATTTTAGTCTGATTAAAAATATGTTGTCATTTGTGGGATGGAATATTCTTGGTGTATCTGGTGCTGTTATCCTAGTTCAGTCAAAAGATATTTTGTTAAATATGTTTTTTGGTGTAAACCTCAATGCCTCAAATGGCATAGCCTCGGTATTGACTGAAAGACTAAATAATTTTTCTGCAAGTATGACTCAAGCCATAGAACCACAGATTATGAAAAATGAAGGGAGTGGCGATCGTAAGAAAATGATAAATTTGGTTGCCACAGGCGCAAAATTTTCTGTCTTTTTGATTTCAATTTTTTCAATACCTGTTTTTATTGAAACCCCATATTTATTAGAACTATGGTTGGGTAATGTCCCTGAATATTCGGTTATTTTTATACGTTTGATCATTCTGTCCATGATTTTAGAGAAATTCACATTTCCAATTATCACTGCAATTTATGCTATTGGAAACGTTAAAGAATTTACCATTGTTGGTTTTATTATAATCTTATTAATGATTCCAATTTCATACTGGCTTTATTATTTGGGAGAACCACCTTATACAATTTTTATTGTAGTTATTTTTATCTATATTTGTTTAGCTGCTTGCAGGTTGTACTATGGTAAAAAGATAGCTGGCATCAATATTAAGGAATATCTGCAGATGGTTGTCCTGAAATCAATTATTCCATTATTAATTTCATTATTTGTTGCAATAATTCCATTCTTAATCTTTGAACAAAGTTTTATAAGATTGATTGGCACGACTTTGTTATACATTATTTCTTCAATTATTTTTATTAGATATCTTGGACTAACAAAGTTGGAATACACTAAACTAAAAGAAATAGTTAAAAGCAGTGTAAATAAGTTTAGATCTATGATTTTTGAAAGATTTTCAAAATTATTTTTTAGCAGAAAGGATTAAGAAAAATTCAAACATCCCGATTACACAACAAGATTACTCTTTCCATAATTTGAGATATTTATCAGTTTTGTTTATGTGCCAAAAAGTGATTTAAATATTTCAAACACGTTACAACTTATAGAATACAGAATGAAAGAAATTGAAAATCAGATTAAAGTAGTTCTGCTTTGTCATTTTACAAATGCGGAAGTAAGAAATATTTTACCCTTGAGTAGTAAAATAAAGCAAAATGATTTTGCACCCTGGATTACCAGAATGATCAAAGGGTTCGAGCAGGCTGATAATGTTCAAATTCATATTATTGCACCACATCGGAGATTAAAACCATTTATTTTCGAGTTTGTTAATAGAGGAATCTATTATCATTTTTTTAACCCGCATATCCTTGCGATCAGAAGAGGACAAAAGTATCTAAAAAGAGTTGAGCTTTGGACAAACTTTTTTCAGAATCAACTTTTGGTAAACAGGTTTATTAAAAGGATAAAACCGGACATTATTAACTTAATTGGAGCGGAGAGTCCATATTATTCATCTCTGGTATTAAATATTAAGGATATACCAGTTTACGTTTGCATTCAGGGGATTTATAGTGATCCGGAGGGATTTGATAAGAATGAAAAGCCCATGCAAAGTATAGTAAAGGTTGAAAGAAAAATCCATGAACAATTTCGATATTTTGGCATATCCGCTCCGCAATTCGTTAGTCTTATTAAGCGGGACAATGAAAATCCGGTTTTTTTAAAGCAAAAATATCCCCTTGATTTTGATGTTTCTGTCAATTCAGGAATTGATAAAATGTATGATTTTGTTTATTTTGGGCGTGTAACCTTTGCAAAAGGAGTTGATAAAATTATAGAGGCAATTGCTAATATAAGTGCAAAAGGTCGTAGAGTAACATTGAACATTGTTGGTGGGTACTCTAATGAATATTTTATATATTTGAATGGATTGATTAATAAATATAAATTGACTGATCAAATTTATTTTACAGGTGAATTACCCACACTGCAAGATGTATATAACGAAGTTATTAAGAGTAGAGTTTCTGTTATTTCAACCAAAAGTGACAACTTGCCCCAAACGATATTTGAGAGTATTTTATTAAATATTCCCGTAGTTGCTACAAATGTTGGTGGAATTCCATATTTAAATAAAGAAGGTAAGACAATTTTACTCTCGGAATATGGAGATATTAATGGATTGGCCGAAAATATGATGAAATTGATTGATAATCCAGTTTATGCACAAGAATTAACAAATAAATGTAAAGAATTATTATCCAGAGAATATAATACTCAAAAGATAATTGAACTTTACATTCAGCAATATAAAGCAATTATTGATAATTATTGGAACAACACCCCCATTAAACATGAATTACTTTATAACGAAAACGATTTTAGGCAGAAATAATGTGGTATGATAAAATACAAATTGCCTAATAGAATATTATGGTCATAGTAACAAGATTCATTAGCAAATTTTGATCAAGGGAACAAATGCTTACAAAAAAAAATATCTTTAGAATAACCTGCATTTTAATTCTAGGTTATCTATTCTTACCAATTGTTTTTAAAAATCTATTCTGGCCATTTATGTCAAGTTGGTTTTATATTTATGGATGGATTGCTTTGCTATTATTTTTTTATCCAAGGATTTTGATATCGAGGCCTGCTTTGTATATTTATTTTTTTTACAGTTTATATTTATTATTAATACTTTTTGATGTTTACTATATTGAAATAGAGGAAATTCATGGATTATTGAAGTATGTATTTATTTCAACAACCATGTTACAATATTTTTACATAAGCAAAGACTATCATGGATTGAACAAAGTAATAAGGATCGCATTGATATTTTTTGTAATTACTACAATAACTTCAATAATAGGAATGCAGAAATTTCCAATGGCTGCGCGCGATCTTGCAGGTGCTTTGCAACGTGATAGCCAAACACAAATAGTTATACTTTATGAAAAACTTGGGATAGCATCCTATGACTTTTTTTATGGGATAGCATTTTCACTACCTATTTTTGTTTCTTTACTGAAGGTGAAATATTCTGGTAAGTACATTAAAATAATTATCATTTTCCTGATTGTACTTTCATTTTATGGTATTTTAAAATCACAATATACTACTCCATTAGTTTTCGCTATGTTACTTAGCTTTTTTGCCTATTGGACACCACAGAACATTCCAAAAGCAATTTCGTTATATGTTTTAGTAGCATTAATATTTATTATATCATATAATTATATAACAGAGATAATGTTTAGTCTTTCACATAGTATAAATGCTGAAGTACTTTCAAGTAGATTATATGATATAGCTGATTTTATGAGATATGGACTTGGTGGTGAAAGCAAAGACGTCGATGTTCGGTTAAACCGAATACCACTGCAGATTGAAAACTTTTTGAATAGCCCAATAATTGGCGGTTCTGAGACAACTGGACATGTTTTTTGGATTGATACCTTAGCAAGATTTGGATTTCTTGGGTTATTGCCATGGATATTATTATTAAGTGATCAGATTAAAAGAAATCTACAGAATATTTATTATTCAGATAGAATATATTATATACTCTCAATCCTAATGGTTATTTCGGTGGGTTTTATTCGAAATCTGTTTGGCGCCGGAATGACAATGTTTGTTTTTTTTGTAATTCCAAGCCTTGCATTGGTAAGAGAAGAATTGTTTAAAACATCGAAGGAGTAATTTAGAATTCAATATTATTAGCAATGTGTCCGTTGCCTTTATGGACTTTATTGACAGCGCTAATATAATTCATCATGAATAATTGTTTTTATGAATTCAAGTGATAATTCTCAAATTAGTAAGAGAATTTTATTGGTTAGCTTATCTCCTTTTTTATATGGAACAGGTGCAAACTCAAATTTTCTGACGAATTTTTCAATAGGTGTAAGATTAAGTGGATATTTTATAGAATTATTAATCCAAGATCAATCCATTAATGATGCAGGTGAGTTCCAGGGTGTACAATATAAAGGATGTGGAGGATATAGAACCAGATTTAAATTTATAAATTCATTAAGCCGGATATTTGCAAATATTTTTTTCCCGTCCTACCATTTATTTAAGAAGAAAAACTCGATTGATTGTGTATTAGCATTTCAAAATAATTTTTTATACAATGTTTTCCTGCTTATTACATGTAAATTACTCTCAAAACCTTTTATTTATATACAGGTTGATCATTATAACTTTGCATCATATAATACTTCAAGAATAGGGTTCAGAAAAAGAATTAAATATCTAAATTATAAATTAAGATATAATTTTCTAAGTAGATATATTAGTGGAGCGATAGTATTAAGTCATTTCTTGAAGGAACACTATCTCTCTTTGGGAATCCGTGAAGAAAATATTTTTCTGAATCCTCATTTAGTTAACGTTGATATTTTTAGCGAAGCATTAAATACACAAATATTTACTAACGAAACAATTTCATTTGGTGTTTTGGGATCAATAAATCAGCGTAACGGTATTGTAGATTTATTAATTGCTTTTAAGTTTGTAACAGAAAGATATGATAAAGTGGAATTAATTCTAATTGGTGGATCAGAGCAAGAATTTGATTTTTGTAGAAAAAAATCGAAAGAACTAATGATACCAGATAAAATTAGATACATTGCTCCAGTTCATTATACAAAGTTGCCAGAAGTGATGAAAAAATGTGATGCCTTTGTATTACCCCGGCCAGCATCTATCGAAGCAATTGCTGGTTTTCCAACTAAAGTTGGTGAAATTATGTCGTGCAAAAGACCAATTATTATTACAAGTTTTGGAGATATCCCGATTTATTTCGAAGATAAAAATAATGCGTTACTTACCAATCCCGGAGATCCTAAATCAATTGCTTCAAAAATGTTATACGTGATAGAAAATCAGAATGAATGTTTGCAAATTGCTCAAAATGGTTACAATTGGATTATAAATACTATCGAGTATAAAGCGGCCGGTAAAAAGATAGGTGAGTATTTATCTAAATTTATCCAGAACTAGGAACTATTTTGCTTGAAGAATTTACTAATTCTAATCTGATTAACATTTGAATTGTTATCTTGTTTATAAATCTAATTTATCAAGCCAATTTTTATATCTTTTTTTATAATAATTAAAATATGAGTCAATATCAGCAAATAGTAGAATTTATTCGAGAATTATACCATGAACCTAAAGACATAATTCCTCTTCATGTGCCTTTATTTAATGGTAACGAAAAAAAATACATGGAGGATTGTATTGACTCTACTTTTGTTTCAAGCGTTGGCAAATATGGGAGTTTGTTTGAAAAAAGGATGGCAGAATATACAGGAACAAACAAAGCTGTTGTTTGCGTTAATGGTACGAATGCATTGCATCTTGCTTTAGTGATTGTTGGAGTAGAAAGGGATACAGAAGTAATCACTCAGCCGCTTACTTTTATAGCCACTGCCAATGCGATTAGTTACTGCGGTGCGAAGCCCATATTTCTGGATGTTGATATAAACACAATGGGTCTCTCACCAGATGCCATCAAAGATTGGCTATCAAGTTCAACTATTCAACTATTTAATGTTAAAACGAATATTCGGGAAACAATTAATAAAAAAACTGGAAAACGCATTTCAGCTTGTGTGCCAATGCATACCTTTGGACATCCTGCCCGAATTGATGAAATCGTTGAAATCTGTAATGAATACTGCATCCCTGTCGTAGAAGATGCAGCAGAAAGTCTGGGAAGTTTCTATAAAGGAAAACACACAGGAACATTTGGAAAAGTTGGTGTATTAAGCTTTAACGGTAATAAAATACTTACTACTGGTGGTGGAGGGATGCTGCTTTTTACGGACGAAGAATTAGGAAAAAAGGCCAAACACCTGACTACTCAAGCCAAAGTACCCCATCCATGGGAGTTTGTGCATGATGAGGTAGGCTACAACTATCGTATGCCCAATATAAACGCAGCACTTGGACTTGCACAACTCGAGCAACTTCCCAATTTTCTTGATTCCAAACGTAAAATTGCTAAATCATACGAAACATTTTTCTCAAACTTGAAACTAACCTATATAACAGAACCTTCAAATGCCTCATCTAATTTCTGGCTAAACTGCATTTTGCTTCCCAACAAATCCGAACGTGATACCTTTCTCAAATACTCCAATGATAATGGCATAATGACTCGCCCTGTCTGGCGATTGATGAATGAACTTGATATGTTTTCAAATGCAGAAACTGATAAATTAGTAAACGCAAAATTTATTTCAGACAGATTAGTAAATATTCCAAGTAGTGCTATATCAAACAATGAATAAAATGAAAGCAAATGATGTTATATTAATAGGTTATTCTGGGCATGCACTGGTGGTGGCTGAAGCATTGTCTCTGTCTTTGTATAATATAGTAGGATACCTTGAAAAACGAAAGTCTGATAGTAATTTATTAGGGATTGAGTATCTTGGATTTGAACAGGATGAAGATGTATTAAAAACAATTAAAGGAATATTAGTTTTCCCGGCAATTGGGGACAATTTTTTACGTGAAAAAGTAATAGGCTTTCTTAATAAAAAAGGATTTGAATTTGTTACAGCAATACATCCCAAATCCAATGTGTCATCTTATTGTAAAATAGGTTTAGGTTCTTTAGTTTGCCAGGGAGCAATCATTAATCCTTTCGCTACAGTTGGGAATGGTGTTATTATTAACACAGGATCAATAATTGAACATGAATGTGTAATTAATGACTTTGCTCATATAGCACCTGGAGCTGTCCTGGCTGGAAATGTCAATGTGGGTAAAGGAAGTTTTATCGGTGCCAATTCTGTTATTAAACAAGGGGTAATAATTGGAGATCATGTTACAATCGGTGCCGGATCTGTTGTTCTGAAAAATATTGAAAACAATACTACATTTGCTGGTAATCCGGCTAAACTAATTATCAAATGAGAAATCATGTACTAATCATTGCTGAAGCTGGAGTTAATCACAATGGTGATTTTGAAAAAGCAAAGCAACTCATTGATTTTGCAGCAATTGCTGGAGCTGATTATGTCAAGTTCCAGACTTTCAAAGCAGATAAGTTGGTTAGTAAGTCTGCCATAAAAGCTGATTATCAGACAAAAAACTTGAATGATAGAACAACTTCGCAATATGATATGTTGAAAAAACTTGAAATGCCTGAGCAGTGGCATTATGAGTTAATAGAATACTGTAAACTCAAAGGCATTAAATTTCTTTCTACAGGATTCGATGTCCAGAGCATAGATTTTCTTGATAAAATTGATATTCCCTTCTTTAAAGTACCAAGTGGAGAAATCACCAACAAGCCGTATTTGCAACATATTGCTTCTAAAAACAAGCCGGTCATTGTTTCTACTGGTATGGCAAATCTGGATGAAATAAGGGATTGTATTACTGTGTTGATCAATGGTGGAATAGCAATTGAGAAAATCACTATACTACACTGTAATACCGAATATCCTACACCCATGGAAGATGTCAACTTGCTTGCAATGAATGCCATTCGTGAGGCTTTTGGGGTCGATGTTGGCTACTCAGACCACACCCAGGGAATTGAGATACCTATTGCTGCTGTTGCACTTGGGGCAACTGTGATTGAAAAACATTTCACGTTGGACAGAAATTTGCCAGGGCCTGATCATAAAGCATCACTTGAGCCAAATGAGTTAGAAGCAATGGTAAAAGCAATACGAAATATTGAATTGGCGATTTCAGGAAGCGGACAAAAACTTCCTTCAAAAAGCGAAATGAAGAACAAAGATATTGCCCGTAAAAGCCTTCATGTTGCAAGAACTATTCCTATGGCTGAAAAAATTACAAGTAACGACATCATTCTTTTAAGACCTGGAAATGGCATTTCTCCCATGAAGATAAATGAAGTAATTGGAATGAAAGCAATACATGAATTGGATGAGGGTAGCATTCTCAAATGGGAGGATTTGGAATGAGAGTTGCAATTCTTACAAGTTCACGGGCTGATTATGGTATTTATTTACCATTACTTAAAGCATTAAGAGCAGATCCATACTTTGAGTTAGAAATTATTGCTTTTGGAACACACCTGTCAAAATATCATGGTTATACATTAAATGAAATTGAAAAATCAGGATTTGAGGTAAATCATATTATTTCATCCATGCTGGTAACAGATGATTCGGCCTCGATTGCAACTGCTTATGCCATAACAGCAATGAAATTTAGTACTTTATGGGAACAGTACGGTAAAGTGTACGATTGGGTATTTTGTCTTGGTGATCGCTATGAAATGGCTGCCGCAGTAGCAGCAGGTATCCCTTTTAATATTCCTTTTGCACATATTCATGGTGGTGAAACTACACTGGGGGCAATCGATAATATATACCGCCATTCAATTACTTTGGCTTCAAAATTACACTTTGTCGCGGCAGAAAACTTTGCAAAAAGAGTAAAAGAAATAGTAGGTTCAGTAACAAATTGCGTAGTTACCGGCTCACTTAGCCTTGAAAATCTGAAAGAAATCGCCTTACTTTCTGTTGATGACTTTAATGCAAAATGGAATATCAACCTTACATTACCAAGTATTCTTGTTACTATCCATCCTGAAACAATTGCTTTTGAAAAAAATCTTTTTTTTGCGGATGAAGTATTTACTGCACTTCAAAAAATTAACCTTAAACATCAACTGATCATCACTATGCCCAATGCTGATACGATGGGTTCAGTATATCGGTCAATGTTTGAAAAATTGAAGGAAAAA
The DNA here is from genome assembly GCA_013141455.1 of Bacteroidales bacterium. GTDB lineage: Bacteria > Bacteroidota > Bacteroidia > Bacteroidales > F082 > CAJBPB01. Next base: position 29,738 of record JABFQW010000119.1, read on the forward strand.
TCAGTAGGTAAAGTTCATCTTATCGAAAACTTCGGAACGCAATCCTACTTTAGTTGCTTGAAACATATTGATCTGATACTTGGTAATAGTTCAAGTGGTATCATTGAGGCTGCAACTTTCGGTATATTTGTATTGGATATCGGAGATAGACAGAAGGGCAGACTTACGAGTGGAAATGTAATTCATGTTCCTTTTGATTCGAGATCAATCATTGAAAGTACAAATAAGCAGGCTGGTAAACATTATGATGGTGATAACATCTATTTTAAGGAAAATGCAACTCAAATAATCATTCAATCTTTAAAGGAATATAAATATTGAACACATTTCGAAAACATCTTTTAGTTAAAGGTAGTACAATAAGGCAAGCGCTTGAACAATTGAATATTCAGAATTCTGAACCTATTCTATTTATTACTGACCAGAAAAACTGCCTGATCGGTTCATTAACAGATGGTGATGTCAGACGTGGTTTATTAAAAGGGTATAATTTGGAAAATCAGGTTGATGAAATTATTCAACCTAACCCTAAATATATTCGTAAAGGTGAGCGAGATATAAACAAAGTAATTGAATATCGGGAGAAAAATTTTAAAATTATTCCAATCCTTGATAGGGATGATAAAGTAGTCAATGTTATCAATTTTCGTGAAATCAAATCATACCTGCCACTTGATGCTGTAATAATGGCTGGTGGAAGGGGAGAAAGGCTAAAACCATTAACTGATACAATGCCTAAACCGTTGTTAAAGGTAGGAGATAGACCAATTATTGAACATAATTTAGATCGTTTACGTTTGTTCGGTATTGATGATTTTTGGATCACATTGAGGTACCTAGGAAATCAAATCGAAGATTATTTAGGGAACGGTTCTGCAAAAAATATTAACATACAATATGTTTATGAGAATGAACCAATGGGAACCATAGGGGCTGTATCACAGATTAAAAACCTTGAACACGATTACATTTTGGTTACCAATTCAGACTTACTCACAAATATAGATTATGAACATTTTTTCCTTGATTTTATTAATCAAGAGGCTGATTTCTCTGTTGTTACAATACCTTATGCTGTTGATATTCCATATGCTGTTCTGGAAACGAATAATGGACACGTAATCAATTTCAGAGAGAAACCGACATATACCTATTTCTCTAATGGAGGAATTTACTTAATGAAGAAGGAAATTTTGCAACGAATTCCGATCGATAAGCAATTTAATGCTACTGATCTGATGGAAAATTTGATTAATAGTAAAATGAAAGTGATTTCCTATCCATTAGCTGGTTATTGGCTTGATATTGGTAAACATGAAGATTATAACAAAGCACAAAAGGACATTCTTCACTTAAATTTTAAATGAGACCATTAATTATAATACCCGCAAGGGGTGGATCAAAGGGAGTGCCTGGGAAAAATATTAAATTATTATCTGGTAAACCTTTGATTTACTACACAATAGAAGCTGCCCGGAATGTTTTTACCGATGATCAGATATGCGTTTCTACTGACGATTTTAAAATCAAAGAAATTGTAGAGTTAACCGGGCTAAAAGTACCTTTCCTTCGCCCTGAGTCACTTGCGCAGGATACGGTAGGTACGTATGAAGTACTTTTGCATGCATTAGAGTTTTATTCTAATAAAGAAATATTTTTTGATACTGTTGTTCTACTTCAACCGACTTCACCATTTCGAAATGCGAATCATATTATTGAGGCTTTAAAACTTTATAGTGAAGATATTGATATGATCGTCTCAGTATGCGAAACAAAATCAAATCCATATTTCAACCTTATGGAAGAAGATGAAAATGGGTTTTTAAAAAAATCAAAAGAGGGAAAGTTTCATCGCCGTCAGGATTGCCCAAAAGTTTGGGAATTTAATGGGGCCATCTATATAATAAATGTAAATAGTTTAAAAAAAATGCCTTTACACGAATTCAAAAAAACGAGAAAATATATTATGGATGAAATAAGCTCACATGATATTGATACCTTGTTTGATTGGCAACATGCTGAAATCATTTCATCAAATTTGCTGCCGAAATGAAAACTATTAGAATTATACCAAGACTTGATATTAAAGGTCCAAATCTGGTAAAAGGCATTCACCTTGAAGGACTGCGAGTTCTTGGTAAACCGGAAGATTTTGCCCATTACTATTACGAAAACGGAGCCGACGAACTATTCTTTCAGGATACAGTCGCCAGTTTGTATGATAGAAATAGTCTGCATGATATTATTACAAAAACAGCAAAAGAGATATTTATTCCATTAACTGTTGGAGGTGGATTGCGTTCTATAGACGATATCAGAAATGTGCTGAGGGCAGGAGCTGATAAAGTAGCAATTAATACGGCCGCTATAAAAAATCCTCATTTCATTCGTGAAGCATCTCTTAAGTTTGGATCATCGACTATAGTAGTAGCCATTGAGGCAATTAAGAGTAATGATGGCAGATATCTTGCGTTTACGGACAATGGACGGGAATACTCTGGGTTAGAGGTTGTTGCATGGGCCCGTAAAGCTGAAGAATTAGGTGCAGGCGAAATTGTAATTACTTCAGTTGATAAAGAAGGTACAGGTGAAGGGTATGATATTGAATTGATTAAATCAGTAAGTGAAGCCGTCTCTATTCCGGTTATTGCTCATGGAGGAGCAAGTTCCCCGGAAAATGTTGTACGGGCTATTCAAATTGGAAAAGCAGATGCAGTCGCTATTGCTTCTATCTTGCATTATTCGGTCATGAATACTTTTATAAGTCTTTCATCAGATTATAAGTTAGAAGGTAATATTTCATTTTTAAATAGTGGAAAGACACCGAAAAACATTACTACCAGTTCATTGAAAGAAATCAGGGCAGCCTTAATTGAATCTCAAATACCAACAAGATTTTAAAATGATATCTTCTCAAAAAAAAGTACTAATCATTGATTATAAATTAGGAAACCTATTTAGCGTACATCAGGCACTTACCAATATAGGACTGAATGTTAATATCACCTCAAATGCTGATGAGATAGAGTTTGCAGATGCAATAGTACTTCCAGGAGTTGGGGCGTTTAATGATGCAATGAACAACTTAGATGATCTTAAACTGATTAATCCGATTAAAAAATTCATAGAGAGTGATAAACCTTTTCTGGGCATTTGTTTAGGCCTTCAATTGCTTTTCTCTGAAAGTGAAGAGTTCGGACAATCAAAAGGTTTAGGAATTGTTAAAGGTAAGGTGAAGCGCTTTAACAATTTTAATGTGAATGGTGAGACAAGAAAGGTTCCCCAGATTGGCTGGAATCAAATAAAAAAATCAGTTGGAAGGACTTGGGAAAACACACCTTTAAATGGACTCAAAGAAGGTGAGTTTATGTATTTTGTTCATTCTTTTTATGTATTACCTGAAGAACCTGTTAGCCTGTCACAAACCAATTACGATGGACATAATTACGTTTCGAGTATACAAAGAAATAAACTCTTCGCCTGTCAGTTCCATCCTGAAAAAAGCGCAATGGAAGGACTGAAAATATACGATAATTGGGCCAAACTAAATAACCTCAAATAAAATACTATGAGTGAAAATAAACCGGAAGCATATTTTGGTCTTCCACAAGATGTAAAATTTTGCACGAAATGTGTCATGAGTAACCAGAGGCCAACCTCTGCAATCGAATTCAAACACACGAAAGACAGCAAGAAAACAACAATGAATTTCGATGACGAGGGTGTATGTGATGCCTGTCGTACAGCTGAAACAAAAGAAGCGATTAATTGGGAGAATAGAGAAAAAGAATTACTTGAGTTATTAGACAAACACAGGAGTAAAGACGGCAGTTATGACTGTTTAGTACCGGGAAGTGGAGGAAAAGACAGTGCTTTTCAAGCCCATGTTTTAAAATATAAATACGGGATGCATCCTTTAACTTGTACATGGCCCCCTATTCTATATACCGATTATGGATACAAGAACTTTAAAAACTGGATCGATAGCGGTTTTGATAATATTTCGTTTAACCGAAATGGAAAAACAATGAAATTGTTAACAAAACTTTCCATTGAGAATCTTTTCCATCCATTTCAAACCTTTATTTTGGGACAAAAAAATCTTGCCCCAAAAATTGCAAGTAAATATGGTCTGAAACTTATTTTTTATGGTGAAAACGAAGCCGAATATGGTAATCCAATCGCTGATAATTCAACTTCGTTACGTGATAAATCATATTATAGTTTTAAAAATCTGGATGAAATATACTTAGGTGGTGTTTCAATAAAAGAACTTCAGGAACGGTATAAGGTCCCTTTAAATGACTTGCTTTCGTTTTTACCGGCAGACGCTTCTGAACTTGAAAAATCAAAAATTGAGGTTCATTATCTTGGTTATTATCTAAGATGGACTCCTCAGGAAGTTTATTATTATGCAGTTGAAAATACTGGTTTTCATGCACGTCCATTCCGTACACAAGGCACCTATAGCAAATACAATAGCATCGATGATAAAATTGATGACCTGCATTATTTTACTACCTATATTAAATTTGGAATAGGCCGTGCAACTTATGATGCTTCGCAGGAAATCAGAAATAATCATTTGACCAGAGAAGATGGTGTTGCATTGGTTAAAAAGTTCGATGGAGAATTCCCTGACCGCTATTTTGACGAAATAATGGAGTATCTTGACATTGATCCGAAGTATTTTAAAAACGAATTAGCGGATCGAAATAGATCACCTCATTTATGGGGAAGGAATGAAAAAGGTGAATGGCAATTGAGGCACACTGTTTGGGGTGGTGGGTTAGAGGATAAATAATGGAGAGTAAATTAGATCTTATTGAATTAGCTAAATATCACCATTATTTAAGGAAATGCACGAATAGAGATCGACAAAAATCTTTATTTAGGAAAGTTTTCAAGCATTTTTCAGATTACGTTTTGAAATTTAGTAATCTGACTATTGCAAGGTTGAATCATGTAAGAAAATTGGAAGATTGCGATATTCTAGTTGTTATTACAAGTGTCGTTGATTATAGTCAGACGGAAAGTTTATGGACGGCCTTAGAAAATAAGGGATATAAAATCTCAATAGTTATTGATAAGTCGAAAAATTTGATGAAATCTGCATTTCTATCAAAGGTTAGTTCAAAGATTCCTGCTTGCCTGGTTCCATTTGCGAGTTTTGCAAGCTTATTGATCAAAAGACACAATCCCAAATTAATATGTGTTTTTGCACATTTTGATGTTTTGCCAAGTTTTCTAAGAAATTTTTCTAATGCAAAAACAATTTATATCCCGCATGCAATAATGGATTCAAGCTACTTGTATTCAAGTATAGATTATGATTATTATTTTGTTTTTGGAGAAAGCTCATTAGTGAACCTAAAGGAAAACAAGAACAAATTTGGGAAAACAAAACTGGTCAAAACTGGTTCTCCGGTTATTCGTGAAAGCTATAAATTACAAAGAACAACTCCAAATCACAACTTATTATTTTTCTCCACATGGTCAATTGGTAAAGACAAGAATTTGACAGCCAATTTTCATTTGTTATTGGATTTTATCGCAAAACATCAAGATTTTAAACTCTTTATTAAACCCCATCCAAAAGAGGACACAACCTATATTGAAAATGCGGTTGAAAAAATCATTAATATACAGATTCTTGATAAGAAAGTTGATATGGTAACTGCATTAGGAACCGCTTCAATTGTAATAACGAATTATTCAACCGCCTCCATCGAAGCAACTCTTTTGAATAGACCGGTAGTTGTAGTAAATATGTTTGACCTTGATGAAACATCAACTGATTTTAGAATTTCAGACAAGTATTTATATTTAGAGAATTATTTTCCTTCACGGGCAAAGACAATCGATGAAATTGAAGACAGAATATTTCAAGTATTGGAGAATTATGATTATTACCTGGATCAGTGCAAAGAATTTTCCAAGTTTCATTTAGAAACCTTTACTGATTCAGTTGAAAAAATAGCAAATATTATCGAAGAAATATATCATAATAATGAACAGTTCACTTTTGAAGAAATATAGCAACATAATTAGAAAAAAATGAAATTGAAAATTATTAATTATGGACTTGGTAATCTTATGTCAATTCAAAGAGCCTTTAATAGGATTGGGATTAGTTCCGAGATAGTAGATGATATTTCACAGCTCTATACTGCTGACAAACTTATTTTGCCAGGTGTTGGGCACTTTTCTTCTGGTATGCAAAATATACGTACTAATGGTTTATTTGATACCCTAAATGAACTTGTTCTTATCAAAAAAATCCCAATTCTTGGAATTTGCCTTGGGATGCAGTTATTTACTGAATATAGCGAGGAGGGCAATGTTGATGGTATGAAATGGTTTAATTTGAAAACAAAAAGATTTCAACTTACCGAACTCAAGGTTCCTCATATAGGATGGAACACTGTTTCAGTTGAAAAAGAGAACGAACTGTTTAAGGGGATTGACAAGAATGCGAAATTTTATTTTGTCCATTCATACTATGTCGAAATAAAAGAAGGTAATGACGATGCTATTACCACAACTGATTATGGGATAGTATTTAATTCAAGTCTCTCAAAGGATAATATTTTTGCCACTCAGTTTCATCCTGAGAAAAGCCAGAAACCTGGGTTAAAGTTATTAGAAAATTTCGCAAAACTTTAATTATGTTTAGACCCAGAATAATACCGGTTTTATTGATTAAAGGTGATGGTTTGGTTAAAACTATTAAGTTCGAGGATCCAAATTATATTGGGGATCCAATGAATGCTGTTAGAATCTTTAATGAATTTGAGGCAGACGAATTAGTAATATTGGATATCAATGCTACTACTGAAAATAGAGGAATTCCAAATGATATTGTTCGGAGAATTGCTGAAGAGGCATTTATGCCATTTGCGGTTGGTGGTGGAATAAACAATATCGAACAAATAAGAGAGATATTGAATATGGGAGTTGAAAAGGTTGTAATCAATACTGCATCTGTAAAAAACCCAAATATTATTTCTGAAGCAGCTTCAATTTTTGGTGGGCAGTCTATAATTGTAGCAATAGATGTCAAAATCAATACCCAAGGGATAAAAAAAGTCTATATCAGCTGTGGGAAAGAAGAAACCGATCTTGATCCAGTTGAACATGCAAAAAAAGTGGAGATGCTCGGTGCAGGCGAAATATTGATAAACTCAATTGATAATGATGGAACAATGTTAGGGTTCGATATAGACCTTATTAAATCGATCTCAGAGAGTGTTTCGATTCCAACAATTGCATGTGGAGGGGCTGGTTGTCTTAATGATTTCTCAGATGCAATTAATTTTGGAAGGGCTTCTGCTGTTGCTGCAGGAAGTTACTTCGTATATATAGGTAATAATCGGGCCGTTTTAATCAACTACCCTGATAATGAAGATTTCGAAGAAATATTTAACAATGAATAATGGAATATAAGAGATGTACAAGTTGTGTTCTTGACAATACTGATAGTGAAATTAGTTTTGATAAAGATGGAGTTTGCAATTATTGCCACAAAATGGATTTTGTAATTGCAAGATACGAGAAAAGAATTTCCAACGCTGAAGAACATATAAAACGAATTATTAGTGAAGTAAAAGGAAGTGGTAAAGCAAAGTATGATTGTGTTATTGGAGTTAGTGGTGGGGTAGATAGTACGTATTTGGCTTATCTTGTTAAAGAACAATTTGGTCTCACACCCCTGGCCATACATCTTGATAATGGCTGGAATTCTAAGCTTGCCACAAAGAATATTGAACAAATTATTAGAAAACTCGGTATCGACCTATACACTCATGTTATTGACTGGGAGGAGTTTAAAGATTTACAGCGATCATATTTATTGGCCTCTGTAATTGACATTGAAGTTCTTACAGATCATGCCATAATGGCTATACTTTATGAGCAGGCAGCTAAAAATGGTATTAAATATATTTTATTAGGAAATAATGAATCAACAGAAGGCATTATGCCAAAGTCCTGGACTTTTACAAAAAATGATTTAAAAAATTTAGAAGATATTCATAACAAATACGGAACAAAACCTATCAAAACATTTCCAACCTTAGGTTTCTTGAAATTGTGGCAATATGAGCACTTCAATGGAATTAAATTGTTAAATCCTTTGAATTATATGAAATATGACAAAAAAGAAGCGATGGAATTGATTGTCAATAAACTCGGTTGGAAACCTTATGGGAATAAACATTATGAATCAATTTTCACAAGATTCTATCAAGGATATATTTTACCGAAAAAATTTAATGTAGATAAAAGAAAACCTCATTTTTCTGCGCTTATTAAAACTGATCAGATGAGCAGGGAAGATGCTTTGGAACAACTTAAACTTGACCCAAGTCAAGAAGAAACGATTCAGAACGATTATTCTTATGTAATTAAAAAGCTTGATTTCACGCAGGAAGAATTCGATAAACTTATCAGTGAAAAACCAATATCACATTTCACATTCGATACAGATATTAGATCGAAGATTAATAAAAAGTACCTCAGCCATAATAGCTATTTTAGAAAGATTTATCGTTTATTGAGGCGAAGTTTTTAAATTCGCAAAATATCACCCTGGAGCAAATATTTGCAATAATCTAATATTTAAGGGTATCTTCATAAACATCATTTTCATTCAACTATCATCTTGTTATTAACAATGCAAAATAAGTTGCATGATATTAACATTTATGATTAAACATTGTAAAACAAAAATACTCAAACTCTAATGAAGAAAGTCCTTATTATTACGTATTATTGGCCACCTGCAGGCGGAGGTGGTGTACAAAGAATAACGAAATTTTGTAAATATCTATCAAATCATGGTTGGGAACCACACGTAATAACCATTTCTCAAGGAAGTTATCAGGCAGTAGACTACTCTATGGTTAATGATATAAATGGGATTAAGGTATATTATACTGATGTTAAAACAGTAGGGAATGTTGTAAATCCACGAATAAATGGAAGCAATAATGAACAAAGTATTCAGAAATCCTCTTCAAAACTCAAAAACTTTATCCGTGTCAATTTTTTAATACCAGATGCTAAAATTCTATGGTATTGGTCAGCATTAAAGAAAGCAAAGGAAGTTATTGCTAATGAAAAGATTGATTTGATATATTCTACCTCACCTCCATATACTGTACAATTGGTGGCAAAAAAACTTAAAAAACTTACCGGTTTATCGTGGATAGTTGACTTTAGGGATCCATGGGTAGAAAATATTTATTACAACAATGTATTCAGATTTACTATTTCGAAGTATATCAATAGAAAGATGGAAAAAAGCGTACTTTCAGATGCTGATGAAGTTATAACTGTTGGTAATTATCTTAAACACTTACTCGAAAAAAAGACAAGTCATAATGTGGCAGTCATACACAATGGGTATGATCATTCCGATTTCCCAAATGGAATCACGAAAAGTGATAAATTCATTATTGGATATTATGGAAGTCTGAACTCAAAGCAAATCTCCAATGGTTTTTTTGAACTTTTAAGTAATTTTAAACATACAAAACCTGAACTTTATAGGGATTTTGAGCTTCATCTAGCAGGTAATCACACTAGTGAATCGATAAACTCAATAGAGAAATATATCCCTACAAAAAAGATAATTAATTTTGGATATTTGAGTCATCAAAAATTGTTAGTTGAACAATGTAAGGAGCAATTACTCATTCAGTTTATACATGAACAAAAAGATAATGAAGTAATAATAGGTTCCAAAATATATGAGTATTTTCATACAGGTAATCCAATCCTATGTTTAGGCAACAAACAGTGCGAAGCTGCAATACTTATTGATGAAACACAAACTGGTGTTACTTTTCATTATGAAGAATTAGATAAAATAAAGAACTACATAGAGCTAATGTACTCATCATGGCAGGATGGGCATCTTAATGATGGTAAAAAGAATTTTCCTGAATACGAAAGAAAAAACCAGGTTAAACAGCTTGTTGAACTATTTAATAAGGTTGTAAACGATTAACATTAGCACATTAATCTTTTCATAATATTAACAAGGGGTAATGAAAAATAAATTTTTATAATACGTTATATCAATATGAATGTAAAATTGCAGAATAAGCTGATTTTAAGTATTGATAAATTTAATGATTGGTTTGGAAGTTTTGGCGAACTGTCCTATGATCGGATGGATTATTGGTCTTCAAAAACGGGAAAACTTGCCAAGAGGTTATATTACAGAAATAAGCTATTAGGATCCCCTTTTGCATTATTGGGGTTGTTACTTGAAAATTTTTTTCCTGGGGTTCAAAAGTTTTTTGCAAAACCACATAGGGAAATAATAGGTGATGGACATTTTGCCTCAGCATACCTGAATATGTATGAATATTCCAATGACGTAAAATATCTTGAAGAAGCTGAAAGATTTCTTGAAGTTATTAAAACTACATCCTCCATTGGTTATTCAGGCTCGTGTTGGGGTTACACATTTGGATGGGAAACATCAAATGGATATTGGGCTCCGGGTATTCCATTAATTACTATTACCCCATATGCTTTTTGGGCATTTATACAGCATTATAAACTAACCAACAATGAATCAAGTAAAGAAATTGCATTATCTATTGCTGACTTTGCATTAAAGGATCTAAAAGAAATTAAAATGCCCAACGGCACAATTTGCGCAAGTTACAGCCCAGTTTCAGAGGATATTGTAATAAATGCAAATACATACCGTGCAGCAGTTCTTCTTGATGCTTATCAATTATCCGGAAATGAAAAATACAAGGAAGTAGCAATGAGAAATATTAGATTTGTATTATCATATCAAGGTGATGCTGGTGAATGGTATTATGAGGCTAAAGGATCAAAGGACAACTTTATTGATAATTTTCATACTTGTTTTGTATTGCGGAATTTGTATTATTGTTATTTAGTAACAAAAGATGAAGATATTTTGCATGCCGTGAAGAAAGGGTATCAGTATTATTTAACAAATCTGTTTCATGAAAATGGAAGACCAAAGCATTTTGCGATAGCAAAATATGCAAAGCTCAGGAAATATGAAATGTATGATTATGCTGAAGGTATCACACTTGGAATTTTACTAAAGAATGATATCCCAGGTGCGTTGGATAAAGCAAAATGGCTAGCCGATGACTTGATTGATAATTTTCAGACAAAAAAAGGGTACTTTATCACACGTGTTACATCATTAGGCACTAAACATAAGGTTCCGTATTTACGTTGGCCACAAGCCCAGTTATATTATGCCCTAACAAGTTTACTAAAAGAATTGAAAAACTAATGTGTGGAATTTCAGGAATCATTAATTTTAACAATAGCCCGGTAGAAGAAAACCAACTGCGGGTAATGATGAAAAAAATTAAGCATCGTGGCCCTGATGATGAAGGTATATTTATTGACAATAATGTGGGGTTGGGTTTTGTCAGACTGAGCATTTTAGATTTAAGTCCAGCAGGCCATCAACCAATGTTTAGTCATGATAAAAGGTATATTATTGTTTTCAATGGAGAAGTTTATAATTATTTAGAAATTCGTGATGAATTAAAGCATAAGTATGCATTCGAAACTGGTACTGATACTGAAGTTATACTTGCCGCATATCAGGAATGGGGGGAATTGTGCCTGGATAAATTCAATGGAATGTTTGCCTTTGTAATATTTGATATAAAGACTAAAGATATATTTGGTGCAAGAGATAGGTATGGTATAAAACCTTTCTACTATTATAGAGATGATAGGCAGTTTATTTTTGCATCTGAGATTAAATCCATTCTTCCGTTAATTGATAAAAAAGCTAATGATATTGCAATATATGATTATTTATTGTATAATCGTACAGACCATACTGATGAAACTTTTTTTCAAAACATCCATAAATTACAGCATGGTTCCTATTTTAAAATATGTAATGGAAAATTTGATTTTTTCAAATGGTATGTTTTAAACGAAAAAATTATAAATAGCGAAATTACAACAGAAGAATATAGGAAATTGTTCAATAACTCTCTTGCATTAAGACTACGAGCAGATGTTCCAGTTGGTGTTTCATTAAGTGGAGGAATTGATTCATCCTCTATTGTTG
>JABFQW010000024.1 GCA_013141455.1 Bacteroidales bacterium
ATAAATATTATGTATATTAAAATGAAAAGAATTTTAAGATTCGGTATCATTATACTTTCTCTGACGTTATTGGAAGTATTTGGTTTCTTCTTTCATTTTTACTTGGTCTTTTGTTTTTATTTGTTTCATTTCGGACATTTAACTTCGACAGGACGAATAGTTGGATGATACTTTTAGTCTCAATTGGACTAACCTTATTTGGCTCATTTATGCTTATTACAGGTTTTTACAACCCAACGAAAGGAATCTTACAAATCGACAAGACTAAACAAATTCTAATAATTCGAGATTTATTAAAAACTGAAATTATTAAAAATGAATTAATAGCGAATGTGACTTACGAAATAAAAACACAGACAAGACCAAGAATGCTTTATTCAATGTTATCGTTAAGACTTCGCGATGGCACTTATAAAGAGTGTTTTATTATTCGAAGTTCTACTACTATAGACACTGGAAGACAAGGGGAAAAGGAAATTCATTCGATTTCAAGAAAACTACGCGACATAATTTCAAAAGTAATTAAGCAGTACTAAGTTTGATAAATAAAACCCGAAATTGTGAAACGAATTCATAAACAAATCAGTAAATCTGAACTTAAATCGGAAGTCTTAGGATTTAGTAACTCACTGATTATGAATGTTGAAATTTGACGTTAGTCAGAAGGCATAAAGAAAGACAGTAAATGAAAATTAACATAACACATATTGACACAGCTTGTATTCTTTTAGAAATAAACGGATACAAGATACTTACTGACCCAACTCTCGACAATTCAGGTAGTTTATATCATCACGGTTTTGGTTCAATGTCTCGTAAGACAGGAACACCTTCATTAAATCCTGACGAACTTTTTGATATTGACCTTGTATTATTAAGCCATCATCAACATAAAGACAACTTTGACATAAAAGGGAGAGAATTAGCATTGAAAGTTTCTAAAATTATTTCAACAAAGCAGGCAGAAAAAGTTTTGAAAAATGCTGTTGGTTTAGATAACTGGGAAACTCATCAAATCTTAACCGACAAGTGTTCTAATTTAAGAATTACTGCTACACCTGCACAACATCGTCCTTGGTGGATACCAAAGTTTTTTTCGGGAAATGTTATCGGTTTTATCATTGAATTTGATGAGCAGAAAGACGGAGTAATTTATATTTCGGGAGACACTGTTTATTTTAATGGAATTGATGAAGTTGCATCAAAGTATAAAATAGATATTGGTGTTTTCCACGTTGGCTCTGCACAATTTCGTTATTTAACAGGATTTGGACAATATACAATGGATAGTAAAGATTTGGTGAAGGCTGTAAAGGTATTAAACCCAAATGTAATTGTTCCAATTCATCACAATGGTTGGTCTCATTTTAAAGAAAGCGACAGATTATTATATCAAACATTATCAGAAAATGAATTTACCAAAAAACAAACTACATTTTTAACATCAGGACAAAAAACGACAATTGGAAAATGAAAGACGTTGTAATTGGTTTAATAGTGAGCATTGCAGTTATTTTGATTTTAGAAATTTTCAAATTCTTTAATAAAAAAATAATTGCTGCTTTGACATTGGTAGGTATAGCCTTTATATATATCGGTTTTACTTGGCAACATATACCTGAATTAATAGTAGTGAGTATAAGTGTTTTGCTTTTTATGCTACTTTCATACTATGGATTTACAAAAAACTTTAAACTAATTATTGTTGGACTTGTTTTGCACGGAATTTGGGATATAACCTTTCCTTTTTTTTCAAATGTAGTACCAAAGGGCTACGACATATTTTGTTTGACAATTGATTTAATTCTTGCATTTTATTTTTATTTTTCAGATATAAAAACAGCAAAAAATAGTAACAGATGACATATTGCCCAGTCACCAACAGCACCTACCCAAAAGGCGGGGTTTCGTGTTTCAAAGACAGTTTTGTGGTTAATCAAACATTAGTTTTTCAAATCATGTTTTGTAGTAAAAGTCCCGCCCTTCGGGTAGCCGCGATACGTTTGCAATTGCTTAATAAAACGACAACTATTAATAATAGTGATAAAATGAAAATTCATACTACCAATTATTCAAACACTTTTATTGAGATTGCTGACGACTGCCCGGTAGCAAATGGGGAAATCCCACCAATAAAAGGTGATGCTAAAACTGTGGCGAATATTCAATTTGAATTAGTGAGTAAAAACCCATATAAGTTTACTTCAGATGATATATTCTTTCAGGTTTACGCGGACCGAAATGACCTGACAAGTAGCGAATACGATGAAGCAAGGCAGCAGTTTTTTTCAAAAGGCCAACCTTGTTTCAGAGCTTCACCGTTGACAAAAAGATATGGATGGGGTGTTCATAGTGACAAAGAGGGGAAAATAGCTTTGTATGGTTGTGAAACAGCAGAATACGAAAAATTTTCAAATGACAGGTCGCTTAAAGTAATTAAAGCAATGAAATCGGGTAAATAGACAGGGATGAATATAGCAATGCCATGAAATCAAGTAATATTAATTCAATGTCGTTTAGTTAAGGGATTAATCATTAATAAAAGATTCATCTGCTATCCTTCGACTTCTTTCAGGATGACTGTCAGTCTGAGCGAAGTCGAAGACTGTTTTTCTTAACTAAACGACATTGAATATTAATTCCCAGACGGTGCATGGCCGTTGATGATAGTGGTAATTACTATCTACCCAATACAAGTAGATACTAAGTGAATTTAAAACACAAATAATGAATAAAATGAAATTAGCCAATAAACCGGAAGAGATCGCAGATTTTTTTGTTGACTACATTAACTCAGGCAATATCGACGGGATTGTTTCTTTATACGAGGACAAAGCGGTTTTGATAATAAATGCTGAAAAGGTAATAGCAAATGGAAGAGATGAAATAAGAGCGTATTACTCAAAATTATTAGCAAATAAACCGAAGTTCGAAAAAGGTGAACAAAGACCTGCCATACTGAATGGAGATATTGCATTGACTTCCACACGACTAATCAACGGATTTGTAACAGCCGAAGTTGCCAGAAAACAAACGGACGGAAGTTGGCGTTGGTTTATTGACCAACCACGCATCGCAACAGAACAAATTTAGAAGCCCAAAAAAACAAAAAAAATATGGCTGCAAACATATCAACAATACTAATAAATGCTACTCCTGACGCAGTTTGGGACGTCCTGACCAATCCTGAAAAAGTAAAACTATGGCAATTCGGCAGCGACTTAATTACAAGCTGGGAAGTTGGAACTACCATTAAATTTGAAACAGAATGGAAAGGGCAAATTTTTAAACAATGGGGAAAGATTTTAGAAATCAAACAAAACGAGTTAATAAAATATAGTTTGTTTGCACCACTACCAGACCTTGAAGACAAACCCGAAAATTATTTTGTGATGAGTTATGTTTTGACCGCCGAAAACGGTCAGACAAAACTTGAAATTATACAGGAAGATAACCGTCCAGATGCAGTTCAGGAAGAACCACAAGGCGAGGATAACCCGGTTTTGAAAATGTTGAAAGCGATTGCTGAATCAAACCTCAACTAAGTTAACTGCAATACCAAGCATAAAAAATTGACATAACAAAATAGAAAAATATGACAGGATTCAAAATCATAACCACCGACAAACAGGAAATCAGATTTGAATTTTATCTTGAGACTGCACCTGTGACATCAAAAGCGTTTGCTGACATTTTACCTTTCACAAGAACTTTTTATCATGCAAGGGTTTCCGGACAGGAAATCTGGATAGACAATGTTCCAAAGCTTGACATTATTCAGGAAAATGCATCAGTATTTACAGAACCTGGAGAAGTGGTATTTGGTCCGGAAAAACCTGCCAGAACTAAAACTGCCAACTGCTTTGGAATATATTACGGTGAGGGTAAAGGGCTGGACGCTTGTAATATTTTTGCTAAAGTTATTGACGATGACAAACAAAAATTAGTTGATTTGGGAAATAGTATTTGGAAAAATGGCTCACAGGAATTGACAATTTCATTATTCGACAGCGATGTAGTTAGACAACACTTGAACAGTATTTAAATTACTTCAAAGTTTTTTTTTCGTAAATTTGGCTTATTATAATCATCAGGATTAATGATTAATTTACAAAAACAGATTGATTATTGGATGAATGGCGCTGAGGATGATATTCTTACAGCAGATTTGTTGATTCAGAAAGAGCGAATTCTTCATGGATTGTTTTTTTGTCATTTAGTAATTGAGAAAGCCATTAAAGCACATTATGTTAAAACAACGGGCGATATTGCTCCCCGCACACACAATCTGATTTATTTAGCTGAGAGTACCGGATTGACTTTCGATAATGAGACTCAAATATTTTTAGGGATATTAATGAAATATCAATTACAAGGTCGTTATCCTGATTATAATCCTGTTCTTCCTGATTTGATTACAGTATGTGAGTATTTTGATAAAACCAAAAACTTATTACAATGGCTAAAAATGAAGTTATAGAGATTTTAAGAAAATATATTTACCTGTTACGGGCAGAAGGAATATTAATAGATAAGGCTTTTTTATATGGTAGTTATTTATCAAATACAGCTACAAGTGAAAGCGATATTGATTTAATGATTGTTTTGGATAATGAAAATGATGACTATTTAGCAGGCAAAATTTGGAGCCTGACCCAAAAAATTAATACGAAAATTGAACCCTATTTGGTTGGAACAAATCGTTTTTATAATAATGAAACATCTCCATTGATTGATTTAGTGAAAAGGACCGGGTTTGAAATCACTTAAATAAAAAACTTTTGGCAATCATTAAGGTTTCATATTGTTAGAACCCGGAGTGCCAATCATCCGGAGCCCGGAATGAAGTTCTGGTGGCACTATACTTCATACCCTTTAATCACCTTACTAAGTATCTATTCGAAATCTGGTTCAAAAAACACCCATCTGATCGCCGGGTTCGATTTTTTAAGTTCTGCTTCGCATGTATTAATATTGGTTATCAATTGGTTGGCAGATTCGACATTTGTCATTTTTGCTTTTAAGGCAATCATAATCTGAGGTCCTAATTGCAACGTGATCAAATTGAGGACTTTGTCAATTTCAGGTCTTGCTTCAAGAAATAAAATGATCGATTCACGTGTTTCGTTATCCGTACTTTGCCCAATCAGCAGGCTTTTTATTTTAATACCAAGAAAAATGGAAACGATAACTAACAAAACACCGATCCCGATACTTCCGATCGCATCAAATACAGGATCTCCGGTAATAACTGACAGAACAACCGAAAAAAGTGCAAATAGCAATCCCAATAATGCGGCAATATCTTCACCCAAAACAACAATCAATTCGCTTTGACGACTGTTTTTAAACCAGTTCCAAAGCGATTCTTTACGCCTGAGTTTATTTATCTGTGTTACGCAGCCATACAAGGAGGCGAATTCAAGTACAAGACTTACCGAAAGTACAATGATAGCAATGGTTGGATTCGTCAATCCTTCGTGCGATTCCAGCTTATGGATGCCTTCATAAATGGAGAACAAACCGCCCATACTAAACAGGATGAGGGCAACGATAAATGACCAGAAATAGATTTCCATACCATAACCCATCGGGTGTTCCTGATCCGGGTTTTTGGCAGATGATTTTAAACCAAGAAACAAAAGTCCCTGATTTCCGCAATCGGCAAAGGAATGGATCGATTCGGCCAACATGGCTCCCGAACCCGTTATTATTGCAGCAATGGTTTTAATAATGGCAATGCCAAGGTTTGCCGACAACGCAAAAAAAATTGATTTTATGGATGCATTCTGATGTGACATGAAATGGCTGATTTAGTTATCTGTAAAAAAAACCTTCTAAGAAATTGATTTGTTATCTCTGAGTGAATACACATGACCCCGCATGTATTGTGCCCACTGCTGATGCGTCGATGAAGTGTCAAATTTTTTATATGACACAGGTTTCCCAATCCTGACCCTGATCGTTTTGTTTTTTTTATTGAAGAATTCGTGGGGCAGGAGAGAGAGCTCCAGATTGGTTTTGATAAACAAAATACGCCGTATCATGTTGACAGCATAAAACAGGTTTGAATTCCGGCCATAAAAATAAAAAGGGACGATATCGCGCTGCGATGATATTGCTTTCGTAATAAAACTCTTCTGCCAGTCGGTGTCCCTGACTTTCCAATGTATCAGCCGCGACACTTTACCAGCCGGAAAATGGGTTATCGGCAGATCTGAATTGTAAATTTTATTTAAGGCCAGTATGCTTTCTTTTGAACTGCTTCCATAAACATTTACACTGGCAATATAAGGACGAAGATTGGGGATAAACATGAAAGCATCATTACCAATAGCCCTGAAAGTGCCATATTTATCACAAACAGTTTTGGTCAGTACCAATCCGTCAACCACCCCAAAAGGATGGTTCGATGCGAAAAAACATCTGCTGTTTTCAGGCAGGTTCTCTATCCCTTCAATTTCGAGGGTCAGATTGAGCCTTTCAATAACCTTATTATGAAAATCAACTCCTTCGCTGTCTTTGAATTCTTCAAGAATTTGATTGAGTTCATTTTGATGGATAATTTTTTTCAAAATGCTAACAATAAACGAGGGCAAACCAACAAGTATTTTCGACTTACTCTCTTTCAATGAAACATCTATATCAATATAATTCATAATCCATCAGGCATTTGAGGTAATTAAACAGCTTTACTTACCCAGTCGCAAATATATCGCATAATTCATTTAGCCCGACTTTTTATGATTCGCATATCTTTACCATGCTGGTTTTTTATTCATCACGTATTCGTTTGTTGGATCCGGCGAACACGTCAATACCGGAAATCAACGGATTTTGGTACTTTTGCAGTTGTATGCAGAATTTAAAAGAACATATATCCGGAAAACTATTCCATGTCATTTCTCAGGTTTGCGATGAGATGGAAGTGAAAGCCTACGTGATTGGAGGTTTCGTGCGGGATATTTTATTGAAACGTGAATCAAAAGATATTGATATTGTGGTAGTTGGTAGTGGAATTGAGGTTGCCAAACAAATTGCGAAGAAAATTGGCAGAAGCACCGATGTTAAATTTTACGGTCAGTTTGGAACCGCCATGCTTCGGTTCAACGATATGGAAGTCGAGTTTGTTGGCGCACGCAAAGAGTCGTATCATCATTATAGCCGTAAACCAATGGTTGAAGATGGTACGCTTGTCGATGATCAAAACCGACGCGATTTCACGATCAACACGCTGGCAATCAGTCTGAACCAGCTTACTTTTGGTGAGTTGATTGATCCCTTTGAGGGACGGTTTGATTTGAAAGCTAAGATACTGCGAACTCCGCTCGATCCTGATATCACCTACTCCGATGATCCATTGCGCATGATGCGTGCCATACGGTTTGCAACACAACTGGGGTTTACCATCGAAAAACATTCTCTCGAAGCAATTTCAAGAAATAAAAACAGGATCAAAATTGTCTCCGGTGAAAGGATCACCGACGAATTGAATAAAATCATTCTTTCTCAAAAACCTTCTGTTGGTTTTAGTTTACTCTTCGATACCGGCCTGTTGCAACACATTTTCCCTCAGATGGTTGCACTTCATGGTGTTGAAATAATACAGGGAAAAGGGCATAAAGACAATTTTTATCATACCCTCGAAGTACTCGATAATCTGGCGCAACACAGTGGTGATCTTTATTTACGATGGGCCGCTATCCTGCACGATATAGCCAAACCGGCTACCAAGAAGTTTGATCCGCAGCAGGGCTGGACATTTCATGGTCACGAGTTTCGTGGTGCAAAAATGGTTCCGGTGATCTTTAAGAACCTCCGCATGCCGCAAAACGAAAACATGAAGTTCGTGCAAAAACTTGTACTACTGCATCTTAGGCCGATTGTGCTGGCACAGGAAATCGTCACTGATTCGGCTGTAAGGCGTTTGTTGTTCGATGCCGGTGATGATATCGATAGTTTGATGTTGCTCTGCGATGCTGATATCACTTCAAAAAATGATTATAAAGTAAAAAAATACCGCGATAATTTTCAATTGGTCAGGCGAAAGCTGAAGGAAATCGAAGCCAAAGACAATATACGCAACTGGCAACCGCCGGTGAGTGGCGACGTCATCATTCAGGTTTTTGGGATCAAACCGGGTATTGAAGTCGGAATTATTAAAACAGCCATTCGTGAAGCTATTTTAGATGGATTGATTGGAAATAATTTTCAGGATGCCTATGGTTTAATGAAAGCAGAAGGCCTGAAACTTGGGTTGCATGTGCAATATGAAGTGAGTGAAGCGATTGTCGTGAAAACCAATGGCCCCGTACCTACGGTCAGCAATGATGAAACCACAAAATAAAAAGTTTCTTTTGGTTGTCGCCGGACCAACAGCTTCGGGTAAAACTACGCTTGCTATTCAGCTGGCCCGGCATTTCAAAACCGAGATTGTATCAGCCGACAGCCGCCAGTTTTACAAAGAACTTGCTATTGGAACTGCTGCGCCAACAAATGATGAACAAAGTCAGGCAAAACACCATTTTGTTGGAAATATAAGCATCCATGAATCGTTTGATGTGGGAACCTACGAAAATTTGGCGTTAAAATTACTTGCGCAGTTGTTTGAAAATCATGATATTGTAATACTTAGCGGTGGTTCGGGTTTATTTATTGATGCCGTTTGCAACGGACTGGATGATTTGCCTGAATCATCGACTGAGATTAGAAATAAAGTGCAGGCTATTTATGATACTGAAGGCTTGTCAGGTTTACAGAATCAGTTGAAAATACTTGATCCTGAATATTTTGAAAAAATGGATGCACAAAATCCACGACGATTGCAACGGGCGCTTGAAGTTTGTTTTCAAAGTGGTAGAACATACACCTCCTTCCGATCTGGTTTAACAAAAGAACGTCCATTTTCTGTAATTAAGATTGCCATTCAAACGGAAAGAAACGAATTGATCGACCGGATCAATCAACGTGTTGATGACATGATGCTCAACGGTTTGCTCGATGAAGTGAAGGAATTGCCCGCAGATAGTAATTTAAATGCCTTAAATACCGTCGGTTACAAGGAATTGTTTGATTATTTGAAAGGGAATTGCACGTTGAATCAGGCTGTTGAAAAGATAAAAGTGAATACCCGACGCTATGCAAAAAGGCAGATGACCTGGTTTCGGAATAAAAGTGATTATCATTGGTTTCAAAGGAATGACTTCGACTTGATTGTCACTTTTATCGGCCAGCAACTGAAAGTGGTTGATTAAAATTGACCGAATGATTTTTAATTATTTAATTGCTTGCTATTAATAAAATTCTATTTTTGCCCAATCATTTTTCACAGAAGGAGTTGTTCTCCCGATAAAAAATGAATCAAACATGACATCATGAAAGCACACAACACATCTTTGTTTTACTTCTTTTTTTATTATCTGCAGAAGCCGGACTGATGCGTTATTGCTTATAAAAAATAAATAATGTAAAAGTCCCGGATAGTTCGGGACTTTTTTTTTGCTTAAAAATATGACTCCAATAAAAGAAAACAGGATACGTGTTGCCATTCAGGGTGGATTTGGTGCATTTCACGAGATAGCCGCGAAACGGTTTTTTGGTGAAATCCCGATTGAAATTGTTCCGTGCGAAACATTTAACGATTTGTTCAACGAACTATCCGATAAAAGGGTTGATTGCGGTATCGTAGCCATGGAAAACTCCGTAGCCGGGAGTCTGTTACAGAATCTTGCCTTGTTGCGCGAAAGTGGATTGACAATCATGGGCGAACAATATCTTCGTGTTGTACAAAATCTGATTGCCTTACCGGGACAAACAATCAATGATATCAAAGAGATTCATTCACACCCTATCGCTATCCAGCAATGTCAGTTTTTTTTGAATGAGTTGCGGCGCAAGGGTGTTCGCATCATCGATTCGGCCGACACAGCGCTGAGTGTTAAATGGATCAGGGAAGAAAACCTTTTGGGAATCGGAGCATTGGGAAGCGAACTCGCAGCCCGGATGTATAACATGGAAATTTTGAAAACAGAAGTTGAAACCAACAAACGTAATTTCACACGTTTTCAGCTTATCACCGAAAGTGAGAAAGTGAAAGAGTTGGAACAGATTGCCAATCAAACGATTAACAAGGCAACACTATGTTTTTCACTCAAACATGAAGAAGGGCAATTGTCGCAGGTTCTTTCGGTATTATCATTTTATTCTATGAATCTTACCAAAATTCAATCGCTCCCGATCATTGGTGTCGAATGGGAATATTTCTTTTATATCGACCTTGTATTTAAAGATTATTACCGGTATCAACAGGCACTCGGGGCGATTAAACCTTTAACAGAACATTTTCAATTATTAGGAGAATACCAACATGGACAACGGCCAACTGAAAATAAAACCATCATTGAGGACTGAATTAGTCCAGGAATATTATTTTTCACAAAAACTAAGGCAGATTGAGGAAATGCGAAAAGCAGGAGCCGAAATCATTAATCTTGGTATCGGAAGTCCCGATCTTCCTCCTGCAACGAATGTCATTAATAAATTAAGTGAAGCTGCCGGAATGCATAATACGCATGGTTATCAAAGTTACAACGGCATTCCTGCATTACGCCAGGCATTTGCTGATTGGTATCTGAAATATTTTCATATTACACTTAATCCGGAAAACGAGATTTTACCGCTGATTGGTTCTAAGGAAGGTATCATGCACATCAGTATGGCCTTTGTAAATGAAGGCGATGAAGTATTGGTTCCAAATCCTGGCTATCCGACCTATGCAGCGGTCACAAAATTAGTCGGTGCGAAAGTCAGGTATTATAAGCTGGATGCCTGTCGCAACTGGTATCCAGATCTTCAGGAGCTGGAGAATAGCGATTTGAGCCGGGTGAAAATCATGTGGGTAAATTATCCGCACATGCCAACGGGAACCAATGGTAATAAAAAACTATTCGATGATCTTGTTGCTTTCGCACACAAACACAGTATTTTGATAATTAACGATAATCCTTATAGTTTCATTTTAAACAATAAGCATCTGAGTTTATTATCGGTGGATGGGGCAATGGATATTGCGCTGGAACTCAACTCGATGAGTAAATCGCATAATATGGCCGGTTGGCGGATTGGTATGGTGGCCGGACACAAAGAGTATATCTCGAACATCGTTAAAGTGAAAAGCAATATGGATTCGGGTATGTTTCAACCCATGCAATTAGCTGCTGTTGAGGCATTAAACAGCGCAACAGCATGGCATGATTCGGTGAATGAGATATATCGGAAACGACGAAAATTGGTCGATAGGATCATGCATCAAATCAAATGTAGCTTTGACAGCTCACAGACAGGTTTGTTTGTCTGGGGCAAAATACCGTCAGGTTTTTCGGATGGTGAAGAACTTACCGAAACCATATTGCACAAAGCCCATGTTTTTATCACACCCGGTTTTATTTTTGGAGACCAGGGCAACGATTATATCAGGATATCGCTTTGTGCAAATGAAACAATGTTAAATAAAGCAATTGACAGGTTATCAAATATTTAATTAAAAATGGATGTAAAAATGAAAAATAGGAATAGTATTCCCGTAGTAAGATCAGTTGTCGATTCACTATTGGGTTTCAGAAAGGGTATAACCTGATGAAAGTGTGTATCGTTGGAATCGGATTAATTGGTGGTTCGCTCGCTATCGACCTGAAACGGCGTGGTTTTGCTGATACCATTGTCGGGGTTGACAGCAATATCCACCACCAGAATATTGCACTGCACAGCGGGTTAGTGGATGAGATTGATACCTTACAAAATGCAGTGAGTAAATCGGAATTAATAATATTGAGCACACCTGTGAATGTCAACCGCGAGATGCTGCCCGACATTCTGAACTGGATCGGGGAAACGAATAAAGTGGTAACAGATATGGGTTCAACAAAGGCCGGGATTGCCAATGCCGTTATCAATCACCCGAACCGCGGTCGATATGTGGCCTCGCACCCTATGGCTGGAACCGAATTCTCAGGCCCGATGGCTGCCATCGGAAAACTTTTCGATTACAAACATGCTATCATTTGTGATCCTGAACTTTCAGATGCGGATGCACTCGAAACAGTTATGGCATTGTACAAAACATTGAATATGAGGCTGTCGTATATGAAATCGGTTGAACATGATATTCATGTGGCTTATGTATCTCACATTTCGCATATCACCTCGTTTTCGCTCGCATTAAGTGTTTTGGCTAAAGAAAAGGATGAAGGTACCATCCTGAAATTAGCTGGCGGAGGGTTCGATTCCACAGTGAGGCTGGCAAAGAGCAATGCTGAAACCTGGGCGCCGATCTTCTTGCAGAATGCTGAATATATCATCGAAGTGATGGATAGTTACCTCGAAAAGATGAACCTCTTCAAAAAGTATATTTTAGAAAAAAACCAGGACGGACTGAAAGACCTTATGAATGAAGCAAATACAATCAGAAAAATCCTGAATTAGATTTAATGGAAACAAATTATATTTTACTAACGATACCAGAACTACATGAAAACAAAACTATTTATCGAACCCATTCAAAACTGGAGTATTTATAAAGGACGACCCTTGCTTATTTCTGGTCCGTGCAGCGCTGAAACTGAGAAACAACTGATGGATGCAGCATTTCAACTCGCTGCCTTAAAAAAAGTTGATGTTTTCAGAGCCGGAATCTGGAAAGCACGTACCCGTCCAAATGCATTTGAAGGTGTTGGTACCGAAGGTCTTAAATGGTTGAAACAGGTGAAACACGAAACCGGTATGCCTGTTGGTACCGAAGTCGCCACCCAAAAACATGTGTATGAGGCTATTAAATTTGGTATCGATGTGTTGTGGATAGGTGCCCGCACCTCGGCAAATCCTTTCGCAATGCAGGAAATCGCTGATGCATTGGTTGGTACCGATGTGATGGTTTTTGTAAAAAATCCGGTTAATCCCGACCTTGAATTGTGGATAGGAGCTATCGAACGTATTTATGCGGCAGGCATAAAACATCTTGGTGCCATACATCGCGGATTTTCCACCTACGAAAAAACAGCCTATCGCAATCAGCCCAAATGGCAGGTTCCTATCGAACTGCGTATGCGGATTCCCGATTTGCCCATGCTTTGCGATCCAAGCCATATCGGCGGTGCAAGACCATATCTGTTTGAAATTGCACAGAAAGCCATGGACCTGAATTTCGATGGCCTCATGATTGAATCACATCCCGATCCTGATAATGCCTGGAGCGATAAAAACCAACAGATTACGCCATCAGGATTGAAAGATATGCTTGAGAGACTGATATTCAGGCAGGCAATTTCGCACGATAGTAAATTTTTAGATATACTTGGCGAGCTCAGGATTCAGATCGATTTGTTCGACGATCAGCTTCTCGACCTGATGGAACAACGTATGCAGGTGTCTGAAACCATTGGTAAGTACAAGAATGACAACAATATCACGATACTTCAAAACCAACGCTGGGAAGAAATTATCCTGAAGGTAACTGCAAAAGGTTTGGACAAGGGACTGAGCGCTGAGTTTATTGATCAGCTTTTTAAAGCCATACATCTCGAATCGATCAATCATCAGATGCGGGTGATGAATGTAAATCCATAAGACTTTTTAAAAAAATAAAACAAAATCCTTTAATTAGGGTCTGCTGAAAAACAGATTACTCATTGATATTGAATAATATAAATGATGATTTGCGAGAAAGAAGTGCAAGTAATTTTAAAGGGCAATCAAAAAATGCTTGCACTTAATATTCGGACTGTCTAACAATTATCCCAGAGGGATAAAATATTTATAGAAAATAGATCAAACATGTAAATATGCGACCCCGGACGGGGTCGAATATCTTTCTCATCATCATTTTCTATAAACATATGACCTCTACGAGGTCAATCCGAACCTTCAGTGGGTTTTTCAGCAGACCCTAATTATGGGATCAATCTTCAATAAAATCCTTCGACTTCGCTCAGGATAACAGGCCTTAGACACCCTCGTCTTGATGATGAGACAGGCTATTCAGGATGACTGTCAGTCTGGGCGTAGTCGAAGTAGGTCAGTCTGAGCGTAGTCGAAATAAGTCAGTCTGAGCGTAGTCGAAGACTGCATTACTAAACTAAACACCAGTGAATTTTAAAACCATAATATGGTTAACCTCTACCACCTTATTAAAAAAAATGAGTTTGTAATTATTAGGAGGTATAATAGGCAATCAATCCTTCTGCCGGTGAAGCCAGGGTTTTACCAAATTGAATACCTGATTTTGATAATCTTTCTTTCAGTATTCCGTTGAAATGAAAAGCAACCGATCCGGTGAAACTAACCGGAATTTCATAACAAGCATCATATTTAAGCAGATGAACCCGAATGAAATCATCAAAGACCCCGGATACCAGGTCCTGGCAAAAGGGATTTGAAATATGATCTCCTACAAATTTCGAAAAACCTGAAAGGAAAACACCCGGTTTTTCTTTTCTGTAAAGCAAATCGAGTATTTGGCCTAAAGTGTAATCAAAGGTGTTTTCAAATGCTTCGATAATTACTTTGGGCGCTTCTTTATAAACGATTGAAGTAATAAGCTTCTTACCGATTGCTGTCGCACTACCTTCATCTCCAAGTAAATAGCCTAACGATGGTACCTGATGAACAATGTTTTCACCATCGTAAAAACATGAATTTGAACCAGTGCCCAGAATGCAGGCAATACCGGCTGAACGGCTAAATAATGCATGAGCTGCGGCCAACATATCATGATAAATGGTAATCGTGGCATTAAAGAAAAGTCTTGCGAAAGCGCTCCTGACAATTGAGCAATTATGCTCAGTTGAACAACCTGAACCATAGTATATTACAGTATCAATTTTGTTGATATTCAGGTTCATGGGCAGTTCATTTGCGAGTAATAATTCTATCTCATTACTTTTGAAGTAATAAGGATTGAATCCTGAGGTTATGAATGTTCCGGAACACAAATTATTGTCAATAACCATCCATTCTGTTTTGGTTGATCCGCTATCTGCTATTAAAATCATCGAAAGTACATTTACGGCTAAGGTATAAAAAACGGGCATATCGTTTACCTGTTGAAAAGAAATTATACAGAATTGAAGTATTCCGTTAAAAGTGACTTAATTTTGATTTCATCGCTGAATTCAGAGATGATTTATAGGTAAAATTTTATTTTGATATGCTGAAAAAGTTTATAGTTTTGTGATATTCATGATTTAAGTTGTTTAATTTAGAACCTTATCATTTCTAAAAACCTTCGTAGAAAGAAAAGAAAACAATTCTTTGACCTTATTACCTTATTGTCAATCAATTAAGATGAAAATAGAATATAATAATTTATACTGCCATTTTATATTAACCACTTTACACCGGTTACCGCTCATTTCTGAAAAACACTGGGAAAGAATAGAAAAATATATTACTGGTATTGTAAAAAACAATGATTCACAATTATATGCGATATATGCTAATCCCGAGCATGTACATTTTCTCATTTCACGCTCTCCAAAAATTTCAGAAGAAACCATGGCTTGTATTGTTGCAGAAAGTTCACAAAGATTTATCATTCAAAACAAACTATGTAACAATCAATTTGCCTGGCAAGAATCAGCGTCTGCTTTTTCAGTATCTAAATCGGATGTTGATCGGGTTTGCAAATACATCTTAAATCAACCTAAACACCATCGAAAAGTGACTTTTTTAGAAGAATACGAAGAATTTATCAAATTTTACTAAAAAACTTTACTGCCGTCTGAGAAAAATATTGAATCAAAATAAGGTAATAAGGTATGATTGAATACAATGACTAATCGCTACTAAGGTTAAAATGAAATTAAAAATAAGGTTTTTGAAACTTACTATTACGGGTTTTCATGTATATCAAAATTTTAATTGATTCATTCTTACTCTCAGTAAATCAAATTAATACTTAGCCGATTTATGAATTGAACTAACAGATTGTAAAATCAAAAAAAAACAAACCATGAAAAAATTAATCGCAGAATTTATTGGAACCTTTTGGTTGGTATTGGGTGGTTGTGGAAGCGCTGTTTTAGCTGCCGCTTATCCTGAACTTGGAATTGGATTTGTTGGTGTCGCATTGGCATTCGGTTTAACTGTTGTGACAATGGCTTATGCAATCGGTCATATTTCGGGTTGTCACCTTAATCCGGCAGTCTCAATTGGATTATGGGCCGGTGGTCGGTTCGATAAAAAAGAATTGCTACCCTATATTGCAGCGCAGGTTTTAGGGGCAATCGCTGGAGCAGCTGTTTTATATGTTATCGCATCAGGCAAAGAAGGTTTTGCGATTGGTGGTTTTGCAGCAAATGGTTTCGGTGAACATTCACCTGGTGGTTACAATATGCTTGCGGCATTGGTTTCGGAAATTGTAATGACATTCATGTTTTTAATAATTATTTTAGGTGTAACAGATGCCAAAGCACCCAAAGGATTTACAGGATTGGCGATAGGTCTGGGTTTGACGCTTATTCATTTAATTAGTATTCCTGTAACAAACACATCTGTGAATCCTGCCCGTAGTACAAGTCAGGCTCTTTTTGCCGGTGATTGGGCGATAGGCCAGCTATGGCTTTTTTGGGTAGCGCCTATTGTCGGAGCCTTGCTGGCAGGTGTAGTTTATAAATTTATTTCGCCTTCAAAAGTATAAGAAACTGTCTAAAAATGTTAAAATGAAATTATAAATGATAAAAACTCGTATTTCTGTCACATTGAGCGAAGTCGAAATGCTCTTTTTTAATATTATAAACGAGTTTTTTTATTTGTTTGGTCGGCTTCGACTGCGCTCAGCCTGACAATTGATTATAACATTCAACTTAAGTTAAAATTTTAGACAGTTTCTAATGGTGATTCATTTCAACTGAAATAAAATAATTACCGGTAATATTAGGCTGTTTTAAACCGTTGAAATTAAACGTGAAGGTTTTACTTATTTATCACGAAAAAACGTCCTCAGCCTGTTAATCAACAGTTACTATTGATAAAATGTTGATTTATATATATTTATGATTAAATAAAAAACAAAAGCAGAGGATTGTTTTTTCTTACTTTTGCACCACTTTAATAATCTGTAAACCTTTAAAATTTTGTAACATACGATGAGAAAATGGCGTGTTGAAGATTCAGCTGAGCTGTACAATATTCACGGATGGGGAATCAATTATTTCTCGATCAACGAAAAGGGAAATGTAATTGTAACACCACGTCCGGGTAGTGCTGCAGTCGATCTGAAAGATTTAATTGACGAGCTGCAGCTACGTGATGTGTCTGCCCCGGTTTTGCTTCGTTTTCCTGATATCTTAGATAGCAGGATCGAGCAAATGAGTAACTGTTTCAAGGTTGCCGCAGAAGAATATGATTTCAAAGCCCAGAATTTTATTGTTTACCCGATCAAAGTAAATCAGATGCGTCCGGTTGTTGAAGAGATTGTCAATCATGGACGCAAATTCAATATTGGGTTGGAAGCTGGCTCGAAACCCGAATTGCATACGGTTATCGCCATCAATCCTGATCATGATTCCATGATCATCTGCAACGGATATAAAGACGAAAGTTATATTGAGTTGGCATTATTGGCTCAAAAAATGGGACGTACGATATTTATTGTCGTCGAAAAGATGAACGAATTGAAGTTGATTGCTCGTGTTGCCAAACGGTTGAAAGTAGTGCCAAATCTGGGAATACGTATCAAATTGGCCAGCACAGGAAGTGGTAAATGGGAAGATTCGGGAGGTGACGTAAGTAAATTTGGTCTAACATCGAGTGAATTGCTCGATGCACTCGATTTTCTTGAAAAAAACAAGATGCAGGATTCGCTTCGGTTAGTTCATTTCCATATCGGCAGTCAGGTAAATAAAATCCGGAGTATAAAAATTGCACTACGTGAGGCCGCTCAGTTTTATGTTCAATTGCACAAGCTCGGATTTAAAATTGGCTTTGTTGACGTTGGTGGTGGACTGGGAGTTGATTATGATGGCAGTCGTTCATCAAATAGTGGGAGCAGCGTAAACTACAGCATTCAGGAATACGTGAACGATGCCACTTTTGCCATGGTCGATGCCAGTGATAAAAACGATATACCGCATCCCAATATCATTACCGAGTCGGGTCGATCACTCACAGCCCACCATTCAGTATTGGTATTTGAAGTGTTGGAGTCAACCAAGTTGCCAACCTGGGATGATGATGAAGAAGTGCAGGCCGATGATCACGAAATGTTGCATGAATTGTTTAATTCGTGGGAACATCTCAGTCAGACAAGCATGCTCGAAACCTGGCACGATGCCCAGCAAATTCGCGAAGAAGCACTCGAGATGTTCAGTCTCGGACTTGTCGATCTGAAGACACGTGCACAAATTGAAAGGTTATTCTGGTCGATTGCACAGGAGATTTACCAGATGGCGAATTCAATGAAACGTCCTCCTGAAGAGTTTTCGAGTCTTGCTAAATTACTGTCTGACAAATATTTTTGTAATTTCTCGTTGTTCCAGTCGTTACCAGATTCATGGGCGATCGATCAGATATTCCCAATAATTCCAATCCATCGTCTTGAAGAAAAACCTGACCGTTTTGCTACTTTACAGGATATCACCTGCGATTCGGATGGTAAAATAGATAATTTCATTGCAACGAGGAATTTTAGTCACCATATGCCGGTACATTCCCTGAAATCAAAAGAACCGTATTATATCGGGGTATTTCTCGTTGGCGCATACCAGGAAATTTTGGGTGATCTTCACAATCTTTTTGGCGATACCAATGCCGTGCATGTTTCGGTGGATGCGAAGGGTTATTATATCGATCAGGTAATCGATGGCGAAACAGTGGCTGAAGTGTTGGATTATGTTCAGTACAACTCGAAAAAGCTTGTTCGGACAGTTGAAACCTGGGTAATGTCATCAGTGAAACAGGGAAAAATTTCAAATGAAGAGGGTAAAGAGTTTTTAAGTAATTATCGTTCAGGACTATACGGATATACCTATCTTGAATAGCAGATACATTGAAAACTGTAGTCGCTTTTGGTGAGTCGTTACTCGATATTATTTACGATCCGCTTTGCATAATTCCGGGTGGTTCGGTATTAAACTGCGCTGTTTCCTTAGCCCGGAGTGGTGTATCGGTTCAATTGATGACCGAATTTGCCGATGATGGACCGGGTAAAATTCTGAAAGGATTTCTTGAAAGGGAAAATATCGGATTAAAATATTCATGTATTTATCACGGTGCAAAAACTTCATTGGCATTTGCTGTTCTCGATGATCAGGCAAAAGCAAGCTATACTTTTTATAAATACTTCCCCGATAGTCGTTTTCAGAATTTGTTTCCGGATTTAAATTCAGATTCAATCCTGCTTTTTGGTTCGTTCTCTTCCATTAGTCACGAATTGAATGAAACGATAATCAGATTGGTTGAAATGGCGAAATCGGCAGGAAGCCTTGTTTTCTATGACCCAAACTACAGAAGTTCGGCGACCGACTTAAATACCATTATACGTGACAGATTGAATTATAATTTCCGAAATGCCAATATTATCAGGGGATCGAATGAAGATTTTGAAGCAATTTTTGACACTTCGGTAATAACAGAAGTTTGGCATAAATTACAGTCTGAGAATTGTAAATTATTGATAATCACGTATGGATCACAAAAAGTCGAAGCTTTCAATCAGCACTTTCACTTGTGCATTGATGTTCCATCAATACAAGTAGTGAGTACGATAGGAGCGGGTGATTCGTTCAACGCCGGATTTATCAACGCTTTGATAAAAATCTCTGAATCGGGCACTGATGGTGTTTTGACCCGGAAAGATTTGGTTTCTATCTGTATCGGGCAGGCAATCCGATTTGCTTCGTCGGTTTGTGCGAGTACGCTGAATTATATTCCTGATGATTTCTCACATCAGATGATATAGCCTTAGATTGGCCTTTCCTGTTTCGTTTAAAATACTGCCAGTCGAGATAATATAATGCTTTAATTGTCAGGCTATTGTTGATGGGTGAGTCATACATATTTTGAATGTTTTCAAGATAACTTACACCCTTGGGTGATCCCTCTTTTTCGTTGTAAATCGCATTTTTCCATATAACGAGCAATTCGCTGCCGGGTGCAAAATTCCACTGAAAAACCAAATCGAGATTAAAATAATTTATCGAAAAGTCATTCATTTTATCGTAATGGTTGCTTTTCAGACTTCCGTCTTCGAGGAGATCGTAATAGCTCAGATAGGTAACATTTAACCAGTAATGACGCATCTTTACAGACAGCGAGATATCTTTTGTGAAAATGTAATCAGCAGACAACGTGCTTGTTATCGTTTTAATATCGCGACGTCCAAAAATAATTTCTTCAGTTTGATTAATGCTGTTTATTGAATCGGTAACATAACCTATACTATTATTCTGAAATTCATATCTGATTCCAGGGATTAACAAAAAATTGTCTTTTATTCTCCATCGCGGATCCATACCAATCCAGTAGGTAAATTGCTTTTTGCCAAGTGAATGCCAAAATCCGATATAATCGTCTATAATAAAGGTTTTGCTGTAATCAGGTGAAGTCCATACATTGAATGAGTAGGCCGGCGATTCAAAATAATATCTTCCGTTTACCCTTGGTTCGTAAAAATCGTAATAACCAAGTGGGCTCATACCCGCGTCTCCACCTATCGTCAATTGATTTTTAAAGGTGCCACGTGTTGTAGCAGCTATTTCAAACAAGGCAAATTTCCTTGGAATGTGCTGGTATAACTGGGTAAGTTCGAGGTTGGTGTACCATTTCACGATGGAACCCCGTGGCTCGAAGATATTATGACTGATACTCAGCCCGTTTTCGAATTCATTGGTCCGTTGTTGAAATCCCATGTCATTGGGGTTGTAATTTTCCGATACCATATTTAACCATGTTACTGCCTGTATTATTCCGCTTACTTTAGCTAATCGCACTGTTGCTTTTTCTCCATACCGGGGTTTGTTTAGCGCTGAATAATGTTGACTTACATTAAGTAATCCACCAATTTCATAGTTGTTCGAATTGTTGCGAAGCCGGAATTCACTTCCGGTTACGTTGGCTGCATACTGGTTTTCTGGTTTGTAAACATTTGTATTGTAGAAGCTTACATACGAATTGTTTTTAAATGCCTGATCCAGAATGAACATATTGAAATTGGTATATGGACCGGTAAGAATCTGCTTTTCAACCTGGTTCGAATCGATCACCCTTGCATATGTATTCGAGTTCATTGCATTAAAAACACCAATTCCGAGACCCGATTTCGTTTTACCTGATAGTTTAAATGCATTGATAAGCTGGGCCGATTCGGGATTCTCAATAATATCTTCAGGGAGATAATTGTTTTCGATTTCATTGTATTTCCCCGGGCTCGCTCCAACCCGCCTCGAATAGAATACATCGCCTTTGCTGAATAGCTCTGTTCCTTCGGTAAAGAAGGGTCGTTTCTCTTCATAATAAACCTCAAAAGGGGAGAGGGAGTATATTTTTTTATCTGATTCAACCTGACCAAAGTCGGGGATCAGGGTAAGATCGAGGGTGAAACTCTCACTCAATCCGGCTTTTAAGTCAAGCCCGAAATTGTAATTACTTCCAAAGGAATGATCGCCTGAATAATAATTACCACTTGCTGATACATAAGGTGTTGCGCTTAAACGTAATGGGGGTTTCAGGTTTTTTAATCCAATCAACTCGCCGGACTGCGCAAGTTCGCTCGCTACTTTTATGTCAACCGGACTCCAGGTATCGTATTCACGATAGCGTTGCACGCTTCTCCAAAAATTGATACGCCATGTTTGGATATCCTTTTTAACGAATCGAATGGCGGCATATGGAATGAATAACTCCGCGATCCAACCATCGTCATTCAAACTGGTTTTACTCTTCCAAACGGCATCCCAACCAACATCATCCTCATTATCAGCACCTGACTTAAAATCAATCTGTACGCCTCTTGCAGTGACAGCAAACCCGAAACCATTCAATCCATCACAAAAGGGGTCAATCACAACACCGAAAAAATCGGCCAGGCCATCATCATCGCGGCTTCTGAGTTCGAGTGAGATGCTATCAGGATGAGGATCAAAAATAGTTGCGCCAACATACAATCCAATATCGTTATAAAGTACACGTACCTCAGTGCCGTATCTTGCCGGTGATAAATTGTAAGGTTCAAATTGGGAGAAGTCGGTCGCGATAGTGGTTTTTGACCATATTGCTTCATCAAGAATTCCATCAATTACAACAGCTTCATCCATTTTCATGGGTTCGATTTGTTTCCGTTGCGAATAAAGCGTAGTAGAAATCAAGCTACATATAATCAATAAGTTGCGTGTGATATTTCGAAGGATCATACTGTGTTCATGTGCAAATTTTGAAATTACGACGAAGGTAATAATTTCATTTCTCCATCCATCACAATTTGAATTGAATTACGGAAATAGTTCGAATTCGATTTATTCAGTTGTGACCGGAATAATAAAAATGTCTGATCCAGCTTATTGTTTTGATTTCCTGACAAACAATTGCCCGGTTTGATACTTTATTACTTCTATCGCTTCATCTTTATCTATGAATCCTGAAACAGCCGTTGCATCAAATATTTCACCATCAATTTCAATTTTACCAGATGGGCGGAGCATGCTTTTAACCCTGCCTTTCTTGCCGATCATTTGGGTATAACCTTCTGTTGCTGAAGTAAATCCTTCTTTTTTATCTTGAACGCTATTCAAAGCAAACTGCCCAAATGATGTTGAAGAAAATAATTTTTTACTCAGGTAAATGGAACCAATCAAAGCGACCAGAATAGCAATAATCACAGTAAAAAACGATTTGATAAAAGGAACCATTTCAATGGAAAAGGGTTTCCCCTCAACATTTTCAAGCATGGCAAAAGTGAGTCCGCCAATGATAAATACCAGTCCAAAAATCCCAATCACCCCGAAGCCAGGAATCGCAAAGATTTCAATTAATAGAAGGATAATACCGATGACAAATATTAAAATTTCCCAATTCAATGCCAATCCTTCAAGATACAAGGGAGCAAAATATAATAATGCGGCGATGATGGCAACAAGTATCGGGAACCCGATTCCGGGAGACTGAATTTCGAAATAAATACCACCTATAATAACGATTATCAATATGCTGCTCACAGCAGGATGGATTAAAAAGTCAATTAACCAGTCAAGAAGGTTCAATTCCTGATACGTAATTTCGACGTTCGCATGTCCTGAAATACGTAACACCTCACGGATTGAATGTGCTTTTCCATTGCAAAATTGGTGACGAATTGCCTCCGAAGTAGTGAAAGTGAGCACTTTACCTGAATCGGAAACACCTGCAACATACATGCTGGGATCAACCATGGCCTGTGCAATTTTAGGGTCACGACCGGTAGCTTCCGCGGTTGAGCGCATCATCGATCGCATATACGACTGAAACTTATCAGGCACCACTTCGCCTGTCTGATTTACTACGGTAGCGGCGCCGATACTTGCACCCGGCACCATATATATACTGTCGCAGGCGATTGAAATTAAAGCTCCTGCCGAAGCAGCATTGTTATCAATAAACACATAAACCGGGATGGTCGAATTTAAAATTTTAGTCCTGATGGAATCTGCCACATCAACCAAACCGCCGTAAGTATTCATGTGAATCAAAATAAGATTGCTATGTTGTTCATTGGCCTTTTGAAAAGCAAGTTGTGTTTTCCTCCAGACAGGTGCTGCAATCTCTTCTTTTATATCGAACACATACACCTTCGCAACAACAGTATCTTCATCCTGACTGATAATTGCCCTTAATTCGATAGTTTGAAAGAAAAGTATTGTTATTAATGAAAGATAAACGGGTATCTTTTTGAAATGATAGATGGTATCTGGCTTCATGATTTATTTGTTGATCTATATCCGATTGATATGTACTTATTGCTATTTCTGCTTTGTAAAAATACGATTTATGTACAGTGAATCATTATTTTAACCTGAAAATGATGAAACTATTCAATCGTTTTAACTTGTACGACTCCGTAACACAAAATACATTACTTTTGTAAACAATTATCAATCAAGCGATTTGGACCTGGTTGGTTTTTTTGTAGTAATAAAAAGTATATAATCATTTGAATTTCACCGATTTTAATCTCAACCCCAGCCTGATGGAAGGCGTTGAAGCCATGGGATACGAAAAGCCCAGCCCCATTCAGGAACAAGCTATACCTCTATTAATCAATGGTTTTGATTTGATTGCCTGTGCTCAGACTGGTACCGGAAAAACAGCGGCATTTTTATTGCCATTGCTCCACCGGATCATGATGAACACTGAGCATGACGATTTTATTCGCGCACTGATCATCGCGCCAACACGCGAATTAGCGGTTCAAATCGACAGGCAACTCGAAGGATTTGCATATTTCACCGGGGTAAGCTCATTGGCTGTTTATGGGGGTGGAACAGGCAACGACTTCGAAATAGAAAAGAAAGCCATTAAAACCGGGGCAAATGTGATCATTGCTACACCTGGTCGTTTACTTTCGCACTTAAACCTCGGATATGTCGATTTCTCAAAATTGGGATTCCTGGTCCTCGATGAAGCCGATCGTATGTTGGATATGGGTTTCATGCCTGATATCCAGCGAATTTTACGCGCACTTCCCGAAATCCGGCAGACCATGATGTTTTCGGCTACGATGCCGGGTGAAATCAGGTCGATGGCAAAAAAGATATTACACAATCATAAAGAAATAAACCTTGCTGTTTCGAAGCCGGCCGAGAATGTTTTACAAGCTGCTTATATTGTACATGATAACCAGAAAATTGCCCTGATCGACAAGCTGATAACAGGAAGAGATCTTCCGCTTGTTCTGATTTTCTCAGCAACAAAATCAGGAGTGAAGGAGATCGAGAGCGCTTTAAAGAAACGTAAGCTCGATGTGCAGGCAATTCATTCGGATCTTGAGCAGGATCAGCGTGAGAAAGTGTTGAATAATTTCAGGAACAGGGAAATACAGATATTAGTTGCCACGGATATCGTATCACGCGGAATTGATGTTGATGATATCAGTCTGGTTATCAATTACAATGTTCCCGGAGATGCTGAGGATTATGTACATCGTGTGGGTCGTACAGCACGGGCCGAAAAAACCGGTCTGGCTATCACCTTCATCAACGAGAAAGAAATGGGAAAGTTTCGGCGTATTGAGGAATTTATCCAAAACACCGTACGCAAATTACCACTTCCTGAAGAATTGGGTGAAGGGCCAACACTTGAAAGTACACATGACAGAAGTCATACAAATAAACGGAAGTTCCATCCAAAGGGAAAAAGTAACTTTAGGCGACCAGCTAAACCGCAGGTTTAAAATGTGATGCGATTTTGTCTAATATCTCCTTGTGAACCAATCCATTGGTCGCAAGAATATCTTTACCAAATACTACATCTGACTCACCATCAAATCCCGATAATTTTCCACCGGCCCGCTCTACAATGAACGCTCCGGCAGCTACATCCCAGGGGTGTAAACCATATTCATAAAAGGCTTCAAATCTTCCACAGGCAACATAAACCAAATCGACAGCGGCAGAGCCTAATCGTCTGATACCCCTTGTATTGGTAATTAAATTTTCAAAGAAAGCAAGGTAAGGTTTTAGCCTGCTGAAATCGTAATAAGGAAATCCAGTGGCAATCAAACTATCTGATAATGTGGACGTTTGACTCACATGTATGGGTGAGCCGTTTAAATAAGCGATTCCATCGTGCGAAGCATAAAAACACTCATCCTGGTTAATTTCGTAAACAACACCCAACATGGTAATTCCGTTCATTTGCAACGCGATACTAATCGAATACAAAGGTATTTTATGGATGAAATTTGTGGTTCCGTCAAGTGGATCGATGATCCACCGGTAAGTGGCCGATTCAACGATTCCGCTCTCCTCTGCAATAAAACCAGCCTCAGGAACCATTTTTTTTAATGCATCAATTAACATCTGCTCAGCCGTTTTATCAACGTATGAAACAAGGTCATGGAGTCCCTTTTCTTCGATATCTGATTGTTTAATCCTGCCTGATTCTACTTTGATAAATTTACCAACCTCACGACAAAGGATCACAACTTGTTGTGTGATAATACTATAATTCATTCGTTTTGTCATATAATTTAGCTCAATGTTGGTTTATTGTTTTGGTTGACCATTTTTTAAGTTGTTTCATTTGTTGCATCAGAATACCGGTTATAATCAATGCCAGACCCAAAATTGTTGATGGCAGAATTTTTTCGCCAACAAATATTCTGATGAAAAGAAGCGCGATGAATGGTGATAAAAAAATAAGATTGCTCACTTTTGCTGTTGTCACCGAATAATTCAGCGCCATCATCCATAAAACAAAAGTTATCCCCATCTCAAACGTTCCGATATAGAAGGCACCAAAAAAACCTTTTACCGATGGGATGGCAATTTTTGAAAACACCAGCATATAAATCAGGATATAGATCGTTCCAAAAAACAGGTTCAGAAATATCTTACTTGTCCCTTCACGGGTATCTTTCATGTTTAATATCCAGTAAGTTGCCCAAAGAAAAGCACTTCCGACAGCCAGCAATATACCAGTTGGATGTTGAAATTTCAATCCAAAAATATTTCCTTTCGTACTGATAATCAATAAACCTACAAAACTTACGATAATGGCGGACATACTCAGCCAGCCGATTTTCTGTTTTAGAAAAATAGCTGATAAAATGACCAGAATAACTGGCCAGGTATAATTCAAAACACCAGCTTCCTGTGCCTGAAGCAATTCGTAGGCTTTAAAAAGGACGAGATAATAACCAAACGGGTTGATTAATCCCAACAAAGCGGATAACCAAAGCTGAGATTTTGTAACCTTAAAAAGTAAGCTGAATTTTCCTTCAAAAAACATGAGAATTCCGACAGAAACCATGGCAAACAGTACTGACCAAAATAAAAGATTGTCGAAACGTATTAATCCAAGCGTGAGTTTGAATGCAGTACTCATCGTGGACCATAACATAACGGTTACCAATGCGAAAAAATACGCTTTTTGCTGGTTCTTCATGAAACAAATATATATGAAAATGCCGGAAGTATCATCGTTGTTTGACTAACCTCCGGCATGAATAGTTACTAAATTCTGCAAGATAGCAGTATTGAAAATCTAAAAATTCGTTGAATAAGTATGTTGTATCATAGAATGTAATAGACAGAAACACAATAACTTAAGAATCAAAAATTATACTATTTAACCGCAGTTTCAAATCTTTTTCCGGCTTCTTCCCAGTTAGCAATATCCCAAAAGGCGGTAATATAGGATGCCCTTTTGTTTTGATAACGAAGATAGTAGGCATGTTCCCAAACATCAAGTGCCAAAAGAGGTGTGCCTTTTTGTTCGGCAATATCCATCAATGGATTATCCTGATTTGGTGTCGATGAAATAAAAAGTTTACCCTTTGCATCAACACTCAACCATGCCCAGCCACTACCAAAACGCGTAGTCGCAGCTTTCTCAAATTGCTTTTTAAATTCATCAAATGAACCAAAACTGGCATTGATAGCTTCGGATAATTTACCGGTTGGAGCGCCTCCGCCTGTTGGTGACATACAGTTCCAGAAAAATTCATGGTTGAAATAACCACCCGCGTTATTGCGAACTGCAACCGGATAGTTGCTGATCTCTGCAAATAACTGATTGATGGTCAGATACTCCATTTCAGTTCCTTCAATTGATTTCAAAAAATTGTTGTAATACGCCCTGTGATGACGGTCGTAATGAATTTCCATCGTCTCTTTATCAATAGATTTCTCTAAGGCATCGTAGGCATAAGGTAATGGAGCAAAAGTGTGGGTGATTTTAACTTTTGATGTTTCCTGCGCTTTAAGCGTGAATACGGAAAGCATGGTAAGTGAGATTAAAATAAACTGAAGTTTTTTCATAGTGGGTTTTTTATGAAATAACATTCAATTCTTTTTTTTGTTCAATATGACATAAAACAAGGATATGATATGCTTAAAAATTGGCTTAATAGCTTGTGAATAAAATCACAGCCTAAATTATCGATTGAATAAAAATGTATATTTGTATAGAATTAAAAATCAAATTCGAAGAAAATGAAGAAATTAGCGGTGGTAGCTTTTGGTGGTAACGCTTTGTTGAGAGGTAACCAGAAGGGAACAATAGATGAGCAGGAAGCGAATGCATACAGCTCTTGTATGAATATAACGAAGTTGATGGATAAAAACTATAACTTAGTTATCACCCATGGAAATGGACCACAGGTTGGTAATATTTTGTTGGCAAATACAGCAGGAAATAAATTATATGGTATGCCCGATATGCCGCTCGACATCAGTGTGGCCTATTCTCAGGGTTTTATTGGCTACGTGATTGAGCAGCAGTTACGCAATGTTTTGATGGCGAAAGACCTGGATCGCGATATTATCTCTATTATCACGCAGGTGTTGGTTAATAGGGATGATCCGGCCTTTTTGAATCCGACCAAACCTATCGGGCCTTTTTATACTAAAGAAGAAGCGGATAAAATTTCATTGGAAACAAAATCTGTTTTTAAGGAAGATGCCCGTGGACGCGGATGGCGAAAAGTAGTTGCTTCACCCGATCCAATGATTATCTTTAACCGGCAATCCATCGAAAAGATTGCACGCGAAGGTCATATTGTGATTGCTGTCGGCGGTGGTGGCATTCCTTGTTTTTATATTGAAAGGAATAAATTACAGGGTATCGATGCCGTGATCGATAAAGATTTGGCGAGTTCATTGCTTGCATCGCAAATCAGGGCCGATAAGTTTTTTATCATGACCGATGTTCCGAAAGTCTGTATAAATTTTAACACGCCACAGGAGAAATCTCTTGACAAAATCACCATTGCTGAAGCCAAAAAATATCTGATCGAAGGTCAGTTTGGTGAAGGCAGCATGGCTCCAAAAATCAGGGCGGCTATCAGTTTTGTGGAGCGTAGCGGAAAAGATACAATCGTTACAGAGGCTTCCTTGCTTGGTGTTGATGACGGTGGCACAAGGATCACGATTGTTTAAACCTGATCGAATAATTGCTGATTGTTTCGTTGGGGTTTAGCATCAATCATCATTAATCTTCACAAAAAATGCTACTTTTTCGAGTGAAGTTATCATATCATATTCTTCGAGATATACATTTGGCGGAACATTCACAGGTTTCGGGGTATAGTTTAAAATTCCCCTGATTCCTGCTTTAACCAATTGTTCGGCGGTGAGCGTTGCAAATTCGGCAGGAACAGTCATGATTCCCACTTTTATGTTTTTCTCCCTGATAATCGTTGCCATGTCTTCTGATGAATAGCAAGGTACACCCGACATGGTGTTTCCAATTTTATCCGGATTTATATCAAAACCGGCAACAATTTTCAATTGCGATCTTTTACCGGCGAAATAGTTTATCAACGCGCGACCCAGGTTGCCCATACCTAAAATGGCTACATTGATACCTTCGGCCGAGTCGATAATATTTCCAATCAGGTCAATAAGATCCTTCACATTATAACCTTTTCGCAGCGTACCGGTATATCCGATCAACATCAGATCACGACGTACCTGTACGGCTGTGATGTGCTGGATTTTGGCAATCTCATGCGAATAAATATGCGTCTGTCCTTTTTCAAGGCAGATCAACAGCGCCCTGCGATATTGACTCAATCTTTCGATGGTCTTGTGTGGTAGGTTTTTCATCATGATTATAATGTTAATATATTCACATTTTATGCAAAAATATACTCCAATATTGACAAAAACAACATTTTTATGTTAAAATATTAACATTGTTATATTTTATCAATAGAAAATCATGAATCCGGGCCGAAAACCACAAATTATTGGGTATTACATCTTTCGAAGATCGTTGAGCCATTGATACCAGCTTTCCATTCCTTCTCCGGTTTTGGCACTTATTTCGATAAATTCAAGCTGATGGTTCACTTTTAAGGCTGTTTCTTTAACTTTCTCAATTGAGAAATCAACATAAGGCAAAAGATCTGTTTTATTTATCAGACAGAGGTGCGATGTTTGAAACATATCAGGATATTTGGCCGGTTTATCGTCGCCTTCGGTAACACTGATGATTACTACCCTTTTGGTTTCACCCAGGTCGAACATGGAAGGACAAACCAGATTACCCACGTTTTCGATGAACAGCGTGCTGTCTTTTGCCATATCTAACTGTTTCACTGCATGATAAACCATTGTTGCATCAAGATGACATCCTGTTCCCGTATTTATCTGTATCGCAGGCGCACCAGCCGCTTCAATCCGGTTGGCATCGTTCATCGTTTGCTGATCACCTTCAATCACGTAACATTTCAATTCAGCGCCTTTTTCACGGATTGTCCTTTCAAGCATACTGGTTTTTCCCGAACCCGGTGAACTTACAAGATTGATAGCCTTAATATTCAGGCCTTCAAAATAACCTCTGTTTCGTTCTGCCAAAAGATTATTTTTCGCAAGTATGTTTCTTTCTAATGGAATAATTATGGAATTGCCTGTAGCCGCATCATGCGAATGATTATGAGGATGTTCGTGATCATGGTCGTGTGAGTGCAAATGGTCACCATGATAATGATGATGACTATGTCCTGATTCTGAATTTTGATTCTCACCACTTTTCCTGTAGGTGATTTTCATTTCCTCACCGCAACCGCATGTTCCGCACATTTTTTTTTGATTTAATATTAGTTATCTCTTTCTACTTCTATTGACTTTATTTTTAACTCTTTTCCTCTGATGTAATAGGTTTTCGAGCTATTACAAACGGGACATACTTTAAAAAGATCTTCAGCTACAAATTCACTGCAACACTCCTCGCAACTGGCCACGGCAGTTACAATATCATAGTTTATTTTTGCTCCGCTGAACGAAGTGGTCAACATCATTTCTTCCATTGCAAACTGAAGTGCTTCAATCAT
Organism: Bacteroidales bacterium; assembly: GCA_013141455.1. Classification (GTDB taxonomy): domain Bacteria; phylum Bacteroidota; class Bacteroidia; order Bacteroidales; family F082; genus CAJBPB01. The sequence continues at coordinate 31,019 of JABFQW010000024.1, forward strand.
TACTCCCGAAAGTGTGCCAATTTCGATGGTGATGTTTTCTACCCTGGATGCACCCGCCACCCGGGCTTCTTCTTCCACAATTTCAACAATACTCGCGGCAATCGAAAGTTCATGCATACAATTTATTCCATTTAAGTTATAATTCCGGCCTTCTTTTCGATATGTGAAAATTGAACATAAATCATACAATTTTCGTATTCATATGAAAATTGACCAGAATCACAGGCAAAGATAATGACTTTCGCGCTGTGAACCGGGATGGAAATTGAACGAAGCACCAAATCAAATTTGTCCTGATTATTTCAGGAGATTAACATTGGTTTTGCATTACAAACCTCGCAGAGTATAATTGAAGAATCAGGGTCGTGATACGCGACAATTTCTTTTAATTCTTTTAACGAAATTATCCCAATTGTATAGCCGGATTCCTGATTCCGATACGATTCGTTGATTTCTTCGAAGTGTTTTTCAAATTCAGGCCCATTCAACAAGTTATGACGCAACAATATCTTAAGCGAAATATGATTATCTGTTTCAAGTGATTCTGTGAGATCCATCTTTTTATATTCGTACCTGTAATCGTAGGTAAGCGCTGAAATATCGGACAATACTGCCGAGGCTGTTGGGTAGGCACCGGCACCTTTTCCAACAAAAAACTGGGTATCACTGAAATAGGATTTCGTTTTCACGCCGTTAAACACATCGTCCACATTGAAAAGTTTATCAGTCTTATGAACAAATTTTGGCAATACAAATGCTTTTATCTTGCCGTTTAAAGCTTTTTCAGCATAGGCTACCAATTTGATTTTCAATCCTTTTTCTCTGGCATAATTCAATTCAAGGTCGCCAAGCCTATCAATTCCGAGATTGAATATTTCGTCGGGTTTGGCTACAACGCCAAAAGCATGTGCAATCAAAATCAGAAGTTTGAATTTCGCATCGTATCCGCCGGTATCGAGTGCCGGATTGGTTTCAACATAACCTTTCAGGGTGGCTTCATGTAGCGCATCGGCATACGAGATATGTTCGTCCGAGGTTTTGGTCAGGATGTAATTGGTTGAACCATTTACGATTCCTTCGATGGATTCTAGTAAATCATTGTCGTAATATTCTTCCAGATTCCGGATGATTGGAATACTGGCACAACAGGCCGCCTCATACAACAAGGGCACATCGTATTGTTTCTGAAGTTGAAGTAACTCGGTAAAATGATCGGCTATCATTTTTTTATTGGCTGTCACCACTGCTTTGCCCTTTTTAAGCGCGGCTTTTACAATTTCGAATGCCGCATCGGCATCATCTATCAATTCAACAACCGTGTTTATTTCATCATCATTTAAAATATCATTTGCATCAAACGTGAAGCGATCCATGGGTATTTGCCTCGATTTACTTTTATCTTTTACACATATCCATTTGATATTGGCTTTCAATCCGGCAGTTTTCTCCAGTACTTCGTATAATCCATATCCAACACATCCAAAACCGAATAATCCAACTGTTAATTTCTTTCGACTTACCATGATTCAATTAATTTTTAACAGTAAATTTTTCTGACAAGGATTCAAATGCCTGTTTCAAATCGTCAATCAAATCGTCCGCATCTTCCAAACCAACCGATAGACGGATAAGGCTATCCGTAACATTCGAATTATACCTTATTTCACGGGGAATCGACTTGTGCGTCATTTCGCATGGAAGACAAATTAGGCTCTTCACGCCGCCCAAACTCTCGGCCAGTTTAAAATATTTCGTGTTGCTAACGATGTGTGTGGCAAATTCTTTACTATCAATTTTAAGATCGAAAGTAACTACACCACCAAAATATTTTTGCTGTTTTCGGGCGATGTCATGGTTTTTGTGTTGTGGCAAACCGGGATAATAAACATTCTTTACTAATTCATTAGTCAGCAGGAATTCAGCTATTTTTTGAGCGTTTTCGGCATGTTGCTTCACCCGCAATACAAGCGTTTCGATACCACGAATTACCAGCCAGCTATCGAATGGAGCCAGAATTGCTCCCGATGCGTTTTGGATAAATTTTATTTTAGCACCTAACGCTTCATCGTTGGTTACAACAAGTCCGGCAATTAAATCACTGTGACCCGACAGGTATTTCGTTGCTGAATGGATCACGATATCTGCACCCAGATCGAGTGGTTTTTGGGATGCCGGTGAAGCAAATGTGTTGTCAACACAGAGTAAAGCATTGTTCGCTTTGGCAATTTTTGCAATTTCACCGATGTCGGATATCTTCAGGGTGGGATTTGTGGGCGATTCAATCCAGATGAGTTTTGTTTTAACCGAAACAGCTTCTGCCACATGATCTACCTCTGTTGCATCTACATATTTAATAGTAATTCCAAATTTTTGATAGATATGTGTGAAAAGCCGAAAAGCGCCACCGTAGATATCGTCAACAGCCACAATCTCATCGCCCGATTGAAGTAGTTTCACCACGGCATCAATAGCAGATAATCCACTGGCAAAGGCATAGCCGTTTTTACCATTTTCAAGCGTAGCGATTAAATCTTCCAGGACTTTACGTGTTGGATTATTGGTTCGCGAATAATCAAATCCTTTGTGCACTCCCGGCGCTTCCTGAATAAAGGTTGATGTTTGGTAAATAGGAGTGGAGATGGCGCCGGTTTGTTTATCAACCGGAATACTGTGTAAAATTTTTGTCGATTCTTTCATTTTAATCTGGGTTTTATTGTTAAACACTTTAATTCGTTTCAACTTATCCAGATTATAGATACAGGCAACTTGTGAAAGGGCATAAATTAAAAATGCTCTCCCAACAAGTCAGAAGAGCAATTAATATATCACAAATGTATTAATGGCTATTTTCTAACTTATCTGTCTCCGGTATTCCGGAGTTGAAATTGGCACCTTCTACTGTTTTAAAGTAGGGTTGTCAAGACTTCATTGGGTCAAATCCCTCAGTCTTTCTGGATAAGAATATTATTTTAAAGAACGAGCGACAAAGGTAATGACAAATAAATGAATCCTGCAAATAAAATTTTCAAGGCTACTTTTTTGAGCTTTACAGCTTCCTTTGAACCTTCAGCATTTAAATAGTTTCGATTGTTAAAATATTCTCTTTTAACCTTTTAAGTATTAATGAATCAAAGGTTAAGATTGAATGGATGTTTCTTTATTACCTATGCTAAAGTTCATCGAAACCTGGACGTTTAAAATTCATTGCCTTCGGAAATTTGTTGATCAACTGGTCCTTTATTTTTGATAAATTGACCATAAACCCGATGAGATCATCTTCTTTTTCAGGCAATTGATGGTAGAGAACGCTGAAAGCCTGCAACGAACGGTCAATGGCAATGATGGCAATCTTCGCCGAACCATCATTATCCTGCAAATCAATTTCATCATCAAATTCAAATTTAAAGAATGCCCGATGGGTTTTGGCACCGATTAAAAAACAATACCACTGAAGTACTTCAATGGCTTCGGTTAACGAAAGCAATTTCTTTTCACCAATAATTGCTGCAGTTTTTGCTTGAGAAGATAAATATTCCTGATTCTCAGTCAGCCAGTTGTGAAATGTTTTCCCATAGCTGTTGGCAAGTATTTCCGTTTCTTCAGGTGGCTGTCTTTCGAACTGAATTTGATCGCCAATATCAGTCAGATCAATTCCATGCCTTCGGGCACCTTCTTCAATCAATTCAAAAGTAGCCTGATACACCATGGCAAGTTGTTCCCAGAATTTCTTATTATTCAAATCCGATTCGCCCAAATTTGTATTCATTTCCTGTTCCATTCGTGAAACAGCGCAACGGGCCGTAAACGCACAACGCTCGCACCATCTGTCACAATAATTGTGAATGCCCGGTATGAGGTTTTTTTCACCAGCAATTTCTTTCGTCATTTGCTTGTACCATTCTTTATCTTTCTTATTTGTTGGCATAGGTTATATATTATGATTCAATATCGTTTTGTTAAATGAAATCCTTGAAAAATTAACCGCGGAGAGCCGCTAAGTTTTACGCAGAGTACCGCAAAGTTGTATAACAATTCTTGACTCTGCGGCACAGTTCGGTAAACTCACTGCACCGCTTTGCGCCTTCTCAGCGAACTTTGCGGTAAAAACTTTTAAAATTAAAAATCCTAAACCAAACGACATTGTATTATGATTATTCAAAAATAAGTTATTTTCCCAAAATGGATTGTATTCAACAAAAAAATCAACTATCCAATTAACATTTGTTGATTTGTATACTTTTATTTGAAGCCGGTAGAAACAAAAAAAGGATAAGAATTTCTTCCTATCCTTTTAGACTTGTAAATTATATTTTTACAGTTGCGGACCAGCAGCAACAAGGCGTTTGCCTTCATCATTGTCGGTATATTTTGCAAAGTTTTCGATGAAAAGTTTGGCCAATTCGTGTGCTTTCCGGTCATATTCGGCTGGATCAGCGTAGGTATTGCGCGTATCCAAAACCCCGGTATTAACACCATGTAACTCAGTTGGAATTTCAAGGTTGAAAATATCGGTCATTTTTGATGGGGCATGATCGATGCTGCCATCAAGGATGGCATCGATGATGGCGCGTGTGTCTTTGATTGAGATGCGTTTTCCGGTTCCGTTCCATCCAGTATTTACAAGATACGCTTTAGCTCCGGAAGCTTCCATACGTTTCACCAGCTCAATAGCATATTTGGTTGGGTGAAGTGCCAGGAAAGCATTGCCAAAACAGGCTGAGAAGGTAGGTTGAGGTGAAGTTACACCACGCTCGGTTCCGGCGAGTTTTGCGGTAAAACCCGACAAGAAATGATATTTGGTCTGTTCGCTGGTGAGTTTCGAAACCGGAGGCAGCACTCCAAAAGCATCAGCAGTCAGGAAAATAACTTTTTTAGCGTGACCGGCCTTCGATACTGGTTTAACAATATTATCGATATGATAAATAGGGTAGGAGACACGTGTATTTTCGGTTTTTGATTTGTCATCAAAATCAATCGATCCGTCGGTTCTCACAACAAGATTTTCGAGTAAGGCATCCCGCTTGATTGCGTGGTAGATGTCAGGCTCGTTTTCTTTGCTAAGGTTGATACATTTTGCATAGCAACCGCCTTCAAAGTTAAACACCCCGTCATCGTCCCAGCCATGTTCGTCGTCACCGATGAGCATTCGTTTTGGATCGGCAGAAAGGGTTGTTTTTCCGGTTCCGGAAAGTCCGAAAAAGATAGCAACATCGCCGTCTTTGCCAACATTGGCCGAGCAGTGCATCGAGGCAATTCCTCTCAGGGGAAGGTAATAATTCATCATGGTGAATATTCCTTTTTTCATTTCACCACCATACCAGGTGCCTCCGATGAGCGATGTGCGTTCGGTGAGATCGAAAACAATGAAGTTTTCAGAATTCATACCCATTTCCTTCCATTCGCTGTTAACAGCTTTGGATGCGTTAAGCACAACGAAATCGGGGACAAAAGTATCCAACTCTTTTTCTTCGGGCCGGATAAACATATTTTTCACAAAGTGAGCCTGCCAGGCAACTTCAACGATAAACCTTACTTTCAAACGGGTATCAGGATTAGCCCCCGCATAAGCGTCCATCACATACAATTTCTTGCCCGAAAGTTGGTTGGCTGCTATTTTTTTGAGTTTTTGATATTTCTCCGGGTCAAGTGGACGGTTGTCGTTTTTACCCTGCGTTGACCACCACATCGTATCTTTCGATACTTCATCGAAAACAACATATTTATCTTTTGGTGACCTGCCGGTGAAGATTCCTGTATCGACCGATATAGCGCCGGTGTTTGTCAGAACGCCTTTTGAGAACCCTTCGAGTGCAGGATCCATTTCATGTTGATACAATACTTCATAAGATGGATTGTGATATGCTTCAATCACATCCTGAATGCCATAAATCGCTAATTCAGCTTTAATTTGTTTTTGATCTTTAGCCATAAATTTTTTATTTGAAGTTTTTTGAGTTTTATGCATTGGAGCAAATTTAGAAAAAACCTTGGCTGAATTGCATCGAAATTTTGAGGCTTTATTAATTTAAGATTAAATTTTATAAGTCAGCCTAATTAATAACCATTTAATGCATTGATTATAGTTGATTTACGCTAAAATATGCGTAGTAAAAAAATGAGATGAAATTAATTAATGAGCATAAGGATCGTCGTATCTTTGATACTTGTTTTTAATTTTTTTGGTTTTGAAACGGTATATCGTTATTACCTGATTCATCGGATTTCTATCCGGAATGAAAAAATATCAGTAAAAACCCTCATTAATCTGCTTTCGTCGTTCAATTATACATTATTATTTTAACAGTTTAAAAAGGAGGTGATTATGACATTACAATCAGAAACAAAGACTATTTGCTGTCCCGAATTTGACCCGGTTCCCTGGGATGATAAAATGATCGAATGGGAAAACAAGAGATTTATCCGCGATAAGGTCTGCACCCTGTTTTATATGCCAATGAACTTTGGCGGTGTGATGAAACGTCTCGACAGCAAAATAACAAAGGCGGGCGTTACATTGACCGATGGATTATGCCTGTCGGATCATACCTCAAAATGGAATATGGATATTTATCTTGCTGTGGATAAGGAAATTCCGGACGCGGTTAATACCACACTAAGTGGTAACTACTATTCAAAAGTGTATGAAGGTTCATTTCAAAATACCGGTAAATGGATGAAGGATTTTGAAATCGTCATGAAATCGAAGCAATTGATCGCGAAGAAAACCTATATGTGGTACACCACCTGCCCTAAGTGTGCTAAGAAATATGGTAAGAATTATGTGGTGATTATTGCACAGATTTAGAATATAAAAAAGGCGTTAAATCATTGATTTAACGCCTTTTGAATATTTAAGAAAATGGATTATTATTTCTTTTTATCCTTTTTTTCTTTCTTATCTTTTTTAGTTTTCCCTGCCAGCTTTTCTTCAACAGCAGCCTGAGCAGCAGCCAATCGGGCAATTGGAACGCGGAATGGTGAACAGCTAACATAGTTTAATCCGGCAGTATGGCAGAATTTAACTGAGCTTGGTTCACCACCATGTTCACCGCAAATACCCAATTTGATATTCGGGCGGGTCATACGGCCTCTTTCAACAGCCATTTTCACCAATTGACCAACACCTTCCTGATCGAGTACCTGAAATGGATCATTGGCAAGAATACCTTTTTCTTTGTAAACTTCGAGGAATTTTCCGGCATCATCGCGCGAATAACCAAAAGTCATCTGGGTTAAGTCGTTTGTGCCAAAGGAGAAGAACTGGGCCGACTGAGCTATTTTATCAGCAACCAATGCAGCTCTTGGAACTTCGATCATCGTGCCAACAAGATATTTTATCGTATCACCCCTTTCTGCAAACACCTTTTCAATGGTGCTTCGAACGATGACTTCCTGCATTTCCATTTCTTTAAGTGTTCCGGTTAATGGAATCATAATTTCTGGTAATGCATTAATTCCCTTTGACTTGAGGTTCAAAGCAGCTTCGATGATGGCGCGTGCCTGCATCTCCGTGATTTCAGGATAAGTGTTACCCAACCGGCAACCACGATGGCCTAACATTGGATTGAATTCGTGAAGACCTTCGACTTTTGCTTTGATAGTTGCAGCAGAAACACCCATTACTTCAGCCATTTCTTTCTGACCTTTTGTGTCATGAGGAACAAATTCGTGCAATGGTGGATCGAGCAAACGTACTGTCACAGGCAGATCTTGCATGGCTTCAAAAATTCCTTCAAAATCTTCGCGCTGCATGGGTAATAATTTCTCAAGTGCAATGCGGCGTCCGGCTTCATCATCAGCAAGAATCATTTCACGCATAGCAAGAATTTTATCACCACCAAAGAACATATGCTCTGTGCGGCACAATCCGATTCCCTGAGCTCCAAACTGACGGGCAACTTTGGCATCGTGTGGTGTATCGGCATTGGTACGGACAAGCATCCTCGATTTTGAATCGGCCATTTCCATAAGTTTGCCAAAATAACCGCTCATTTCAGGTACTCTTGTAGCAACACGGCCATCATACACTTCACCGGTGGTACCATTTAATGAAAGGAAATCACCTTCTTTGAATGTCTTGCCTTTCATGGTAATGGTTCGTTTCGTGTAATCGATCTGTATTTCACCTGCACCCGAAACACAGCATTTACCCATACCACGTGCAACAACGGCTGCATGCGATGTCATACCACCACGAGCCGTGAGAATCCCCTCGGCAACATTCATTCCTTTTAAGTCTTCAGGTGATGTTTCGATACGAACCAAAATTACTTTTTTGCCTTTGGCAGCCCATTCTTCAGCTTCATCGGCGTGAAATACAATTTGACCGGTAGCAGCGCCTGGCGAAGCAGGTAACCCTTTAGTCATAACGCTTGCTTTTGCCAATGCGGCATTGTCAAATACCGGGTGCAAAAGCTCGTCTAATTTATTTGGTTCAACGCGCAACAGGGCTTCACTCTTTTTGATTAATCCCTGTTCAGCCATCTCAACGGCAATCTGAACCATGGCAGCGCCGGTACGTTTTCCATTACGTGTTTGTAACATCCAGAGTTTGCCATCCTGAATGGTAAATTCCAGATCCTGCATATCGGTATAATGGTCTTCAAGGCTTTGCTGAACCTCGTCAAGTTCTTTATAAACAGCAGGCATCACCTCTTCAGGCGAAGGATATTTGGTGGCTCTGTCTTGTTCACTGATGTTTTGTTGGGCAGCCCAACGTTTCGAACCTTCCAATGTAATTTGCTGTGGAGTTCTGATACCGGCAACAACGTCTTCACCTTGTGCATTGATCAGATATTCACCATTAAAAATATCTTCTCCGGTGGCAGCATCTCTGGTGAAAGCAACACCGGTACCTGAGTTTTCACCCATATTTCCGAATACCATTGCCTGAACAGTAACAGCTGTTCCCCATTCACTTGGTATGTTATTCAATTTGCGATAGAAAATTGCTCTTTCGTTCATCCAGCTATCAAAAACTGCCATGACTGCACCAAAGAGTTGTTCCCATGGGTCGGTTGGGAAATCTTTTCCGGTAACTTTTTTAACAGCTGCTTTGAACCTTTTCACCATTTCTTTCAGATCCTCAGTGGTGAGTTCTGTGTCGAGAGCTACGCCTTTTTCTTCTTTCATCTTGTCGATGATTTCTTCAAAAGGATCGTGTGCTTCTTTTGTTTGTGGTTTCATGCCAAGCACTACATCGCCAAACATTTGAACAAAACGGCGGTATGAATCCCAGGCGAAGCGTTCATTACCCGATTTTTTAGCAATACCTTCAACAGCTTCATCATTCAAACCCAGATTCAATACAGTGTCCATCATACCCGGCATGGAAGCACGTGCACCAGAGCGAACTGATAATAAACAAGGGTTTTCGCGGCTGCCAAATTTGGTACCCATTATTTTTTCAACCGATTTAACGGCTTCTTCAACATCTGTTTTGATCAATTTAATCGCATGATCTTTGCCTTGTTCATTGTAAATGGTACATACTTCGGTGGTGATGGTGAATCCCGGAGGAACAGGAATACCGAAAGTGTTCATATCGGCCAGGTTGGCGCCTTTGCCACCCAACAGATTTTTCATGGAAGCATTTCCTTCGGCTTTGCGGTCACCAAAGGAATAAACATACTTTACTTTTGTCATTTCAATTAATATTTAAATTATTAAGTATTTGATTGTCAATAAT
>JABFQW010000074.1 GCA_013141455.1 Bacteroidales bacterium
CGCAAATACCGTGAAGGTCAACCTGATAGTGATTTCACACTTGTGTATCATCTTTTTTCCTTCGAACGCATCCAGTACCTTCGAATCAAAGTTGCGCTGAAGGGAGAATATCCGTCAATGCCAAGCATTACTTTGTTGTGGAAAAATGCCAATTGGTACGAAAGGGAAGTGTTCGATATGTTTGGAATCAAATTCGACGGTCATCCGCACATGACCCGTTTGATGATGCCAAAAAGCTGGGTGGGACATCCGTTGCGTAAAGAACATCCGTCAAGAGCCACTGAAATGGGGCAATATAATCTCACCGATGAACTTCAGGATGCTGAATTAAATGCACTAACCTTCGTCCCCGAAGATTGGGGTATGAAACGGGCAAATGGCGATACCGAATTCATGTTTCTTAACATTGGTCCGCAACACCCTGGTACACACGGTGTTTTGCGAATTATTGCACAGCTTGACGGTGAAGAAATCGAAGATCTCGTTCCCGAAATTGGCTACCATCATCGTGGCGCCGAAAAAATGGCCGAACGTCAGACCTGGCATTCTTTTATACCTTATACCGATCGTATCGATTATCTAGGAGGTGTTTTAAACAATCTCGCTTATTTGCTACCGGTCGAGAAATTAGCTGGTATCATTGTTCCCGATCGGGCCCAGGTTATTCGTGTTATGCTTTCAGAGTTTTTCCGAATCTCAAGCCACCTGGTTTGGTACGGAACCTATGCACAGGATCTCGGGCAACTTTCACCAGTTTTTTATATGTTCGCCGACAGGGAAAGGGTTTTGGAAATTGTTGAAGCCATCACCGGTGCAAGGATGCATCCAAGCTGGTTCCGAATTGGTGGTACTGCCATGGATTTGCCCAAAGGTTGGGAAAAATTAGTGAAAGATTTCATCGATTATTTTCCCAAAAGGCTCAACGAATATAATAATCTTGTGATGAAAAACAGTCTGATCAAAGCACGTACACGTGGGATCGGAATTTTCACCACCGAAGAAGCCATTGAGTGGGGCGCCACCGGATCAAATCTGCGTGCCACTGGTTTTGAATTTGATTTCAGAAAAGCAACGCCATATAGCGGATACGATCAGTTTGAATTCGAGATTCCTGTTGGTGCAAATGGCGATTGTTACGACCGTGGATTAGTTCGCGTTGAAGAAATGCGACAGAGCCTGCGTATTATTGAGCAATGTTTGAAAAACATGCCTTCAGGTCCTTACAAAGCCGATCACCCTTTGACAACACCGCCACCAAAAGTGCAGACAATGCAGGATATTGAAACACTCATCAACCATTTTGTGGGTGTTACCTGGGGTCCGGTTGTACCGGCAGGTGAAGCAATGATTCCGGTTGAGGCTTCCAAAGGAAATAATAGTTATTACCTGATCAGCGATGCTCATACCAACATTTACAGAAATTCGATACGGACCCCATCTTTCGCACATATGCAAATGCTGCCATTAATCACCAGAGGATATTCAGTTGCCGATTTGTTGGCCACATTGGGTGCTATGGATTTTGTTTTGGCCGATATCGATAAATAGGAGATTTGATAAATTTGAATAATATATTGAAATAGAGATGCTTACAGCTGAAGAAATACACGAAATAAAAGAAGAATTCCATCTTTATCCTTACAAGCAGGCTGCTTGTATCGAAGCCTTGAAGGTTGTGCAAAAGCATCGCCGGTGGGTTTCGGATGAAAACGTGAAGGATCTTGCCGAACTTCTGGAAATGTCAGCCGACGAGATTGATAGTGTTGCTACATTTTACAACCTCATTTATCGCAGACCGGTTGGTAAATATGTTATCCTGCTTTGCGACAGTGTTAGCTGTTACATCATGGGTTTGGAAACTGTTTTACAGCATCTTGAACGTACACTTGGGATCAAATACGGTGAAACTACAGCCGATGACCGCTTTACCATGCTTCCGGTTCCCTGTTTGGGTACCTGCGATCATGCCCCCGCGATGATAGTTGGCAAAGATTTATACCGCGATTTAACCCCTGAAAAAATTGATGAGATTTTAAATTCATACAAATAGTTAAAGGAAACCCATGATAAAATCAGAGAAGAATACTTACACGTTTATAAACGTTTTATCTTAACCTTTAGCAGATAACCACTCAAATAAAATGGAGAGACCGCTTACAAAAAATATTCGTCCCGACGGAAAACCGTTGTTTATCAAGGAGTATGAGTCCCTTGGTGGCTACCAGTCCGTTAAAAAGGCATTAGCAATGCAACCCAAAGAGATTCAGGAGCTGGTTAAAAAATCAAATCTCAAAGGAAGGGGTGGAGCAGGCTTTAACACCGGTTTAAAGTGGAGTTTTGTTCCCATGCAGGGCGAATTCGAACACAAATATCTGGTAGCCAATGGCGACGAAATGGAGCCGGGTACCTTTAAAGACAGGTTGCTTATCGAAGGAAATCCACACCAGCTTATCGAAGGTATGATAGGGACTGCCTTTGCCATACAGGCTGACGAAGGTTATATTTTTATTCGTGGCGAATATACTTATGCTGCTGAAGTAGTTGCCAAAGCCTTGGCGGAAGCATACGAAGCGGGTTATTTGGGAAATAATATTCTGAAGACCGGTTACAAATTCAATTTGCACCTGCATACCAGCGTTGGACGTTATATTTGCGGCGAAGAGACAGCCTTGTTGAATTCACTCGAGGGAAAACGCGCCAATCCAAGGGCAAAACCACCATTTCCGCAGGTTAGCGGACTATTTGGCCAGCCAACGATCGTAAATAATATTGAAACCTTATGTAATATTCCCCATATTATTAACAATGGGGCCGAATGGTTTAATGGATTGAGTTTAACCCCCGGTGATGGAGGTACCAAAATTTTCGGCGCTTCCGGTAAAGTGAAAAAACCCGGATTATGGGAATTACCTTTTGGCGTTACCTTGCGTGAGTTACTCGAAGAACATGCTGGTGGAATGCGCGATGGCTTAAAGTTCAAAGGATGCCTGCCGGGTGGCGCATCTACTGATTTTTTGGTTGAACAGCACCTCGATATCCGAATGGATTACGCATCTGTTGCAGCGGCAGGGAGCCGGCTTGGTACCGGAACCATGATCGTTCTCGACGATAAAACCTGCCCCGTAGGCATGGTTTTGAATCTTGAGCATTTTTTCGCTCAGGAATCGTGTGGTTTTTGTACACCTTGTCGTGAAGGATTGCCCTGGACTGAAAAGATATTGCAGAAAATTGAGAATGGAAAAGGTGAAATGAAGGATTTGGATATCCTGCAGTTTCATACTAAGTTTATGGGACCCGGCAATACTTTCTGTGCTTTGGCACCCGGCGCAATGGCACCGCTACAAAGTGCATTGAAATATTTTAGAGAAGATTTTGAGCTACATATTAAAGAACATAAATGTTCGTGGAAATAAAGTAAGATGGCTAAGATTAAGATTAACGGTAAAGAACTTGAGGTAGATCCGAACAAAAACCTTTTGGAAGCCAGTATTTCGGCCGGTTTCGATGTGCCTTATTTTTGTTGGCACCCAAAATTAGGATCCATAGGATCGTGCAGACAATGTGCAGTTGTAAAATACAGGGACGAAAATGACAAAGTTGGCCGTGTTGTGATGTCGTGTATGGAACCTGCTTCCGAAGGATCAATTATCTCAACGGAGGCACCGCAGGCGAAAGAATTCAGGGCAAATGTGATTGAGGCTTTGATGACCAACCACCCGCACGATTGCCCGGTTTGTGACGAAGGCGGCGAATGTCATCTTCAGGATATGACGGTGATGTCGGGTCATACAAACAGAAGATTCGAATTTGAAAAACGTACACACAATAATCAATATCTCGGACCATTTATCAACCACGAAATGAACCGCTGTATCCAGTGTTACCGATGTGTTCGTTATTATCGTGACTATGCCGGTGGTGATGACCTGAATGTATTTTCATCACGTAACCGGGTTTATTTTGGACGGGCATCAGAAGGTGTACTCGAAAGTGAATTTAGTGGCAACCTTGTTGAAGTATGCCCAACCGGTGTTTTTACAGATAAAACCTTAAAGAAACATCATACCCGCAAATGGGATTTAACCACTGCTCCTTCGATCTGTGTGCATTGCAGTGTGGGTTGTAACACGATCGCCGGCGAACGTTATGGAACAGTTCGACGTATTTACAGCCGTTACAACGAACAGGTGAACGGTTATTTCCTTTGCGATCGTGGACGGTTTGGTTATGAGTTTGTTAACAGTGACCAACGTATTACGAAATATATTATTCCCGGGTCAACCGAAGGCGTATCAAAATCAGCCGCTTTCGATTTTATTTCAAAATCAATAAAAGGTAAGAAAGTTATCGGTGTTGGATCACCCAGGGCTTCGCTGGAAACAAATTTCGCGCTGAAACAATTTGTTGGCAGCGAAAACTTTTCGGTCGGTTTAAGTAAGCGTGATTATCAGCTGGCGAAGCTTGCCGTTGATACGTTGATCAATGGAAGTGTTAAATCACCTTCGCTGAAGGATGTAGAAAAGAGTGAATCAGTATTTGTTTTGGGTGAAGATGTTACACAAACGGCACCCATGCTGGCTTTAGCCATTCGTCAGGCTATCAAAAACTTAGTAAAACCAAAAGCTGACAAAGCGGGTATTCCTCAATGGAACGATGCACCTGTCAGGGAAATTATACAATCGGCACATGGCCCGTTGCATATTGCTGCTCCGGTCGCCACACGCCTCGATGATGTTGCCACTACTACCTATTTTAGTGCTCCGGAAAATATTGCACGCTTAGGTTATGCGGTTGCACATTTTATCAATACCAAACTTGTTCTTCCTTCCGGTTTAACCGATGAGGTTAAAACATTGGCTGAAAAAATTGCCAACGATTTATTATCATCTGATAAACCGCTCATTGTGAGTGGCGTACATTGTAAAAGTTCTGAGGTTATCAAAGCAGCATCTGATGTTGCAACGGCATTAAAGAGCGCCGGCAAATCGGTATCACTGAGTTATACCTTTGAAGAAAGCAATAGCGTTGGTGTTACAATGCTTGATGGTAAGCCTCTTGAAGAATTATTTGACGAAGCTAAAAGTTCAAAAGCCGGGGTCTTGGTAATTGTTGAGAATGATCTGTACCGTCGCCTGGGTAAAGAAAAGATTGATGCATATCTTTCACAATTCGAACAAATTATTGTGTTGGACCACAACGAAACCGAAACAACAGCGAAAGCCACGGTAGTATTACCCGTTGGCACCTTTTCGGAAGCTGACGGAACTTTCATAAATCAGGAGGGTAGGGCACAGCGTTTTTATCAGGTGTTTGTACCTGAAACAGATACTCCGGAAAGTTGGCGACGTATTGCCGAACTCGGTAATGCGACTGAAAAACCGTTTATTGAAAATAGTTTCTTCGACTTTACATCATCCGTAGCGAATTCACTTCCGCAGTTTAAAGGTATCGCTAATATTGCGCCACCGCCCGATTTTAAGGTTTTGGGACAGAAAGTTGCACGTGAATCGATCCGATATAGCGGTCGGACTGCCATGAAAGCTAATATCAATATTCATGAATTGAAACCTGTAAATGATATTGATTCAGCATTATCGTTTACCATGGAAGGATATCATGGCGAAGCTCCTTCAGCTTTGACAACTTCGTACTGGTCACCTGGCTGGAATTCGGCACAGGCAATCAACAAATATCAGATTGAGGTTGGCGGAGCATTGCATGGCGGCGATCCAGGTCTTCGCCTTATTGAGCCAACGGTTGATAAGGAATCTTATTTTCAGACCATCCCTGAGGCTTTCAAAATTTCAGCAAAAGGCTTGACAACTGTTCCTGTTTACAGGATTTTTGGTTCAGAAGAATTAAGCACGAAGTCACCGGCAATCATCGAAAGAAGCGGGAATGCATTCATAGGATTACATCCTGCTGATGCTAAAAGGGCTGAATTGAAAAACGACGATAAGCTTGAAATTTCAATTGGCGGACAACTTGCGACGGTGAATGTAATCATCATGAATGAATTGGCTGAAGGTCTTGCCGGAGTATCCGCAGGATATAAAGGGGTAAATCCTGAAATGTCGGAAGTCACATTTAAAAAATAATGGCAGATATGAACGAAACATTATATTATTCTTTAGTCATTGCAGGCGTACTGATCACTTTGTTGACCATTGCAGCCGGTAATATATATATCGAAAGACGCTTGCTTTCAGTTTGGCAGGATCGTTTGGGACCTAACCGGGTTGGCCCTTTCGGATTGTTGCAGGTAGTAGCCGATATCATTAAAATATTCACCAAGGAGGATTGGATTCCACGTTTTGCTGATCGTGTTGTATTTGTTTTAGCACCGGCTATCATTCTGATTACCATACTTATAACCTTTGCAATAATTCCATTTTCACCTGATATTGTAGTAGCTGATTTAAACATTGGTTTGTTGTTTTTCCTTGGATTATCTTCATTGGGTGCTTATAGTCTGGTGTTGGGCGGATGGGCATCAAATAACAAATATTCGTTGTTAGGTGCCATGCGTGGTGCAGCTCAAATGCTTAGTTATGAAGTTTTTATGGGACTTTCGCTGATGGGTGTCGTTATGATGACCGGTTCATTCAGTATGGTGGACATTGTTGAAGCCCAGAAAAATGTTTGGTTTGTTATACCACAATTTGCCGGATTCGTAATTTTTCTCATTGCTGGCTTAGCCGAATCGCACCGTATTCCTTTTGATATTCCGGAATCGGAGAGTGAATTGATTGCCGGTTTCCACTCTGAATATTCAGGTATGAAGTTCGGGATGTTTTTTGTTGGTGAATATCTGGCCATTACGCTTATCTCGGCTTTGGTAACTACCTTGTTCTTTGGAGGTTGGTTAGGACCTGATTTTCTGCCACCTCTTGCCTGGTTCACGATAAAAGTGTTTGCATTCATCGCATTTATTATTTTGTTGCGCGCCGCTTTACCCCGACCCCGATACGATCAGTTGTTGGGTTTCGGATGGAAAATATTGCTTCCATTATCACTTATAAATATATTGGTTACAGGAGCAATTCTTTTAAGTAAATAATTGAATTTTTGACAAAAATATATATATATGTTAAGTCATTTAAGAAGTATCGGATTGGCGCTCAGTCATACCTTTGCAAAAAGGGAGACCATCGAGTACCCCGATGAGAAGGTTGATCTGGCTGCCAGATACCGTGGACGAATCGTGTTAACACGCGATCCTGACGGGATGGAACGCTGTGTAGGTTGTTACCTCTGCGCTGCTGCCTGCCCTGTTGACTGTATCTCATTGCAGGCTACCAATGATGAAGAAACAGGAAGAAGATATCCCGAGACTTTCAGGATCAATTTTTCGCGTTGTATCTTCTGCGGATATTGCGAGGAGGCTTGTCCAACCTATGCAATTCAACTTATACCTGATTATGAAATTTGTGAATATGATCGTAAAAATCTGGTGTATGAAAAAGAGGATTTACTGATTGCAGGACAGGGAAAGCAACATGGATATAATTTTTATCGTGTGGCTGGAATGGCAGTGGAAGGTAAAAACAAGGGTGAAGGTGAAAATGAACTTCCGCCTGTTGATGTTAAAGGATTGATGCCGTTAGTGGTTGATAAGTTGATTGGTTGATTAGTTGATAGGTTTATGGGTTTAAAGTTTTAACGGTTGATTAGTTTAAAAGTTTGAGAAATGAAATACGCATTTGAAAATTTGGAGGTTTGGCAAAAGTCAAGGATACTTGTTAAAAGTGTTTATGTATTGACTGCTTCCTTTCCGAATGATGAGAAATTTGGATTAACTAGCCAAATGAGACGTGCATGTGTTTCTGTAAGTAGTAATATCGCCGAAGGCAGCACGCGATGGAGTCAAAAGGATCAGGCTCGTTTTTATGAAATAGCTTTTGGT
>JABFQW010000087.1 GCA_013141455.1 Bacteroidales bacterium
CGGTATAATTGGTTTTTTGGTTTTTCTCGCTTTTTTCATGAAATGCCGGCCCAATCGACTCAACAGCCGGTTTAAGCAACGAAATCTCTTTCATAAAAAACTTAGGCTGTTCATCGTCTGTCAGTTCATCCGAAATAACCAAATCTTCGGGCAAAGGCAAGGCTTCGATTTTCATTTTCATCAGCGATTCGATAGCCGCCAGAAACGACCATTCTTTTGGCAACACAAAACTGATGGCTTCTCCCCTTTTGTCGTACCGGCCTGTTCGTCCGATGCGGTGAATATAAGTTTCGGCCTCGTCGGGCAGATCGAAGTTGAATACGTGTGATACCTCCGCTATATCCAAACCACGTGCGATGATATCCGTGGCAATCAGTATCCGAATTTCCCCTTTCTGAAAGCTGTCAACAGTTCTAAAGCGCTGATTCTGCGATTTGTTTGAATGTATCACAGCTAACTGTTCTCCAAATTTCGGTGACATCTGCTCAAAAAGATCATCAGCCAATTTTCGCGAAGCCGTGAAAACCAACACTTTATTCATATCATCATGCTGTCTGAGTTTCTGTTCAAGCAGATTGACTTTTGTATAGAAATTGGGAAGCTGATACAGAACCTGACTGATATTTTCGAGCGGAGTACCCGTCGGTGCTGCTTCTATTTTGGCAGGGAAATTAAAATATTTCCCCAGTATATTCTCAACATCGTCAGTCAATGTAGCCGAAAACATCAGGTTCTGGCGTTTTTCGGGCAACAACTCTAAGATGCTGTTCAATTGATGACGAAAACCAAGCGTCAACATCTCGTCAACCTCGTCAATCACCAGATGTTTGACGTATTTGGTATTCAGCGCGCCTTTCAGCATCAGGTCGAGCAAACGGCCGGGTGTTGCTACAAGCACATCAAGACCAGCCGCAACCTTGATCGCTTGTGTATTGATATTGGCTCCACCATAAACACCACCCACCAGAATGTTCATGTATTTTCCAAGTTTCCTTGCTTCTTCGGCTACCTGAACCACCAATTCGCGGGTTGGTACAACAACCAATATCTGCGGATGGCCATGTTTAGAAAATTTCCATTGACGAAGACAGGGCAACAGATACGCGAATGTTTTCCCGGTACCGGTTTGGGCGATTCCCAGCACATCTTTCCCTGACATGATAACCGAAAAAACCTTTGACTGGATGCTGGTTGGTTTTATTACACCCAAATCGTCCAATGCATTGATTAACGGGGAATTTAAATTTAATTCACGAAAAGTCATCATGCTCCTTTATTTTCGGCAAAGATAGACTATCTATCGTAAATGCACCTTCAGCGGATAACAATCTGTGTTAACGTATTAAGAATCAATTAAAATCGAGGTAAGGCTTTAACCTGAGAATAGAAACAGAGTCGTTTGCATTGAGTGAAACCAATTCGTTCCAGCTTTTCACAAAACCCTGTCGTTCGCGCTTGTTTACGATTGCTTTGGTGAGATTATAGTTCATATATGGATGACGGATCAACTCTTTAAAAGTTCGTTTGTTGACAGCAAGCAATTGTATATCAACGTTTTTCAACGTAACGTTTCGTACAATAATGTTATATCTTGCCGAATCGATTCCGTAAACTTCGCGCAATTGCTCTATACTCAGAAAGCCTCCCAATGAACGTCGGTATTGAAGTATCCTGTGAGCAAACCAGGGTCCGATATCTTTTATACCGATCAGTTGATTTGAATCAATGGTATTCAGTTCGTAAATGATTTGCCGGCTAACAATATTTTCAGTAGTACTTACCGAATCCTTCTCCGTTGTACCGGATTTGTAAGGTTTATTAAAGTTGGTTTCGGGTATTTCGATGTAGGGCTCCAGTATTTTATATTCGGCCAATGTAAGGCTGTATATTTTTTGTAAATCACTCTTTTTAAAGAACTTACCACCGCTCTTCTCATAATTCAAAATATTTTGAATCTGCTTATCATTTAAACCGATTTTTTTCCATTCGCTGGCGGGTAACTTATTCGGATTGAATTGAAAAGGATGCAGTTTCAGGTCGAGGGCGGCACGTTCGGGGTTAGCGGCATCAAAATTCTCAGACTGCGACATAGCTGGCTCATTAACCAACTTACCTCCATGTGTAAGCGCGATTGAATCAAGGTTATGATAAGAGGTAAGTTCAGGACGAATGACCAATCCAGGGAAAATATTCACAATCAATAAAATAACCATTACAAACATCAGAAAAACGATCGCGTATTGCTCACGCTTCGTGAAACTCATCCGTTGTTTGAATGCCTGCATAGTTTTTTATTTCGAAGATTAATTAACGAATTTATTGCAAATAATACATATCAGTCTGCGAATAAATTGGTTATAGTTGTGAAAAATTCAAATAAGTACTTTTATTCATACCGAAGCGATTCGATGGGGTCGAGTCGGGCTGCTTTGTTAGCTGGTAAAATACCAGATGCCATGGCAACGAAAAAGCACAATACCAAAGCCAATCCTATCCAGGGCCACGGAACAATGAAGGCGCTTCCAATAAAGTATGACATAATATTCCCTACTCCTATTCCGGCAATAATTCCAAAAACTCCGCCAATCTGTGCAATCACAACTGCTTCAACCAGAAACTGGTTACGGATGGTGCGACGCGTAGCACCCATGGCTTTCCGGATACCGATCTCACGTGTGCGTTCAGTTACCGAAACAAGCATGATATTCATCAATCCGATGGCTGCCCCCATGAGTGTGATCAAACCAATAAAAGTGGCGCCAAGACGTATCTGACCGGTGAGTCCGAGTAACATATTCGCAATATTATCACTTTTTGCAATCGTAAATGTTGGATCCTGGCCAAGGATATCACCGCGAATGACGCGAAACAAACCGGTTGCTTCGCCTATGGCAGCTTCCATTTTCTCAGCATTATCAGTCCTGACACTGATGCTGTAATTCATATTCGGACGTGAAAAATACTGCCGGACATTATTTATAGGGACAAGGCAATCGCGGTCACCGCTGAAACCCATGCTCGAACCTTTTTCTTTTGTCACACCGATGATACGATATTTCCCCGGGCCAACAGAGATTATTTTTCCGATCGGATCCTGATTCGATTTGAACAGCGACTTCACGATCTGGCTTCCGACAACGGCAAGATGGGCGCCATTCTGCACTTCGGTGGCAGTTAAATTCCGGCCTCTTTCTATTTCATAGCCTGAGTTAAACAGATAGTTTTCGTCGATACCAACAATTTGAATATTCGGATTGGTTTTTTCCAACTCATATTTTAGTGTTGCTATCCCTGTTCCACGGGTAGAGATGCTGGTAGAAGCCGGAAAAGTATAAAGTTCTTTAAAATCCATTGCCTCACGATAATCAATGTTTTTATACGATTTCGCACTGCTGTGATGACCTCCCATATGCACAACCATCTCACGGTTCCGGATGTTGAAGGTGTTTGAACCCATCATGGAAAAGTTCTCGGTAAGATAATATTTCATCGAGTCGATGGCCGTGAGTATTCCAACAAGCGCCATTATTCCGAAACCAATGATAGCTATCGTGAGCACAGTTCGCAAGGCATGACTCCTGATTGAATCGAATGAGATGCGTATATTTTCGTAGGCCTGTCTGTTCATTTCAATAATTTAATCGCTTTTTCTTCCAAATGCCAGGTCACCGGCATCGCCCAAACCAGGCACGATATATGCCTGTGCAGTTAATTCATCATCTAATCCACCAACCCAAATGGTCACATTCTTTCCAAAAACATTGCGTTTTACAAATTCGACACCTTCAATACTGGCCAATGCCGAAACAATGTGGATGTGTTTGGGTTTCCCAAGTGCTTGCAATCCCTTCAGTGTTTTCATGATTGAAGCGCCGGTGGCAAGCATAGGATCACTCAGAATCAATATTTTATCTTCAATTGATGGGCTTGATATATACTCAACACGTATTTCAAACGCTTCATTTTTATCATATTTCCGGTAAGCCGTAATAAAGGCGTTGTCGGCCTTATCGAAATAGTTCAACAATCCCTGATGTAACGGCAAACCTGCACGCAGGATTGTCGCTAATATAGGCTGATTAACGATCAATGGCATGGTTGCCACACCAAGTGGTGTAGTAACTTCAACATCTTGAAATTCAAAAGTTTTACTGATCTCGTAAGCAAATATTTCACCGATACGTTCGAGATTTCGCCTGAATCGCATACGATCGTTTTGAAGCTCACTGTTACGGATCTCAGCAATAAACTGATTGAATACAGAATTCGTTTCGCCAAGGTTTCTTACCATTTTAATGTGTGTTGTTAATTAGCAAAAGTAAGGATTCTGAATATAAAACTGAATACAATGTGCAAAAATAGATGATTGACCGTCGTAATCGGTTAAAAATCGCACGAATTTGTTAAATATCAAAATGTTAGAATGGAATATAGATTCCAATTATTGCGACGATTTCAACCTCCTGATTATTTTCATTCCAATTTTCCATACTAAAGGGAGCCGGTTAATAACAATTCCCGGATAATCAGTCTGTTTGCTTCCAAAACCTTTGTAGAACCGTGCAAGTCCTTCATCGTCAGAGCCTTCAAAATCGAGGGTAAATTGACTTGGAGCAAATTCCTTAATCACGCTATCGAGCAAAAATGTCAATGCATGATTTTCTTTGGCCGTTTGATTTGCACCAGAAAACAAAAAGACAATTTTATAATGACTTTGCATAAAAATTGCTCCGGCACACAACTCATTTTTCGAATCATGAACGGCATATACCAAGGCTTGCCCGCGATAATTAGCCATCTGTGTCAGATTAAGCAGTCGCGCATATTCAAGATCATTCCAATGGCTTATTGTACGACCCCGGTTACTTCTGAAAAGACGAATAATACTTTCCGCCTTTCCGTTTTTATTGATTGTAAGGCCCGCTTCGTGGGCTTTCCTGAGATTTCGTTTGGTATTGGTTGAATATTTATTAAAAATCCTGTCGTACGAATTTATCAGATCAAGTTCATGATTCAGGTGTTTCACCATTTCATAACCCTCACTTTCAGTTTTGTTATGAGAGTTTAACCTGATTTCAATAAACTGATATTGGGCAGGAATATTCGATAAAAACTGCTGAACAATAGCCGGATTAAGGATGGATATTGAATAGATGCCAAGCTGTTGCGAGAAAAACGGTTGAAACAGATATCCAATTCCGAATTTATTATTACCCGTGAGCGGAAAAATACGTTCATAATCATCATCGACAAGTGCATTCCAGTTAGGATGGACTATATCGAGATACCACGACCAACCATAAATATTTCCGTTGAATGCCTCTTTGATGCAGCTATCCCATTTGTTCTTATCAATCTCGTCATGCTTTAAAAAACGTATCATCCGGTCAGTTATGTGAGTAATGGGTGAATCAATTATGGAACAGCTTCAATGATAATCTGTTTGTAAACATCTAACCAGCCACTCCAGCGCTTGCTGTTACTCAGGCTTTCGTTATGCCAGAGGGTGATAAAAGTTCCCTGAACTTTTTTTACCTCGTGAATTAAGTTTTTCGCGAGTTCGAGCGCTGCCTCGGGTTCAATGTTAAGATAATCGCGCAAGGTGCCGTCCATCAATGCAAACGGATGCAAACGCAATGGTGTCGGGCCATCATGATCGAGGTCGTAAAAAAAGAAACTATCGGCTATCCCTGCCCTGAAACCGGCTTGCGATGCGTAACCCATTGTATAATCATCAGTGATATCTAAATCGATTAAATTGTGGTAAGTCATCGGCAGGTTCATCCTCAGAAAATGCTGTCGGCTCCTGGTAACTTCGCGGTTTAACACACGCGAGAGATGTTGAACTTCGGGTTTTAGTTTGGTTTTATCATCAAAAGAAGCGTAAGACGGATGAATACCAACATCGGCATAATCGCCCAACTGTTTTATAAGTAGCTGAAATTCATTGTTATCTATCGGTATATTTTTATCATTCACATCATAATTGGCAAACAGTATGAAATAGATCGGATGCAACTGATATTGTTGCTGCAACTCAAACTGAAGTTCAAAGGTATCAAACGGGTCTTTTATTTTATTGGTTAATACTGCATATCTCATCTTTATCTCCTGCATATCACCATCGATAAAATTCTTTAAAAACGAACCGTAAGTCCGGATAAAGCCTTTATTTTTATAAGCCCAGGCTGCATCAATATCGTAGGTTGGAATGAAGCTATATTTTCGTTCAGGAATTTTCAAACCATTGAAATGCTCTTTTAATCGTATTTCAAGCTGTTTGCACCAGATATTCACCAAGGGTTTATGCAGCAAATTCAACCGAAACAGCATACTCGACGATGCCTGATAACGTCCATGCGCGTCCTTTACAAAGGGCAGGTATTCTTCATAACGACTCACCAAATAAAAAGAGGCTGCAAAAATATCGTATGGAAGTGCTGATTCACTGTTGAATACAGGAAATAATACGGTCGATTCGCCGTAATGAAAGGGCTTAAGATCCTGACTGAATATTTCCCTTTCGAACAATAATTGGGTAGCTTTTAAAAAAAATGAATCCCCACATTTGTTTTCTCCATAACATATTTTTATTCCTTCATAAGTCAGGAATTCAGCTTCGACGGTTGTCAATTCCACGAGAAACCCCAATTGTTCATGAAGCACCAAATCAAACACATAGCGAAGCCGCTGTGTAATTTTTGGGACGAGAACCAATATTTTATTCATGCGACCAAAATTAGCCAAATATCAGCAGTCGGGCAAGATCACGAAAAATATTCGGTATAATCAGGAATTATCTTTAAAAAATGGCAGTTGATCCAGGTCCAACATAGCCCGCAAAAAATGTTTCTGTGCGATCAGGTGGTTCGTAGTTATTCAGTTCCAGCGAGATACATGCGTAATATAATCCGGTATCAAAGAAAGGCAGAAAACTCTGTTTCATTCAAAATATCTTCGCAAAATTTCCTATTTTTGGTGCTGAAAATAAGCTTAATCCATGGAGAACTTTGTTGTATCGGCGCGAAAATACCGGCCTATTACTTTTGAAACTGTTGTAGGACAATCGGCCATAACAACTACGCTGAAGAATGCCATAAAAAACAACATTCTTGCACAGGCGTTTTTATTCTGCGGACCGCGCGGAGTGGGTAAAACGACCTGCGCACGTATCATGGCCAAATCAATCAATTGCATGAATCCCGGTCTGGATGCCGAAGCCTGTGACAAATGCGAATCATGCACCTCGTTCAATCATTCAGCGTCATTTAATATCCATGAGCTTGATGCAGCATCAAATAATTCGGTTGACGATATCAGGAGCTTAGTCGATCAGGTTCGTATCCCTCCACAGGTCGGAAAATACAAAATATATATCATCGATGAGGTTCATATGCTTTCGCCTGCTGCTTTTAATGCATTCCTGAAAACGCTGGAAGAACCGCCGGCATACGCAAAATTTATTTTGGCAACAACCGAAAAACATAAGATTATACCTACAATTCTGTCGCGTTGTCAGATATTTGATTTTAAACGAATTACCGTTGAAGATATCACCCGTCACCTGCAATTTGTGGCATCGAAGGAAGGCGTTACAGCTGAAGAGGAGGCGCTGAATATTATTGCGCAAAAATCGGATGGAGCTTTACGTGATGCCTTATCACTTTTCGACCAGATGGTGAGTTTTGCTGGTTATAATTTTACCTACAAAAATGTTATCGAAAACCTGAATGTACTTGATTATGAATACTATTTCAGGATCACCGAAACACTCCTTCAGTCGAATGTGAGCAATACCTTACTGATTTTAAACGAGATCATCGACAATGGTTTCGATGGACAGCATTTCATCATCGGATTAGGAAATCATCTTCGTAATCTTTTGGTAAGCCGGGATGTCAATACACTAAAGATCATGGAGGTGAGTGAGAATCTGCGCAACAGATATGCCATGCAGGCCCAGCAATGCCAGCCTGAATTTTTATTGAAAGCCCTCGACATCAACAACCAGTGCGATCTGAATTACAGAAACAGCAACAACAAACGGTTACATCTTGAAATCAGCCTGTTACAAATAGCCTCACTTCAAAATACGGGGCAAGCCGCTTCGTCACAACAGGTGCCAAAAATACAGATGAGTGCCGCCACAACGCCACATATCTCTCCGAAACAGGTTTCGGAACCGGTACATAGTGCACCAACATCACCAACAACACCGAAATCCGCTTACCCATCAAACATAAGCACTCCCAAGGTTGCTGAACCTAAAACCCCGGTTAATGAAGAGTTTAGCCGTCAGAAAAGCACCCGAACCATCTCGATCAGCGATTTTGGAAAATCAAATAGCGAAAAACAACAGCTGGTTGAGCCTGAGTTATCAGATCCTTTCGATCTGGAGCAGTTGAAAACTGTTTGGAATGCTTTCATCGTGCAAAACCGTACGATTTCACCAAGTTTCACAAATGCCATCTCCAGGTATGAACCTGTTTTAAACGAAGCCAATGAAATCACTTTTCAAACAGACAACACACTGATTGTAAGCGACAAACTAAATATAAATGCTTTACTCGAATTTTTAAAATCAAAACTGAGGAATACTTCGGTTAAGCTTATACCAATTGTTGTTGATAATCCGAAAGAGTTGGGTGCTTATACTGATAAAGAAAAGTTTGAGAAGCTGGCTGCGGATAGACCCGTATTACGAACGGTTAAAGATCAGTTAAATCTGGAAACAGATTTTTAACCGGATAATCCTTTCTATATATTGTAAGTTATTGAATCCCCTAACTTTTATTAACAAGGAGTGAATGCCGGGATTATGCCTCGCAATATGCAATCCGAAGTCGAAAGAACGATCGCAAGATTCAACATTAAATTATTGTTTTCCAATTATTTATACTGACATCCTGGATTATTCCCATGTTCAATCAAATTAGTATCTTTGCCAACCTAAAAGAAACGCTATGCGAACGATATCCGGTATATTACTAAGATTATTGGGATGGAAAATTACCGGGACAGTACCTTCGCATATAAAAAAATGTGTGATTATCGGGGCGCCACACACAAGCAATCTTGATTTTTTTATCGGAAGATTGGTCTATTTTAAATTTGGAGTGCCGGTCAGGTTTTTGATTAAAAAAGAAGCTTTTCAGAACCCGTTGGGTGGATTGCTGAAACGTGCCGGCGGCATTCCGGTTGATCGTGGTAAAAAAAACAACCTTGTCGAAGAGATGGCCACACTCTTTAAAAGTAGCGAACAACTTAATATGATTGTTGCGGCTGAGGGAACCCGAAAACTCGTGACACAATGGAAACGGGGATTTTATTATATCGCACTCCGGGCTGAGGTGCCCATCCTTCTAGGCTTTTTAGATTACGGAAAAAAAGAAGCCGGTTTCGGCCCGGCCATCTATCCCACCGGCGATTTTGAAGCTGATTTTAAAATAATTGAAGAATTCTATAAAACGAAAACGGCGCGTCATCCTGAATTGTTTAATCTAACACCGAAATCATAAATTTTACAATTTTCCTGGTTGTTTTAGTATTTGTTGAAAACCGTAAGGTTGGCGCGAAGTAATCCCTATTCATCCTCCACATTGCAATAATTCATAACACCCCGATTGTTTTAGAATTTTTCAATCCATGCAGATTTTTCAATTCAACTATCCGGTTAACCATAGCCGGTATTGATTTTTGAAACAGGACCATCCGGTTTTATGCATTTTATATAAGTATAAAACAATAGGTTTACGAGATCAGAAACCTCATCGAAAACATAGCAGGAATAATTTGTCAATACGAAATATTTCTCCTATAATACCTGTCTGAATCGTATTTTAAAACCATGAATTTCGTTACAATTATAATAATGAAAAATCATGTTTTCCGTGTGTTTTCGGCACTTTAAAGGCTAAGACTTTGACAATGAGAGCAGGGCAAACCGACCAAAACTTATTTGTAAAGAATATAAATTACAATAATTGCATTACAATTTATCGAATTCATATTATTATGTATATATATTTACGTCCTATTGAACTACTAAAACCTAAACTTTATGAAAGAAAAGCAACCCACATTTTACGAAGAAGTCATAAACGAAGGCTTATCCCGTAAAGATTTTCTAAAGTTTTGCACGACCATGGCAGCATTTCTGGGACTTGAAACCAGTGGTGTCGGACAGATCGTTCATGCACTTCAAACCAAACCCCGGTTACCGGTAATCTGGTTTCACTTTCAGGAATGCACCTGCTGCAGCGAATCTTTTATTCGGGCATCGCATCCAATTGTAGCATCAATCGTACTTGATAAAATTTCGCTTGACTATCAGGAGACTTTGATGGCGGCTTCCGGATTTCAGGCAGAAAGTGCCTATAAAACGGTCATGGAAAAATATCCCGGCGAATATATTGTCATGGTTGAAGGTTCAATTCCTACCGAAAACGAGGCATATTGTTGCATCGGTGGCAGAAGTGCGCTACAGATACTCGAAGAAGCGGCCAAAAATGCCAAAGCAGTTGTTGCCTGGGGTAATTGCGCTTCATCTGGTTGCGTTCAGGCAGCCAAACCAAATCCAACGGGCGCAAAACCAGTACATAAAGTGATCAGCGGTAAACCGATTATTAATGTTCAAGGTTGTCCGCCAATCGCGGATGTTATGGCTGGAGTGGTCGTGCATTTACTCACATTCGACCGTATTCCACAGCTTGATGAATTAGGTCGGCCAAAAGCTTTTTATTCGCGCAGGGTGCATGATACCTGTTATCGTCGCGCCAATTTTGATGCAGGCTTGTTTGTCGAATCATTCGATGACGAAGGTGCAAAAAGAGGGTATTGCCTCTATAAAATGGGTTGTAAAGGACCCGTCACTTATAACTCCTGTGGTATTATTAAATGGAATGATGGACTGAGTTATCCGATACAATCGGGACACCCATGCATTGGTTGCTCCGAAGCCGGGTTCTGGGACAATGGACCTTTTTATCAGCATTTACCAAACACAGGTGCATTTGGTATTGAAACGACAGCCGATAAAATCGGACTTGGACTTGGTGTTGCAACAGCAGTAGGCATTGCAGGTCATGCTATCGTTACCAACATCCGCAAGCATCGAAATATTTCAAATTCACCAACTGTAGATTCAGAAACCCTTAAAGAATCATAATCATGGCCGAAAGAATAATAATAGACCCCATCACCCGTATCGAAGGTCATCTGCGGGTTGAAATTGAAGTGAAAGATGGAATAATTACCGATGCTTACAGTGCCGGGACAATGGTACGTGGCATCGAAACAATATTAAAAGGACGTGATCCGCGCGATGCATGGGCTTTTGTCGGCCGTGTGTGTGGCGTCTGCACATCGACCCACTCACTCACCTCTGTCAGAACTGTTGAGAATGCCCTCGGAATCACTGCTCCCCCAAACGCGGAACTAATCCGTAACCTGATGGCAAATGCCTTGTATATTCATGATCATGTCGTTCATTTTTATGTATTGCATGCACTCGACTGGGTTGATGTTGTATCGGCGCTCAAAGCCAATCCTGCTGAAGCTTCCCGTATTGCACAGAGTATTTCACCATGGCCAAAAAGCTCGGTAGGCTATTTTACCGATATACAGAAACGATTTCATAGCTTTGTCGAAAGTGGTCAATTAGGTATTTTTGCCAATGGATATTGGGGTCATTCGGCCTATAAGCTCCCTCCGGAAGTGAATCTCATTGCCGTTGCCCATTATTTGGAAGCCCTCGAATGGCAAAAAGAAATTGTTAAAGTTCATACTATTTTTGGCGGTAAAAATCCCCATCCAAACTATCTTGTAGGCGGTGTTCCATGCTCAATAAATATCGATGAGGCGAACGCCGTAAATGCAGAACGATTAGCAATAGTAGGTAAACTCTTTGAAGATGCAAAAACCTTCGTGGATCAGGTGTATATCCCCGATTTACTTGCAATTGCTTCCTATTATAAAAGCGACTGGGGCGCCATTGGTGGTGGTTTGAGTAATTATATGTCATTCGGCGATTTCCCGGTCAATGGATACAATAATCCGGATAGTTTTAAAATGCCACGTGGTGTAATTCTGAACCGTGATCTGAGTAAAATTCATGAGATAAAAGCAGATGACCCTTCACAAATTCAGGAATTTATCAACAACTCGTGGTACGATTATTCAAAAGGTGATGGCGTTGGATTGCACCCATGGGAAGGCGAAACAAATCTGAATTATACAGGTCCCAAACCACCCTATGATCAATTCGATGTTTCGCAAAAATATAGTTGGGTGAAGACTCCCCGCTGGAAAGGATTGCCGATGGAGGTTGGGCCATTATCGAGAATGTTGGTCGGCTATGCTGCCGGACGTGAAGACATTAAAGCCGTGATTGACAGCACGCTGATGGCCTTGAATGTACCCGTTGGCGCACTTTTCTCAACGCTGGGGCGCACGGCTGCGCGCGGTCTCGAAACAAAACTTTGCTGCGACTGGGCTCTGGAATTTTATCAACAACTCCTGTCCAATATCAAAAACGGGGATTCACGCACACAAAACAATGTGAAGTGGGAGCCTGAATCGTGGCCCAAAATTGCCAGGGGCATTGGTATGGTAGAAGCTCCACGTGGAGCATTATCCCATTTTATCGTGATTGAAGATAAGAAAATAGCAAACTACCAATTGGTGGTACCAACTACCTGGAACGCATCACCGCGTGATCCCGAAGGTAAACGCTCGGCTTATGAAGAATCATTGTTAGGAACGCCGGTTGCCGATTTGAATTCACCCCTCGAGGTACTCCGCACAATTCATTCTTTCGATCCATGTCTGGCTTGTGCTGTACATGTTTACGATGAAAAAGGAAGTCATGTACATGAACTAAAAAGCTATTAAGCCATGAGAAGCAGATCAATCCCATTGCGCGAAGTGTATGTCTGGGAATTCCCGGTTCGTTTGTATCACTGGATCAATGCACTATGTATCACATCGTTATGCATCACTGGTTATATAATTGGTGACCCGCCTGCCTTGATGAAGGGCACTGAGGCCTATTTCAATTACTGGTTCGGGACGGTTAGATTCGTTCATTTTGTGAGTGCATTTTTGTTCTTTTTCAATTTCGTCTTCCGAACCTATTGGGGATTTGTCGGTAACGAATTCTCCCGATGGTACAATTATATTCCTCTTAAACCAAGTCAATGGAAAGAGATTATCGACGTAATAAAAGTAGATGTGCTACAGGTTACCCATAAACGTATCGGTTCGATTGGTCATAACGCGTTGGCAAGTTTCGTCTATTTCATTACATTTCTGATCTTTGTTTTTCAATGTTTGACAGGCTTTGGCATGTATTCGGCTATGAGTAATGCGTTTCTGCCAAATTTATTCGCCTGGATTGTCCCTGTTTTGGGAGGTGATATTTTAGTCAGACAAATACACCATATCCTGATGTGGGGTTTTATCCTGTTCACGATCGTGCATGTTTATCTGGTTTTTTACCATGATTATATCGAACGTCGTGGGGTAACATCATCTATGATAGGAGGTTGGAAATTCATTGAAGAGGATATCGTTGACAGCCTTGACGAAAATACGAATGATAAAACGAAAAAGTAACTAACGACTTATTCTGAAATTTGACTTTGGAAAAAAATAAAATCCTGGTTCTGGGGATTGGAAATCTATTACTTAACGATGAAGGCGTAGGTGTACATATCGTGAATCTTCTCGAACATGAAGAATATACGGAAGCCGATTTGTTGGATGGAGGCACAGGTGGCTTTCACCTGCTTGGATTTATACAATCCTACGATAGCGTTGTGATTGCAGATGCTTCACTCGATGAATTTCCGGCAGGTCATGTAAGGGTATTGCATCCTAAGTTCGCGAAAGATTTCCCGAAACAACTAAGCGCTCACGAAATTGGATTAAAGGATTTACTTGATGCCGCCTTTTTATTGGGAAACATGCCCGACATTTATCTGGTTGCCATTTCAATAAAAGAATATCAGGAGATGGGAACCGAACTAACGGCAGAAGTTAAACTGGCTGTTCCAAACGCTATAAAACAAATTAAGTTACTTGTCGGATCGCTTCTAAATTAGCGCAACGATTTATTGGTAATCCTGAAATATCTCCGGTAATATTAACAATTACCTGGCTAACGAACCGAAAAGCTTATTTAGTTTCCGGTGGAAATTATGTATGCCTGCCGGATTGGTGTACATGAAAAGGCACCAGCCGGTAATGATATTTGCCTGCGGTGTATTTTTAATGATGCTTTTTGTCATTTCCGTCTCGGAAAATTGCTGCACCCAAATCTGATTGATACCATGATCAAGAGCTTCACCAATAAAAGCATCAGTTGCCTGCTTATGTGTAACAAGGCATATCGATTTCACCGTTGCAGGCAGTTCTCCTATTGATTTTACACACGGGACACCTTGAATTTCGGCTGCTTCATGATGGACAGGAAACAATTCAAAGCCAAGTTTTTGCAAATGAATGAACAATTGTGTCCCGAATTTCTTCTCATTCCTTGATGCACCAACAATGGCCATCGTTTTATTGGCAAGAAACCTATCGATTTGAGCCCGGTTTGCTTTCATGATAAATTGAATTTAGTTGATCAAAATTAGAAAAAAATATGGAAAGAATAATTGTCGGACAACAAAGGAAATTTTAAAAAAAAAGTAACTGATTTGAATAAAACCACCATCGGAATCAATGCGTCAGATGGCTTCAGGATAGCGTTTTCCGGACCTAAACCACTTCAGCAACCACAAATGTACTTCCTCCAACAAAAACGATATCATCATATTTCGCGATATGACGGGCACGGTAATATGCATTCCAGACCGAGTCAAAAACCTCACCCCGTAAACCAAATTCATCCGCTTTTACTGCAAGTAGGTGCGCATCTAACCCACGCGGGATATCAGCCTTACAAAAATAATAGGTGGCCGTATGCGGCAATAACTGAAGAATGGCATCGATATTTTTATCATTTACCATCCCCAACACTATATGTAAATGATTGTATTGCAACTGTTTCAACTGCAATACAACCTCTTTGATACCATCCTGATTATGACCGGTATCGGCAATAATCAACGGGCTTCGACCCAATATCTGCCAGCGACCCATCAAGCCGGTCCGGCGTATTACATTGGCAACACCCTCGCGGATATTACAATCATTAATCTTTAAAAATGCCTTTAGCTGTTCAACAGCACACAAAGCTGTAACAATGTTTTTTTGTTGATAATAGCCAAGCAACGGAATCTCAAGGCGTTCGAGATACATCTGACTATTTTTCCAAACATCAAAAATTTGGATATTTTGCTGGGTCGATTCTAATTTTTTTGCACTAAATTGCTGATCAGCATAAACAATAGTCGCATGCATTACCTCAGCTTTTGAAGAGAATACATCCGTGGTTCCGGTCTGTGTTTCACCAATTACAACCGGAACATTTTCCTTAATGATTCCAGCCTTCTCAGCAGCAATGGCGGCAAGGGTTTCGCCAAGAAATTGTGTGTGATCGAGACCGATATTGGTAATTACACTTACTAAGGGCGTTATCAGGTTCGTTGAATCGAGCCTTCCTCCCATTCCGGTTTCGATAACAGCAATATCGACATCCTCAAGGGCAAAATATTCGAATGCCATACCAACGGTCATTTCAAAAAAGGATAGATTCATCTTTTCAAAATCGTTCCTGTACTTTTCGATAAAGGCAATCACATTTTCATGAGGTATCATTTCACCGTTGATTCTGATCCGTTCACGAAAATCTTTCAAATGTGGTGATGTATATAATCCGGTTTTGTATCCGGCATCCTGTAGTATGGATGCTATTAAATGTGAAACCGATCCTTTTCCGTTGGTGCCGGCAATATGAACTGTCCTGAATTTTTTCTGAGGCTGCTTTATTAAAGCAAGAAGTGCAACCGTATTATCCAGATCGCCACGATAAGCCGCTCCACCAACACGCTGAAACATCGGCAGCTTATGAATCATCCAATCAATTGTCTCAATATAATCCATACACTTATTTGCAAATTAATCCTTGCTGAATGCCCATAAAATCTAAATGATAAACGTATAAGTAATTGTACCTTTTTGCAATTCGACGGCATCAGGACCGGCAGTGAAAGTAGATTTCAGGGCGGCATTCAATGCAATATTTCGCAATTTTGAACTAACGATGGTTGTTCCTTTAGGACTAATCAAAGCTTTTTTTACAACACCACTCCGATCAACCCATATTTCAACAACAACATCGCCTCTTTCAACTACGTCGGCAACAGGTTTGTCGAGATATTTTGAACCCCTGCCTGCCAAACTAACCCTTGGACCGTTGCCTGATCCTCCATTACCATCATAGTGTTTTATATCCTTTAAACCATCAGGATTTCCCTGATCGCCGGGTTTCCCTGTAATACCTTCAGACCCGCCTGTAAGATTATTGCTGTTATTTCCTTTAAAAATACCACGCTGATCAACTTTCTGTGTCTCTTTTACTACTTCTGTTGTTACAGGTTTTGGTTCAGGTTTTGGTTCAGGCTTGACCTTTTCAATAGGTTTTGGTTTTTTTATTTCTTTCTTTTTCACAACAACTACCGGGGCATCTTCAATTTCCTGTGTAATTAATTGTTCCTCATCATCCGGCTGAACAACTCTTTGTGTTTTCACCTGTTGTTGTTCGGGTGAATAATCAGGTTGAATTAGTCCCATACCATCAACTGAATAACCCAGATCGACCTCAACACCTTCTTCTTTCGGAATAGGCAAAGGAGTGGTTAAGGCAAGGAAAAATAAACAAAGCAGCATCAGGGCATGAAATAAAATCGTGCCAAGCAAGCCTTTTTGTTTATCCTTATCAAAATAATTCATCAATCTTTTTGCGAGGTTGCCAGGATTACCTTATGCTTTTTATCCAATTTATTATTGATTTCATTCACCGCATCAATCACATTTACAACATATTGCACAGGAACTGTTTTATCGGAACGTAACACGATCGTGGCTTCATTTTCGAATTGAATACTTGTTGCTATACGGCTTTCCAAATCCGGCTCATTCGTTTTTGTTTCACCAACAAAGTACTCAAACCTATCATTAATATACACGGTAATGGTTTGCTTCGACATGGTTTTGCTGTTGCTTGACGGAAGCAATAGTTTCACCGCGTTTGGTGCAACAAGTGTTGATGTGATCATAAAGAAAATCAATAATAGAAAAACCAAATCCGACATGGAAGCCATGCTGAATTCACTGCTCCTTTTAACACGCATTTTAATTGCCATAATCTGTCCTATTTTTTAACTAAACCCCTACCTGACAGGTTCATGAAGCAAATCCATAAATTCCAGCGCGCGGGCTTCAAGTAAAAAAACCACCTTCTCGATCCGCGAGACCAACATATTATAAAGTATATATGCCAGGATTCCGACGATTAATCCGCCAACTGTTGTTACCATCGCTTCATAAATACCACTCGAAAGTAGTTGAATGTCAATATTATTACCGGCAGCGGCCATATTATAAAAAGCCCGTACCATGCCGGTGACCGTTCCCAGAAACCCCAACATGGGCGCTGCTCCCGCGATAGTGGCCAATGCTGTTACTCCTTTTTCGAGCTTACTCACCTCGAGGTTACCCACATTCTCGATGGCTGTGTTGATATCATTCAGCGGACGACCCAATCGCGATAACCCCTTTTCGATCATGCGGGCGATAGGCGTTTCATTGTTCCGGCAGAGTGCAATCGCCGAGTCAATTTTTCCTCCGTGAATATATTCCCTTATGTTATTCATGAAGTTCTTATCATTCTCCGAAGCTTTCGAAATGACTAAGTACCGCTCAACAAAAATATAAACAGCTATCACTGAACTCAACGCGATCGGAATCATTATCCACCCGCCTTTTATCGCCAGATCGAACACAGAAAGTGACATCTCAGCCTTTTTTCCAGTCATGACGATCGTCCCTCCGGCCAGATCATTCACTACTTGCTGGGCTTGTAACAGGATTGTGTAAAGCATATTATTGATCTTGTTAATTAATGTTTCGAAATTGACTCAAATTAAAACCTCCTATATTAACTTTTGTTCTACCATTTTAGTATCATTGCCGAAAAACTATTGACCGGTAGTTTTAACTTTCAACGGCTCATGAATTACTCCTGTGCAGCTATCCTCGTACGCCCCCGTTACGCTTTTCAAACAATTTGTTTCATTTCTGAAACGTAACACACCCAAAAACGCGAATACAATGGCTTCTTTAAAATTGATGGTTAAACGATCGGGAACAACGACCCGGTGCTTACTATTCGCTGCAAGCCGTTCAATCAGAAAATAGTTAAATGCTCCACCTCCGGTTATAAATAATTTACCAACAGGCAGTTGCTGAATACACATCGCAATCTGAAAAGCAATATGTTCGACCATTGTCCGCAGCAAATCCGTTACGCCAACCTTCTTATCGACTAATAGTGGTAAGATAATTTTTTCGAAATATTCGCGTCCGAGTGATTTTGGAAACGGCCTTACATAATAGTCCAACGCATTCAATTGTTCATATAAATCAGGAATCATATTGCCTGAGCGTGCCATCATACCGCTTTCATCGAATGGTTTGTCCAATAATCCTGATAAAAAGTTTAAGGCCTGGTTTGCAATACACACATCAAATGAGATGCGCTCACCATTCAATTCGAACGACAGGTTAGCAATTCCGCCAATATTCAGACAAATGTCATATTCGCCAAATAAAAGCCGGTCTCCAACCGGAACAAGCGGAGCTCCCTGACCACCTTTACTAACATCAAGCGAGCGGAAATCGTTGATAACCGTAAGCCTTGTAGTATCTGCCATTGCATTTCCATCCCCGATCTGTAAGGTGAATCCTTCTTGTGGCCGATGAAAAATTGTATGGCCATGCGAGGCAATAAAATCGGGATGTAAACCGAATTTTTGAACAAACTGATTTATTTGTTCACCCAAAAACAGCCCATACATTATATCTATCTCTTTTATAGCATCAGTACTCTTATAAAAAGCCTGATTCAGATAGCTGGCAACCTCCACCGGATAGGGACAACATTCAGCCGCCTCAACCCTGTAATGCCATGTGTCATTTTTGGTAAAACTACAACAAACCAAATCGAGGCCATCAACAGAAGAACCCGACATAAGACCTATTACTGAATAATGTTTGGATAGCGTCATTTTATAAAAAGGGCAGGGCTTTTTCTAATCCGATACCACGTGATGCCTTCAACAATACATCACAACCACTGATCGGATGTTTTTTTAAATGCTGATTAAGCGCTTCTACATCATTAAAATGTAGCCAGTCATCTCCTCCATAGACTTCTCCAAAATTCTTCCCAACTAAAATAACCATTTCAGCATCAAGATCAGTTAATAACTTCAGGATTCCGGCATGTTCATAATCGCTTTCTTTACCGAGTTCGAGCATATCTCCAATAATGATCCAGGCTTTCCGATCCATGAATTTAAAGAAATTCCGTATGGCAGCCTCCATGCTGACAGGGTTGGCATTATATGCATCCACAATAACCCTATTCCGCTCTGTTTGTACGAGTTGTGATCGCAAATTCGTAGGATTATAGGTAGAAACGGCTTCATTTATCTTGCTTTTCTCAATACCAAAATAACTTCCAATGGCTATCGCAGCCATAATATTTTCGGCATTGTATTCCCCTATTAATCTGGTTTGTACAACCGAATGGATATTTTGGTATTCCCATCGCAAATGAACAAAGGGATCAACAGAAATTACTTCTGCATACAGGTCTGAGTTAATCAGTGAGCCGTATGTTTGCCTGATCATATTAACCGAAAGTGTATTAAGTAGCTGATTATCTATATTTACAAATACTTTGCCACCATGATCATCGATATAGGCATATAATTCACTTTTCGCATTAATTACACCCGTAAATCCACCAAACCCCTCCAGATGGGCTTTCCCGATATTCGTGATTAAACCAATTTCAGGCTGGGCAATCAGACATAATGAACGAATTTCACCCTGATGGTTGGCGCCCATTTCAATAACCGCAATCTCGGTATTCTCATCAATGGTCAACAGGGTCAATGGTACACCAATATGGTTGTTTAGATTACCTTGTGTGCAAATGGTTTTAAATTTTGTTGAGAGTACCGCAGCGAGTAATTCTTTTGTTGTCGTTTTCCCATTGCTGCCTGTAATCCCGATTACCGTAGCCTTCATGATACTGCGGTGGTGCGATGCGATTTGCTGAAGTGTCTTTAATACGTCATCAACCCTGATCAATTTGTCGCTTTCCGGAAGATTTACATCATCAACCACGGCGCAAACAGCACCATGTTCAATTGCCTGAATGGCATAGGTATTTCCATCGAAATGATCGCCCTTCAGCGCGAAAAAGATATCGCCAGGCCGAATTTTCCGTGAGTCGGTACAAACAGAACGGCTGATTTTAAAAAGCGAATAAATCTGTTGAAGCGTAGAATCCATTATTTTTTGAATGAAAAAAACCCCATCATTGTTTATATGATGGGGTTTATGTATATCGGTCTGAAAGATTAGTTACTCACCAACGAACTGCCTACTTTGTTCATGGCACAACGGAATCCAATTGAATAAGAAGCTTCGTCTTCATTCAGATAACGGCGCACACCAGGGCTAAGAAAATATGCTCTGTCGGCCCACGAACCGCCTTTATAAACACGGGCTTTATCCGAAATCAAGGTAGTAACACCATATTGATACATTTGTCCGGTGAGGTTATCATCGCCGGGGTTATTCGACCAATCGCGCTGAATGGATGACATAAAATCGCCATCGCCATAATTTACGGCATTTGCCTGACGATAGTTTTTACGGTTAGCGGCTTCTTCATCGGTAACTTCAACATATTCAATTCTACCTAATGAATCTTTAGGAGCGATAAAACCTTCGGCATCTCTCTTTTTATTTTTAAACACATTTCCCCTGTAAGGATTGTAATCAGCAACATCTTCATGCGAAAGTGGCCGGTAAACGTCCAATACCCATTCCGACACATTACCACCCATATTGTACAAACCATAATCGTTTGGCCAATAGGTTGCTACAGGTGCAGGAAGAGCAGCGCCATCATTCAGGCTTTTGGCAACGCCCATATAGTCACCCGATCCACGTTTGAAGTTGGTAACAAAACTGCCATAATATTTTTTGTCGTCAGTACGAAGACCATCACCATTCCAGGGATAAACTTTACGTTCGACAATACGTTCATTTTTGGTATTTCCGATTAATCCAAGAGCGGCATATTCCCATTCGGCCTCTGTTGGGAGACGATATTTGGGAAGCATCAAACCATCTTCAAAACGAACTGCCCTGACGCCGGTTCCGTTTGGATCAAGATTTTCTTTACCATTCTTAACCAAACCGGCATATTGTCCGGCAAGGTATGCTTCGGTATTGAAGTTGTTGTCGTCTTTTTGGGCAGGATCAAAATCGAGGATTCCAGCTTTGATCAGCAACATTTCGTTCACACGATCAGTTCTCCAGTTGGCATAGTTGTTTGCCTGAATCCAGGTAACACCAACAACCGGATAATCCTGATACGATGGATGACGGAAATATATCTCGATCATAGGTTCGTTGAACGACATGCGGTTACGCCAAACCAAGGTATCCGGCATCTCCTGCTGAACGACCATAGGATAATTTTGTCCGTAAACACGGTTCAACCAATAAATATACTCCAGATAATCGAGGTTACTCACTTCGGTCATGTCCATATAAAACGATGTGACTGTAACCTGACGTGGCATATTGTTCCAATCATAGAGTAAGTCCTCCTGCGTTCCGCCCATGAGGAAGGTACCACCCTCGATGGCAACTAAACCAGGACCGGTAACCTGTTCTTTTGAACTGGCAACCTCAAAACCTCCCATCGCCGGATCATTGTATGTCCATCCGGTTGATCTGGATGTTTCCTTTTGACAAGAAATAAAAAGCGATGCTCCGAGTAGCAAGGCTACTGCAAAATTCATTTTTTTCATTCTAAACATTGTTCAACTGCGTTTTTATTCTGTTTTTCAACTTTATATAACTAAAACATGGGTGATTTTATTGTTCTGATCTTTCTTCTTTTTGCTTCTTTTGTTATACAAAAGTCCCAGGAAGCCGAAATCTCATGTGCTCCACCACTGCTACCACCTATTTTCGATACGGTATAATCGTAGCTATAACCAAATTTCATTTTGTTGTATGTAATTCCAGCCAGGATCATTACAGCATCCGCATTCGTGAAATTATTCCGAAACCAGCCCCCAAAGATGAAAGGAAATTTTGAAATATAAAAGCCTGCATTCAATTGTTTATACGCATCTTGCTGTTGATAAAGTATATTTGGCTGAATAACAAGGTCTTCCGGATTATCAGAACCCAAACCTCCGTATGTTAAATTTATTGTAACACCCGAATGTGCGGTCAATTTCATAGGTAATTTAGCGGTTCCGTTCGAATAAAACGACAAATTGGGTTCAGTGAGATGGTCGGCTGAGATGCCAAAATATCCCATATTTCCATATCCAAGTAATAATCCTGATCCAAAATCAAGTGTCGTTAAATTGGACTTTTCCGGCATATCTGTCGAATTTCCATGGAACTCACCGGTTGTCATGTCCAACTGGTCAGCAAAATCAAATTTTTCGGCCGACAATTTCTCCTGGTAATACGCGCCTTTCACGCCAAAACCCAATACCCATTCATCGGCCAACTGCAAATTGTAGGCATAAAATGCTCCGATGGTGCTTCTCGAATACATACCGTTAGCCTGCACATCGTTCATCACCATTAATCCAATTCCGCTGTTGATTACGTTTAAGCTTTGTTCATAACTTGCGCTATACGTAAGGTAGGCATTTGATATCGAAGGCCATTGGTTACGATAATTAAGGTTGATACGCGCACATTCGGTATTTCCGGTAATAGCCGGATTTAAATAAAGTGGATTGGCATAAAATTGAGAGAAGGCAGGATCTTGTCCCTTTGCATTAGAAATAATCAAACAAAACAATACTAAAGTGCTGAATAATACTTTGTTTGCCATGAATTACTTTTCAGTTAAGGGTTCCTTTTCAGGCCACAATAATACGATGTTTTTCCGGATTACAATATTTTAAACCAACAAAAACAAAATTCGATAATAAAAAAATCAAATTTGCGTTCATTTGCATAACTATTACAGTAGATTGCATTGAATTTCAGATGCTGATAGATTTAATGAGGATTTTTCAATATTCAAATCACAACTAACTGTCATACAAATAATTAAATCGAATAAAACAAAATTTTGTATGTTTAAATATTTAAAAATTTTGCTCGTGCTTTTTTCGCCTGTCTATGTTTTTGCTTCCTATGAAATCAAAAATCATATTACACTCGATTGGCAGGCACCCGATACCTTACATTATAATGGCCTTGATGTTATCGCCCGTTTATACTTCACTGACGCCATTTTCAATGACTCAAAAGCCGGAATTCCTTATTATTCGGGTAATGAGGCAATCCATGATAAGCATGTTGTATGGAGTGCAACAATGAATAACATACTTACCGTGGCTGCGAATACTAACGAAAGTAAACTTGTTAACCGGGATTTTTTGGATACCAGCTTTACAATCACTCAAAATGTTCTGACTTCGAGGGGTAATTTCTATTTACAAACCCAAATTTGTGGTTTACGCATCAATCCAAAAACAGGCGCAATCGAAAAATTACTTTCGTTCGACCTGATTTCAACTATCGAAGATCAGACCGGCGATCAGAAATCATTATCAAAAGGCTTTGCAAACAGTTCAATCTTAGCAACCGGCAATTGGTATAGAATGCGATTGAAGGAAAACGGTATTTACAAAATTACCGGAAATGAACTAAAAAACATGGGTGTGAATTTAACAGGGTTAAACCCTGCAAATATCCGTTTGTTTGGCAATGGCGGCGGTTTATTGCCTGTACTTAACAGCATTCCGCGACCTGATGATCTGGCCGAACTACCCATCCAGATTTTCGATGGGGGCGATGCGAGCTTCGATGCAACTGATTACTTTTTATTCTATGGCAAAGGTCCGGTAAATTGGAGTTATAACCAATTAGACGA
The DNA here is from genome assembly GCA_013141455.1 of Bacteroidales bacterium. GTDB lineage: Bacteria > Bacteroidota > Bacteroidia > Bacteroidales > F082 > CAJBPB01. The sequence goes on from JABFQW010000087.1 coordinate 24,167, forward strand.
AACCTATTCGCATCAGAATCATTATTATGATGATTTTGCCTATGTATTTCTGACCGTAGATCTCGGTACCGGAAAAAGGATTGAAACAAATCCTTCGGAAACCGGGACAGTTTTAGCAACCATCACCAAATTTCCTGATTATCAGGTTATTGATGAGGATATTTATAACCTCACCAATACGGGGCGCACCTGGTATGGTGATCAGTACGATGTTACCTTGTCGAAATCGTACCAGTTCGCATTTCCAAATTTAAATGCAGATATGCCGGGGACAGTAAACTGTTTTGTTGCGGGCAGAACCATGTCAAGCGCAAATTTCCAGTTAAAAATTGACGGACAGCCCGTTACAACAATACCTATCCAAATAACTTCAACCTCAAGTTACACCTATGCCACTACGGCTGATACAAAAATGTCGTTCAATCCTGCAGGATCAAACTTGGAAGTAGGACTTGTATTTAGCAGGTCATCAAATACCAGCCGTGGCTGGCTCGATTTTATTGAAGTAAACGTCTGGCGCAACCTGATGTTTTCCGGAAATCAAATTTCGTTTCGAAATCCGGTTACTTCGCATCAAACAGGTGTTTACGAATACCGCCTTTCAAATGCTAACGAACAAATTAAAATATGGGATGTAACCGATCCTGTTGCTCCTTTCATTCAAAATGCAGGTTACCAATCCAACACACTTACTTTTAATGCAAGCTCATTAAAATCACATGAATTTTTGGCTTATGATGGCAGTAGTTTTAAGGCAGTAGAGTTCATCGAAAAGGTTGATAACCAGAATCTTCATGCAGTTAAAGATATTGACTATCTCATAGTTTCACATCCCGATTTTCTGGAAGAGGCCGAGCGGCTGGCAGAGATACATCGCAATAATAGTAATCTGACGGTTGCTGTGACTACACCGCAAAAAATTTATAATGAGTTTTCGTCGGGTGCCCAGGATATCACTGCCATACGCGATTTTGCCCGAAAACTTTATACCCAAAGCACTCCCGGACGTGAATTACGCTACCTGATGCTGTTTGGCGACGGATCGTTCGATTACAAAGACCGGATTGGTGGAAACAGCAATTTTGTACCAACCTGGGAAAGTATCGCATCACTCGATTTGATCGGGTCAATAGCCAGTGATGATTACTTTGGTTTTATGGACGAAAATGAGGATGATACAGGGAAAAATCTGGTGGATATTGGTATTGGCAGATTTCCGGTTGGAAATATTTTACAGGCCCGCCAGATGGTTGATAAGGTTGAAAGCTATCTGCAGAAAAAAGAAGGCATCATGGGTCCATGGCGAAATTTCGTAACATTCATTGCTGATGATGGTAACGGCAACCTGCATTTACATGACGCCGAAACATTAGCCGCTTTACTCGAATCAACCCAAAAAGCCATTAATATCGATAAGATTTACCTCGATTCATTCAAACAAATTGCTACCACCGGAGGTCAGAAAGCGCCTGAAATGAATCAGGCTATCAATAACCGCATTGAAAAAGGCAGTCTGATGATAAATTACACTGGCCACGGAGGCGAAATAGGCTGGGGTCATGAACGTATTCTTGAGATTGCTGATATTATCAATTGGCGTAATTCTGAAATGTTACCTGTTTTCATCACAGCCACCTGCGAGTTCGCCCGTTATGATGATCCTACCCGTGTGTCGGCCGGCGAATTGGTTATTCTTAATCCTGATGGCGGAGCTATCTCGATGTTTACCACTTCCAGAGCAACTTACTCCACTTCAAATTTAAGACTGAACAAGGCAATTTATGAGAATAATATATTTCAGAAACAGAACGGCGAATATCCGCGGTTCGGTGATGTAATCCGTATCTCAAAAATAAATGGAGAGTCGAACGACCTTAAATTCGTTTTACTCGGTGATCCGGGATTGCAATTGGCTTATCCAACATTAAAAGTACTCACGACACACATAAACGATATTCCTGTAAGTGAAAGCTACGATACCCTTCGCGGATATGATATTGTTAAGGTTTCGGGTATTATTGCCGATGAGTTTAACCAGATAATCCCCGATTATAATGGTATTGTTTATCCCAGTGTTTACGATAAATCGATTGATTTTTTAACATATGGCGATGAAAACGCACCAACTACTTATGCTTTACGTAACAGCCTGATCTATAAAGGCAAAGTTGCTGTTACTGATGGTAAATTCACCTTTTCATTTATGCTGCCAAAAGATATCGCCTACAAATATGGTATCGGACGGATTAGTTATTACGCAACGGATTACGTTACGGATGCTAATGGTTATTTTGAAAATATCGTGATTGGTGGGTTCAATGATAAAGTTGCTGAAGACGAAAAGGGTCCTGTTATTGACCTTTATCTGAACGATACCACATTTATGCCCGGAAACATGACCAACGAAAATCCTACACTCCTTGCACACCTCAAAGATGAGAACGGGATCAATACCACCGGGAACGGAATAGGGCACGATATCGTAGCAACTATTTCGGGCGCTACCGATAAAACCATGGTACTCAACGATTTTTATGAAGCCGATTTAAACAAAAGCACATCAGGAATTGTGAATTATCTGTTCTCAAATTTAAATCCCGGTAAACATACTTTGAGTTTGAAAGCCTGGGATGTATTTAACAATTCATCCGAAAAATCGATCGAATTTAATGTTATCGGGGGCGAACAGATGGCTATGGATAACCTGTATAACTATCCGAACCCGTTTATAAATGAAACTTCAATTGTTTTCGATCACAACCAAACGGGTAACGATCTGGATGTTGAAGTGAGTATTTTTAATTCAACCGGTCAGTTGGTAAAAACCATTTCGAGACATATTTCAGGTAACGGAATCCAAAGCGAACCAATTAAATGGGACGGTACAAGCGATGGAGGTTTTGCTGTACCCAAAGGTTTGTATATTTACCGCGTTTTTGTAACCAATGAAAAGGGTGAAAGCAGCGATAAACGGGCTAAGATGTTATTTTTCAGATAATTAATTAATATTTTGAGTATAAATCATTTTTTATAAACAGATGTTTACCAATCGACTGAGTTGTGTTTCGTTATGTATGATTTTCATGAGCCTCTGGTTAGTGAATACGATGAATGCACAACAAAATATTCATTCTGATTCCAGAATTTACGATGAAACTCCATTGGAGTTTACCTCAGAGTCGGTATTGAATAAAGGGGATTGGTTTAAGTTACGTATCATTGAATCTGGTATTTATAAAATTACTTATACTGATATTCTCAATCTTGGCCTCGATCCTTCAGGCATTGACCCAACGAAAATTGGTATCTTTTTTAACGGTAACGGCATGCTTCCCGAGGGTAATGACAAGAGTCGGCATGATGATTTATATGAAAATGACATTTTTGTATCAGGCGAAGAGGATGGCATTTTCAACACCAACGATTATGTACTTTTTTACGGGTCGGGACAAACAAAATGGAAATACAATTTACTTTCTTCCCATTTCGAGCACGAGATTAATCCTTATTCCGATACCTCTTTTTATTTCCTTACGTTCAACCGGCAATCAAACGGAAAACGAATCGTACAAAAAGTGCAAACCAATACCGAATCTAACAAACATTTCAATCAATTTCTTGATTATCAATATCATGAAATCGATTCGGTTAACCTGATTCTCTCGGGAAGACAATGGTATGGTGAAGAGTTTTCGATAAATGATGCGAATAAACAATTCGATTTTGTATTCCCAAATCTTGTAAAGGAGCGTAAAGCCTATATAAGATATGAAATCGTTGGCCGATCGATAGCCGAAGATGTGTATTTCAGCCTGAAAGCCAATGATGAAACCTTGTTCGATTCAGTATTGATAGCCAAACTTTCACCCGATAGTCAGATACATGCCCGTGAAAGCAATAAAAATGCTGAATTTTCATCGGCATCGGATAATATAAGGATTTCGATACCATTTTTATCAAAAGAGGGAAGTTCAAGGGCCTGGCTCAACTACCTCCGTATAAATGCCTGGAGATGGCTGGTTTATAACAATGAACCGCTGTTTTTCAGTAATCCCGATTCGAAAGGAAGTGGTTCGATCAGCACATTCAGCATTGCCAGCTCAAATCCGAATCTGATGTTATGGGATATTACAAATCCGTTAAAACCTTCGATTCAGCAGTACAACTATCTCACCGATTCGATTAAATTCAGCATTGAAACGGATACAATGCGTCAATACTTGCTACTTGACGAAAGTCATATCAAAGCTGTTGTTGCATTTAACAAAATCCCAAACCAGGACCTGCACAGCATAAGCAATTGCGAAATGCTTATTGTTACCGATATGCGGTTTATAGATGAGGCAAACGAAATCAAAAATATTCATTACGTTGAGGATAATATTGATTGTGTTGTAACCGACATTAAACAAATTTACAATGAGTTTGGTTGTGGCACCTTAGACGCTACGGCCTTGCGCGATTTTATCAGGATGGTTTATGTTAAAAGTGACAAAAACCTGAAATATGTGCTGTTATTTGGTGATGCTTCCTATGATTATAGAGATCGTATTTCGGGAAACAATAATATCGTACCCACTTATCAGTCAACAGCATCACTTATCGATACACGTAGTTTTCTAAGCGATGACTATTTTGGATTGATGGATGTGACTGAAGGCGATGCGATGAGCGGATCGCTCGACCTTGGAATCGGACGACTTCCTGTTTCAACCGTGGAAGAAGCACAAACGGTGGTAAATAAAATACAGCAATATATTTCCGATGGCACCGAAATTAGTGGTGAATGGCGCAATAACATCACTTTTATTGCCGATGATGGAAATGGAAACCTGCATCTGGATCAGGCAGAAACTTTATCAAAACAGATTGATACGGCGCGTTTTGAAATGAATGTTACAAAGATTTATACCGACGCATACAAACGGGTAAGTGTCACAGGTGGTTATCGCTATCCTGATGCTACCATTGCATTACATAATAAAATTGAAGAGGGCTCCCTTGTCGTCAATTACACAGGTCATGGAGGCATCACCGGACTGACAGATGAAAAATTATTTACCATTGCTGATATAACCTCACTGACAAACGGAAAGAAGATGCCTTTTTTTATCACAGCAACCTGCGAATTCAGCCGCTTCGACAATCCTAAGTTTGTTTCTGCCGGCGAGCGTCTGCTCATGCAGCCCAATGGTGGTGCTATTGCAATGATGACCACCACACGTGTGGCTTTCTCCCATTCAAATTTTGCCCTTAACCGCAAACTCTATAATGCCGTATTCGATCGCAGTGATGTTGAATTCAAACGCCTCGGCGATATCATAAGGTTGGCAAAATCTCCGGCAAATGAGAATATCTACAATTTCACCTTGTTGGGCGATCCTGCCTTACGATTAAATTACCCGGCAAAAAAAATCATCACCACACTATTTAATGGTCAGGCGCCAAATAAAATGGAGTCAGATACAGTACACGCCATGTCGGGCATCAGCATTGAAGGTAAAATAGTGGACTTCGAAGGTGTTGAAGTAAGTAACTTCAATGGTTTTCTCGATATTAAAATGTTCGATAAGAAAACAACTTACCGCACTTTGGCAAACGACCAGACGAGTAATGCTGTGAACTTTACTTATTTTAATAAACTACTTTTTAAAGGCAGGGTTTCGGTAATCAATGGCAAATTCAAAGCTGAATTTTTACTTCCAAAAGATCTTTCATACAATTACGGAAATGCGAAAATCAGTTATTATGCGGTGGATACTTCCATTTTCGATGATGCTACCGGTGCTTATAGCAACTTAATTGTGGGCGGCATTGATGAAAAGGTGACTGTTGATGAAAAAGGACCCGACATTACAATGTTTCTCAACAGAAGTGATTTTGTTTCTGGTGGGGTCACACTCCCTGATCCGGTGTTATATGCGCAGATATCAGACCCTCAGGGAGTAAATTACCTCGGGACTTCCATCGGTCGCGATATTGTTCTTACTATTGATGGACTGACATCAAGTGCCGTTATTCTTAATAATTATTATCAGGCTGAGACCGATAATTTTGCCTCAGGAACAATCATGTATAATCTGAACAACTTACCCCTCGGCCCGCACACGCTCGAATTAAAAAGCTGGGATCTTCACAACAACTCCTCTACAAAAAGTATCGACTTTGTAATTGAAACATATGATGATCTGATGCTTACAAATGTATTAAATTATCCTAATCCCTTCAGTACCGAAACAAATTTTACGTTTCAGCACAACCAAAAGGATGGCATTTTTGATGTTGTGCTTGATATTTATACGCTTGCAGGCAAATGGGTTACAACGCTTCATGCAAAAGCAGCATCCAATTCCTCAACATCGTTACCGATTTCGTGGGATGGTAAAGATCATACCGGAGATAAAATAGATTCCGGAAGTTATGTGTACCGTATTCGTGTCACTGACGCTGATGGAAGACAATCAATCGTAAATCAAAAATTTGTATATATCAGATAAACAGTTGTTTGTAAATACATAATTGATACACAACAATAATTCAAAAGATAAATCGTTAATTTTGCAAATATTATCAATTTCAGTTAAATCTCTATGAAGCTAAAAATTATAATCGTTTCCATTTTATTCCTTGGATTCATGCAAATGCAAGGCCAGCCCATAAACGGACAGGATAGTAACGCTGACCACATAAATGTGATCACCACAGCCGTTCCATTTTTAATGATTGCTCCGGATGCACGTGCCGGTTCGATGGGTGATGCCGGTGTTTCGACCAAAGCAGATGTTTATTCAATGCACTGGAACCCGGCAAAATATGCCGTAATGGAATCAGACATGAGTGTTGGCTTGTCGTATAGTCCCTGGCTCCGCAACCTGGTTCCTGATATGAATCTGGCCTATCTGGCATTCGCCAAAAGAATTGATAATATGTCAACTTTTGCTGCCACATTACGCTATTTCACCTTAGGTAGCATCCAGTTTACCAATGACCAGGGAATAGAAATAGGTAATTATGACCCCAACGAATGGGCTGTTGACGCCACGTATTCACGTAAACTAACAGATAATTTATCGGGAGCTGTGAGCGGACGATTTATTTATTCAAACCTGACGCAGGGTCAGGATGTTCAGAGTATTGAAACTTCGGCCGGATGGTCGATTGCTTCTGATGTTGCCGTTTTCTGGCAGAAAGATGTAAACTGGTTCCCGGATATATCTTCAAATTTCGCCTGGGGGATCAACATATCAAATATTGGTGCCAAAGTGGGCTATAGCCAATTTACTATAAAAAAGGATTTTATACCAACGAACCTTCGTTTTGGACCAACCCTCACCTTAGATATTGATGATTATAATACCATCGCTTTTTCGATTGATGTTAATAAGCTTCTCGTTCCATCACCACCTATATATCTGAGAGACTCTTTAGGACCAGTATTAATTGAAGGAACAGATGAGTATGTGATTGACAAAGGTATGACGGATGATGTTAGTGTTGTGAAAGGCATGGTACAATCATTTTACGATGCACCAGGTGGATTTGGTGAAGAAATGAGGGAATTAAGTTTTTCGGTAGCTACCGAATACTGGTACAACAAAGTTTTTGCCTTGAGGGGTGGTATGTTTTATGAAGATGCCTCAAAAGGAAACCGCAAATTTTTCACCTTAGGCGCCGGATTACACTACAATGTTTTTGCATTAGACTTCTCTTATCTGATCCCTGTAAATTCAGGCAATTCAACAGGTACCAACCCACTGCAAAACACGCTGCGATTCGCTCTCACCTTTGATCTGGCTGAAATGGGGAATAAGGAATAATTTGCATTACCCTGAATGATTTATCTCACAAAACTGTCTCTATGCTGATCAGTTCGTGACATTTTTTACAACGAATAAGAAACTATATATCTCAAAAGTCCGGTATAAATGCCGGACTTTTTTTGTAAAAAACAACAACACATGACAATAAAATATTCATTACGTGATGGTAAACCGAAAATAACTACTTTTGCAGCCCCTTAAGGGGAATTGATCTATCACGTATAATTAACACAAGATTAAATGATTACAGTTTCTGACCTAAGCATACAATTCGGAAAAAGAATATTGTTTCAGGATGTAAATATGAAATTTACACCGGGAAATTGCTATGGTATTATTGGTGCCAATGGTGCAGGGAAATCAACTTTTCTAAAAATGCTCAGTGGTGAGATTGAAAATTCAAGAGGTACCGTGAATTTGGGTTCAGGTGAACGCCTTTCGGTCCTTCGGCAAAACCACTCCGAATTTAATGATTACAGCGTACTTTCAACCGTGTTGATGGGTCATGCAAAATTATGGTCGGTGATGAATGAAAAAGACGCCATTTATGCCAAAACAGACTTTACCGATGCCGATGGTCACAGGGCTTCTGAACTTGAAGAACAATTCGCCGAGATGGATGGCTGGAATGCTGAAAGTGATGCAGCCAATCTGTTGAGTGGGCTTGGTGTAAAGGAGGAGTTTCATCACAAACTAATGAACGAATTAAGCGGAAAAGAAAAGGTGAAAGTGCTACTGGCGCAGGCTTTGTTAGGTAAACCCGATAATCTGTTACTTGATGAACCTACCAACGATCTTGACCTGGAAACAGTAAACTGGCTCGAAAATTACCTCTCCAATTTTGACAATACCGTACTTGTTGTTTCGCACGACAGGCATTTCCTCGATTCAATCTGCACCCATATTGTTGATATCGATTTCAACAGGGTTCAACAGTTTCCGGGAAATTATAGTTTTTGGTACGAATCGAGTCAATTGGCTTTACGTCAGCAACTTACCCAAAATAAGAAAGCGGAAGACCGTAAAAAAGAATTGCTCGAATTTATTGCCCGTTTCAGTGCCAACGCCTCCAAATCGAAACAAACAACGAGCCGAAAAAAGATGATCGAGAAACTGAACATCGAAGAGATAAAACCATCCACGCGTAAATATCCGGGCATTATTTTCACCCCTGAACGCGAACCCGGCAATATGATTCTTGAAGTAAAAGGCCTGACGAAAAGCTTAAATGGTACTTTATTGTTTAAAGATTTGAATTTTACCGTTCAAAAAGATAACAAAATCATCTTTCTATCGAAAGATACCCGCGCCATGACTGCGCTTTTCGAAATATTAAAAGGACACGATCAGCCTGACCACGGAACTTTTGAATGGGGACAAACTATTCTTAAAGCCTATCTGCCACTCGAGTACGAAGAATTATTCAAAACCGATATCAGTTTAACCGATTGGCTGGCACAGTTTTCACAAGACACAACCGAACCATATCTCAGGGGATTTTTAGGCAAAATGCTCTTTTCGGGTGAAGAAATTTACAAGAAATCAAATGTACTTTCGGGAGGCGAGAAAGTGCGCTGTATGATCGCCCGTATGATGATACGAAATGCAAATGTGATGCTACTCGACACTCCGACAAACCACCTCGATCTTGAATCGATTCAGGCTTTTAACAATACACTGATCAAGTTTAAAGGCAATATTCTGATGTCGTCGCACGACCACGAATTTATTCAGACCGTTTGTAACCGCGTCATTGAAATTGGTCCCAAAGGCATGATTGATAAACTGATAGAATATGATGACTATATCAGCGACGATAAGTTGAAAAGCCAAAGGGAGAAGTTATACAAATAAAAAATACTCTTTTCTGAATTGATTGTCAAATGATCTAACGAATCAAACAAGCTTATTCCTCATCAAAAAAGTTGCCGATAAAACCTACCAGAAACAGTTTTTCGGTGGCCCGGGTAACCGCAGTATAAAGCCACCGCAGATAGTTACGGTCAATTTGCTCTACCTTACTGATTCCTGAATCGACAAACACTTGCGGCCATTGACCACCCTGGGTTTTATGACAGGTAAGCGCATAGGCAAACTTAACCTGCAAGGCATTGAAATACGGATTCGATTTCATCTTTTCGTAACGTTTGCGCCGCGTTGGAATATCAGTATAATCCTCTTCGACAGCAGAAGCAAGGCGTCCGAAATCTTTTTCACTTAAAGCAGCCTCGTCAATCATCAAGGTATCCAATAGCAATTTTACTTGTAATGACGGTTCATCGGGATAATCGAGCAAGGTGATTTCAGCATCGGCAAACCTAAAACCGTACATTTCCTCGATCCTGTTTATTTTTCGAAGAACTGCAATATCACCATTGGCAATAAAACCTCCCCCATCCTGATTTCCGAGCCAGTAATAATTGTTTTTTACGATCATGAGCAAATCGCCCGAAGAAATCTCTTCATCCAGACCCAAAACGCGTTGCCTTACTGCCTGATTAAACATATTTGCCCTACGGTTCGAGCGACAAACAATTACCGCTTTGGTATAATCTTTACCGCCAAAAGCTGAAATAATTAATTCTTCAAAGTCTTCAGCTTGTACACGAATGATATCATTAAATGAACCTAATTGAAAAAATGGCGTACTTACATCGTTTTGCAATAATTTGGTTCTGAGTGCGGTAGCATTGAATAGTATCCCCGATTCGAGTGACTGACGCATCACTTCGGTAAGTTCATATTGCGCAGCAGTAATGGAGTAAGCCGATTTCAGACTGTTCAAATTAAGTGCTGGACTCAATTCAAGCCCAACGGGTGGTAATTGCGCGTTATCACCAATGAGCAGGATTTTACAATTCACCCCTTCAGAAACATATCGCATAAAGTCATCGAGCAGGTTATGATAACCAAAGGAGCCACTTTCGCTGCTGTTATCGCCAATCATGGATGCCTCATCCACAATAAACAAGGTATTACGATGTTTATTCTCAGCAAGATACATTTTAAAACCTTCATCAGGACTATTCACCTGATGATATATTTTCCGATGAATCGTTGAGGCTGGTTTTCCGGTATATGAATTCAATACCTTGGCAGCCCTGCCAGTAGGCGCCAATAGCACATATTTCATTCCAATGTTGGGGAGTACTTCAACAATACTTGCCACCATACTTGTTTTACCTGTTCCGGCGTAACCTTTCAACAGGTACAAGGGATTTGGTTTTTCGGATAACAAAAATGAAGCCAGATGCTGCATTACCAATTTTTGACCTTCGGTAGGTTCAAATTGGAAAGAATTTAAAAAAAGTCGAATAACATGGCTGCGTTCCATCGGTTAAAACGGATATCCGATTCCAAAATTGAATCTCGAATGTCGGAGTTGTAGTTTATCGATCATCCAACGGTCGCCAAAATCCCGTGAAGGATCGCGAAATGGTACTGCACCATCAATCCTGAAAATGAAAAACGAAAAATCGAGCCGAATACCAAAGCCTGCATCTACTGCAAGTTCATTCTGAAAAGAGCCAAGATCAAATTGTCCGCCTGGCAAATAACTGCTTTCATTGATTGTCCAAATATTCCCAACATCCAAAAACAACGCACCTTTCAATAAACTATATATCGGAAAACGATATTCTCCACTCGCTTCGAGCTGTATATCGCCGATCCGCTCAACTTTATTCGATCCATTATATGAACCCGGTCCAAGTTCGCGAAATTGCCATCCACGCATTCCATTTGCACCACCGGCATAAAAACTACGTTCGAAAGGCATCTCAAGCGAGTTACCGTAAGGCAGACCAGCACCAATAATAGTTCTGAATACCAATCGGTTATTCTCGGTAAGCAAGCGATAATAACGAAAATCGAAATCAAACCTGAAGAATTGCGCATAGGTTACCCCCATGATCTGTCGCTGGTTGTTTGACGTATCAATCGGCAAACTTTTATTAAATAATGACAATCCGTTACCAGAGGATTCGAAATTTGCACGGAAATAGAAAAAATCATTTATCTTATTGATATTCTGATTATTAAAAATAAAACTATATTTCAAACCAATGATTAAATGGTTCGAATACTGATCCTTTATCCTTTGATTTATTTCAAGATTTAACTTTTCCTGAAATGCTGCACTCGGATTAACTTTCACCGAGTTTATATTTATTAAAGTCAATACATGCTGAACTGTTGGAGAAGCCATCCAATCGTAGCCAAACGATAAATTGACTATAAAACGGGAATAATTCAGGCGTTTTTGCGAATTGAAACCCGTAGTAATATTTGTTTTTGGCTGGTAATCGTTGATGAAATTTTTGAGGTAAACAGGGCTCAAAAATCGTGGAAAAAAGACGCTTGCGTCAATACCGAATTCAGTTGTATTAAATACATTATTTTCACTGCCCAAGGTATCTAAGGAAATTTGCTGGGCTTCAATGCCTGCATTCGCACGTAACCTGAATTGCTCTGAACCTCTGAAAATATTCTTATTATGGAAAACAATATTTCCTTTGATACCCAAATCACCACTCGAGTTTGTCCCTTCCAGCTCAACCGCATAACCATTTAATGCATTACGCTGAAGTAAAATATTGCAATCGAGCCAGTTACGGCCATCATTTTGAAAACGATGCGTTACTATACTTGTATCGAAAGTGATATTGCTGTTACCAAATATCCGAAAATTTGTCAGTCCCCGATAAGTATCCTTCACGTTCGAAACACTAAAGGCTTCATTATCCTTAATATGAATAATCTGATCGAAACGTTTGATATTTATCCTGGGATCGCCCGGATATATAAAATACTGGTTATGCATTTTGTTTTCATCCCGGCTATAAAGCTGTACCAATGTAGTATCAAAAGCTATTGAACTGTTTATAAACGGATTATAGAGCGGATGAATATTTACCTGATTTATAAAATATCTTTTATGCGTAGTGATAAAAGGCTGTCCGGCTTCGCTAAGCATTTTGCTCTTTACATTCTCGATACGCATTTTAAGTGATGCCTTTCGTGACAATAAATTGGTATCAACGTCAAAATGGATATAATCAGAAGAGAAAAAATAATACCCGTTATTCTTTAGATAAGTTGCAATCCGGTCGCGCTCGTCACTCATCTTGTAAATATTCAATATGTCACCCGATTTTATCAGTGTGTTATTGTGAATCGATGTTACGAATCCTGCCAGTACGGTATCAGGTATCGTTTTCTCAATTTCTGAAATTGTGTAAGGCCATGATGCCTTCACATTAAAAATAAGTCTGGCTTTATGCTTTTCTATCTGAACATCAGGCGTTACAACAGCATGCATATATCCAACATTTGCGAGATAACGCTGCATCTGCGCTGCATTTGATGAAGCTGTAAACTCATCATAATACAAAGGTTCGGTGCCTATTTTTTGATGAATCCAGCGTAAGAAATTTCGTGATTTATATGGCTCAGTGATATAATAGGTCCACAGTTTGAATCGAATACCCAAAAAACTACGGCGGGGTTTATGACTAACAAAACCGGATAGATCTGATTTAGTGAATGATGCTTTCTTATCATCAATTACTATTTCATTCTTAGTTATGAGGTAATGATTGGGTGGCACTAACCTCCTGGCTGTACATGAGGATAATACGAGCGAACCAAGCAGGAAATAGAAAATAAAATAAAAAAATCGTTTACCCATTTGATTGCGATAGCACTTATATGCCATAGCAAATTTAGAAATTTTTTGGTCTATCTGATCTGAATGCGTAATATCAAAGATTTTCAAATTTAAACCACTGTTTATATGTATTTTAAGAATCATCATTACAATATCATCGCATCAAATGAAAAACATAAATCATCCATTCCATCACCATTTTTCGATTTTTCAGGTAAATAATAAAACCAAATAAAGCATACGTCTCGAAAATTCCTAAATTTGCTCACAGAAGCGGGCATAGCTCAGTGGTAGAGCATTAGCTTCCCAAGCTGAGGGTCGTGGGTTCGAGCCCCATTGCCCGCTCCATTTCAAAAACTCTCAGTAATTAATTGCTGAGAGTTTTTTTTAATTCAACAAACCCCAAATCCTTTGATTTTGATGTAAATCATTTATAATCAGACAAATGTCTCCGTAATCGTTCTTCGGGCAAATCGCGTGTTGAACCAATATAATACTTGTCTGATTGTTTGGAAAAAAGGATGTAAGTATGTGCCATTTCGTTGACTTTTACTATCTTATATAAACCTGTTTTAAGTTTTTTTTGATCGCATTAAACGAGAAAAGGCTACAAGTAAACTTGTAACCTTTTGATTTTCAGTGTGGGAGTTGAGGGATTCGAACCCCCGACCCTCTGCTTGTAAGGCAGATGCTCTGAACCAGCTGAGCTAAACTCCCAATATTTTGATGAACGTAATACCAAATTATTGTTTGGGAGTGCAAATATACAACTTATTTCAAAACAACAAAATATTTCATTTTTTTTCTGACAAATTATCAAAACCCCTGATAATTTGAATAACAGACCATTATTTTGTGGCAACTGGTATTTCAATTTTTTCTCCAAGGAACTTCGGCTGTGTGTCGAACACATAAATGTCCAACATCAGTTTTACCCGGGCAAGATATTCCCGAATAAAATTGGAATATACCCAAACATTTGATACATCTTTAGCAGCAAAACCTATGGCATCAATATCGCTTCTAACAGCTATATAGATGGCTCTTTCGACATGAAATGCCTGTGAAATAATCGTAATCGATTGTTGTCCAAATACTTCTTTCGATCTTATCACCGAATCAAGCGTACGGAAACCGGCAAAATCAAGTATAATCCGGTCTTCAGGAACACCGGCTTCCATCAGGTTCCTCCGCATTTCGCGCGGCTCGTTGTACGATTCGTGCCTGTTATCACCACTCACAATGATATAATCGATTTTCCCTGCACGAAAAAGCGCAACAGCAGCATCAATCCGAAACTGATAATATTGATTTATTGTGCCCCTGACACTGTATTTACTCGTCCCTAACAATAATCCAACACGGTTATAAGGTACTTTTTCAATGTCTGAATAAAGCCGGTGATTTGCTGAAGAACTCACAACAAAATAAAACACGACCACCACCATTGCCATTAACAATAGAGAAACCGGCAATCCCCAAATAATAATTTTTCTTCTGTTTCGAAAAACAACTCTCTTCATGTTGCTGAAATTCAACCTCCTGAAATTAAATGTAACACCTCAACCGTATCTCCATCTCGCACCAGGATATTGTCACGCTCAACCTTTTTTACTAATTGTCCGTTGACTTTTGTCACTAGCATCCGAAAACTAAAGTTTTTATAATTAATCAACTCATTTACAGTCAATTCAGTTGCCTCAATCTCTTCAAACCTATTATTCAGTATAATCTTCATGCAGCGTTTATTTTAAAAGTAATTCTAACGCTAAATTTGCCTGCATATTGGCAACAATAGCAACGCGCGGCCCCAGAGGCGGCATTTCGTTACCGATTTCAGAAATACCATCCCCACAAACGAAAACATTTTCGGCCCATTGCAATATTTTGAGTTGATCAAATCTTCCGAAACCTGCCATGCCGTTACCTATAATTAACGGAATATCAGGGAGATGCTCCATCACTGTTTCGATAAGCATTGTTTTTGCATCTGACTTATCAAAAGCCTCGATTATGATATCACATTTCCCAAAAATAGCTTTTACGTCTGATGATTGAATCTTCTGATCGTGTGCCTCTATCTGAATATTACAATCAATTTTTAGCATATTATCCGACAGAGCCTCAACTTTTTTAATTCCAATCTGATCCCTGAAATAATACTGACGATTTAAATTACTTTCATCGATACAATCAAAATCGACAAGCACAAATTTCATAATCCCTATTCTAACCAATGAAATCGCCGCATTTGAACCCAATCCCCCACAACCGGCAATCCCGATAGTTTTGTCTTTTATTTTTTCTCGAATTTCCTTTTGTGTCATCGTGGCAAAATTAACAACAGATAATAGTTACGGGGATGTTTCTACATTCCAGGTAAGAATAAGGCTTATGTTTTCATTTGCTAAATTAACCAAATTACCTCGCGTATAGTAAATCCGAACGACAATAAAATTTATAAACATTCTAAATCTGAAGTTCAAAATATTTAATATCAGACGTATAGGCATAAATATTATCGATATGCGATTCACTGCATATTGCTATATATTAGTG
>JABFQW010000110.1 GCA_013141455.1 Bacteroidales bacterium
CGAATAAAGTGGTTCATCGTAAAGCGAAACATAATTTTGGCACATTTTACTGAACCAATGTTGCCATTCCCTGAAAATACTGTCAACATACTTATCATCATTCCCGTATTTCGGAGCATCGAGACAGCGTTTATGAATCTTAATCCAATCCATAAAGTTGTCAGCTTTCACCTGTTCGATAAGGCTGTATGAACCGGTTTCGAGTGCCGAATGGTAGCCAAAATTGGCTTCAATGGCTGCTTTGAGTTCGTTGAGTGAAAAATGATGCTCGTCAAAAACATTTTTCCGGATCGAAGCTAACGAATTTACCAGATTCACCCCGCCGCAGATTTCCACATTGAAAGTGCGGTTGTATCGACATCCTTTGTGGCTGATGTCTTTTCCGGTTTCGAGGCAATCGGGTTTTAACATGCTGTTGATCACCGATGGCGACACCTTGCCCCAGATATCGTGCTGGATATTGTTGGTGAGCGTTAACACTTCTACCGTGAGGCTAAAGTATTTTTTAAAAATCGTCCAGATTTCTTCGTAAGAATCTAATTTTGAACCATGTGCAGGATATACCCTTTTGCCGGTGCGTTTATCGAGACCATCGAACAACACGGCTTCGAGCACCTTGGGTAACGAGATAAAATGCACACCAACGCTGGTTGCCGGGGCCGATCCTCCGGGAATAAAATACGTTTCGCCATTGAACTCCAATGGCATCCAGCTTCCGGGCGAAGTCTCCAGGCAGCCGCCTATCGACCAGGCCCTGGCTTCTTCAAGCTCCATGCCTTCTTTTTTGAAATTATTGAGCAGAAACTCCATCGCCACCCGGTTGTTGACCCATGCCGGATAACCTGTTCCGATCTTGGTGCACTTGATGCCTTTCATCAGAAATTCTTCAGGCAGTTTTTCGTCGAAAAGCAGACTGAGTGTTGGTTGCGGCGTGTCGCACGACATAGCCGATTCCAGTATCAGCATTTCAAGTTCGTTGGCTGCACTATCTCCGTCTTTGTTTAATCCGCCGATGCAGAGGTTGTTAAAGGTATTGCCGCTCAACACACCTCCCACCACGCCCATCGAGGCAAAACAATCGAGTTCGGTGAATTTCATGCGCATACACTCAAGTAATTCGATGCTTCGTTCACGGTTGAGAATCCCTTTTTCCATATCGTGTTTCCAGTAAGGATACAAAACCTGGCCCAATCGTCCCGGCGACAGACCCGAGATGGCATCTTCGTTGAGCACAGCGACATGGAATATCCACACCAATTGCAGGGCGTCGTGAAACGAACGGGGTTTGTTTACCGACAACCATTCGAGGCGTTCGGCAATGCTGAGATATTCTTCCTTTTGGGTTGCATCTGCTTCAAGCGATGCCATGAACCGTGCCTCACCGGCATAATTCAACATCCATTTCTGCAGGCCTTCGAGCATGATCTGTACTGCCTTGTAAAAGTAAAGGCGATCCATACCGGGATAACCCGCGGCCTGATCCTGCTTTTCGCAACAAATCTGCTTGATTCCTTCGATACCAAACTGCAACGGATAATAATAATTCATCACCTCGCGGCCTTGTGGGAGAGTGTAACCCGAATCGAACATACAGATGACAGCCCTCATGATTTCCTCCTTGGTCTGGTAGCCCGGTACAAGTTGTTCGTATTTGTGGCCCACATCGTCAACCGATTTGTTGAACCATTTTTTTGCCGTTTTCAGCAGTATCGGCATTTCTTCTTTACGAAGTCCGAATTTACCGGCGATTGAAATGACATTCCCGGCACTTTTGGTCACGTTACCGCCACCCTGTCCCATGGTTGTCACTTCGTCGGCGCTGTTTTTGCCCGATTTTTGCGCTTCCTGATAAAACTCATCTTCTTTGGCTAAGAAAAAAGCTTCGGAAAGCCAGGGTAATGGGTACGATCCGCGCAGATAAACGGCCTTGCGCATGGCCAACAGTTCGCCGGGGATAATGGCGGGTGTTAAGTGAGAAAAACCTGATTTCAGGGCTTCGGCCCTGCGGATGATGGGAATTTCACCTTCGAGTTCTTCCCAGCGGCGGGTGTACCAATACGGGAACTCAACGGAAGCCGATGATTTGGTTTCGAAATACAGTTGCCGCGATTTCTCCACTCGTGGTGTCGGGCTCTTTTTTATTTCCCTCGACTGAATTTCGCCATCAGGCCTGGTACCGTAGTAGTTATAAATGTCGGTGGTACAGGTTAAAATATCCTGCCTTGTTTCCATGATTCAGGAATTAAAAGTTTTACAATCTATTGATTTTCTTATTTGTTCGATATGCCCGTGACCGTGGCGGGCGTATGTTTTCAGGATTTCATACAGACTGATTCTGCCCATTTCGGGATGTTCACCATATCGTTCAAAATCGGCTTCGGTGAGCGATTCAAGTAATCGTGTCCAACGGTTATGTAGCGCCGCAATATACTGAAGTGAAGGCTCAATATCCAGACTCTGATAATCATTCAATGTTGACCAGGCCACCTGATCCCATGTTTTGAATACTGTTTCGTCCTCTGCCAGCATAAATTTCATTCGTGTATAGGCATGTGTGTGCGAATCGGCAATATGATGAATGGTTTGTGCAATATTCCAATCTCCATCGAGCGAAGGATGCTCGGGCAGACATGGTTGCTGCAATTGATTTTGGGTCAACCGGCTGCAAACTTCAACAAGATCATGAGGAAATTTGCGGATTTTATCGATAAATTCATCTCTATTTGTAGCGCTCTCCGGCTTCATAGTTTTTGGTCTTTTATTGAGCCAACAGGCTTCATTTATTTACTAATAAATCATCCTACAGGTTTTTGCCTGTTTGTGCAGGATTCAATTTTTGATTTTTCCGATATTCATTGATTATATTTGTAGCATCAGTCAGATCACTTTCAGAGATCATCACCTTCACATCCTCCGAATAAGTAGGGTTAAAGCCATAAGCGGTGCCGGTTTCATTCCGGGTAAACGACTCTATATCTGCATTCCGGAGCAGGCTCTGTATCATTCCGGCCTCCCAAAGCGTGCCCGAGAATATTTCGATGATCCTGTTCTGATGAGAAATCATTCAATTACTGTGTTTGATAAAATCTTCAACGTCGTCTCAATGCTTCAAATTTACCACACTTTTCATGAGTTTGTGTAAAAAACTTTATAAAACAGAGCCTCCCGCAACGGTTTGATTGAGATGGTTTTTCGCCAGCCAATCCTTGTAATTATACAAATACGGCTGTAAACAGGCTATAATTCTTAATCCGGAACGATCTCTTTTTAATGATTTCGTGGTGAGGCATGAACATTTTCGATGATCTGTTGTTGTTTGTGTATCGATTGGTATTCCTGAAAGTTGGAGTTAAATGAATAGGTTTCAATTCTTAAATACTGATTAAAATAATAATTCATTTTGCTTCAACATCAAAATCAAAACGTTACCATGAGTTCACCCGAATTTTCAATCCCAACGAACACTTTTCATGCTGAATTGCGGAAACGCGTAAATGGTTACTTCAGGAATATTAACCTCAAACAAACCGGTAATTTCAAATTATACTTCAAAGCATTTATTATTCTCACGGCTTTTCTGGCCGTATATACGCATCTGGTGTTTTTCACACCATCCATCATCTGGATAAGTTTATTTGAGTGCGTTGTACTTGGCGGACTCACCGCCGCCATTGGATTCAACATCATGCACGACGGCGCTCACGGCAGTTTCAGCACCAAAGAATGGGTAAACGAGATGGCCGGAATGACGATCAATTTTTTAGGCGCCAATGTCTTTATGTGGAAAACAAAACACAATGTGATTCACCATACTTACACCAACATCAATGGCGTGGATGATGATATCGATGCCAGGCCGTTTCTGCGGTTGTGCGAAAGTCAAAAGAAATATGGAATCCATAAATTCCAGCATTTATATTTTTTATTCATCTACTCTCTTTTGTTCCTGTATTGGATTTTTTTTACGGATTACAAGAAATATTTCTCCGGTAAAATTGGTTCGCGACCGATCAAAAAAATGAAAATTGGTGACCATTTCTCTTTTTGGGGATTCAAGGTAGTTCATGGCTTTTTGTTTATCGTGATTCCTATTTTCATGGTTGGATTTCTGCCCTGGCTGATTGGATTTCTCGTTTATGGCCTTTTTGCCGGCATCGTTCTGAGTGTTGTGTTTCAATTAGCCCACACGGTGGAAGATACTTATTTCCCGGTAGTTGACAAAACGAATATCCAGATAGAAGACGAATGGGTGATCCATCAGTTGAAAACAACGGCCAATTTTGCTACCCAAAATAAAGTGATTTCATGGTTTATTGGCGGACTGAATTTTCAGATTGAGCACCATTTGTTCAAGAAAATTTCGCATGTTCATTATCCAGCTTTGAGTAAAATCGTGAAACAGGTCTGCTACGAATACAATATCCCGTATATCGAATATCCGAGAGTTCATTTGGCTTTTGCTTCGCATATCGCACATTTGCACAATATCGGCAGACGATAGTTCGCTTTCTTTAGCCCGGATGTGAACAACCGCAGCTGAAGCCTGTCGGATAATCCGATTTTACCGGTAATCCCAGTGCCTTCCAAGCAATGATGCCACCGTCAAGATTGAATGTTTCCGGGAAACCATTGCTTTTCAGGAATGCCGTTACTTTTGAACTGCGAACACCCGCGTTGCAAATAACGATAATGGATTTATCATCGGGTAAAAATCCGAGGTTTTCAGTCAGAACGGACAAGGGAAAATAATAAACATTGTTGAGCGGGATAAATTCGGATTTACATTCAGCTTCTTCACGCACATCGACCATGACGGCTGTACCGTTTTCTAATTCCATCAATGCATTGTGGGGTGTGACGTGCTCCACTCCTTCGAGGTAAAATTCCTGAAACCCGGGTATAAGGGATGTTATCATATTAGTTTGGCAAGTGTTTGAACTCAAAACTTAAAGCGATCGTATTCACATATCGGGAGGTGTTGTTTGCCGGTTTCCAACCCTGATAGCTTAACGACAGTGTAATATTTTTTACCGGAACATAATGAACCCCCGTTATAAATGCCTGTCCGTCATACGCATAATGCCACGAATTTGCTGCGCCATTGATCACATTCGACCGAAGGTTATCGTAACGCGTAAAGATTTCGAAATTTTCGCACAGTTCGTAGGTACCAAAAACTGAAAGGCCATATAAATCGTTGTTTTCAAAATTGTTATGGTTGATATGATAATCGTAGCCAGCTGCTATGCGAAACACTTTTGGCAAGCGGTAGCCTGAAAACACCGAAAGCAGTTGTTGGGTGGCTGGTTTTAGTGGATCGGCAGAAATGGCATTATCATAGTAAAAACGTGTAATCCAGCCATTTATTGGTTTTATATCAATCCCGGCGGCATATTTTACTTTTCCATGACTATCCTGATTAAACCGGAAGCCTTCGCCATTCGTGATGGCTACATCGAACGACAGCCATGCAAGCGGTTTGAAATACCCAATAAAACCCAGATCAGCGCTCGGGATACCAAAATACCTGTCGGCAAATGTTTCGAGAATGTAACGGTAACCCCAGAATTTTTCCTGTGTGATATAATGGTTTTGCACGATTCCTCCTGCCCGCAGTTTTATGTTGGGCGATGGATTAAATTCCAGATAAGAAAATTTAAGTGTAGTTGTATAATAGCTTCCTTCTTTGTACGAATAGGTTGTTGGCAAACTCTTCCCTGTGGTATCCTTAACATTCAGATTACCAAAAACAGTCGGCCGACCGGCATCAACAATTACAGTTGCCGACCATTTTGAATCAAACTGATACATATAACCAAAATGCGCCCTGTTGATGTACATGCCATATTTGCCATAGCTCCCATCCGTCTCGTAAAGCGTGCGGTTGGTCAGCTGAAGCAATACCATCCCGTTTGGTTTAAATGTGGAATCGGTTTGGGATTGAAGTTTAAAAGGGGTGATCGATAAGGCAATTATCAGTAAAACGAAAGTTTTCATTTTGATATTTGTTTAATTGTACAACACCTTTGTATGCAGCATCCTGATCAATTCTATTTCAGAAAAATTATATGTATAGTCGAAAACTCCCTGTCATTGGTTCGGGGAATGAATGGGAATGATCAACTAATTAGCCCACCAAATTATCAGGTTTAGCTGGGATTCTGAGCGCAGTGAAGATCAACAGCACCCATCCGGTGATAAACAATAAGCCACCAACAGGTGTAACAGGGCCGATCCACGACAATTGAAGGCCTGTGACTTCACGTGTTGCAAGCAGGTATATTGATCCACTGAAAAAGATAATTCCCGTAAAAAATGCATAAAACGCAAGCCGGAAAAGCTTTATGTGGAATTTTTCGGATAGTGTTGCCAAAAATAAAATAGCCAGGGCATGATACATCTGGTAGTGCACTGCGGTATCAAAATTCTGCAGATTGACTGCGCTGATATGTGCTTTGAGCCAATGAGCTGCGAACGCACCAAAGACGACAGAAAGTGCTGCAAGTATTCCACCTGCGATAAGAAGTTGGTTTTTCATTTATTAGATTTTATCCTATTTTTATAGACATTAACCTTCTCAAAACTTAGCTTAAATCACTTTGTTTTTATTTGTCAAATGTATAAAATCTGAACCTTTGAATTAAATAATGTATTGTTTATTTCAGGTTTAGAAATAGCATGACCAGCTACGAATTAACGGGCATCGGAACATGGAGGTAATGTATTGATTATGAAGTCTGGCTATGTTAGGTTCAGGCATTTTGAAGTGCCAATTGAATTGTAAAATATAGCTGTTTATTCGGGTTTCACCCAGATTAGCTTCCATTCGGTACCGTACATTTCGAAAGTGGACCAATAGGTTTTTTTTACAACCTTGTTCGTGGTTCCGGTCTGATAAAAAGAGTATGTTGTTTCGCCACTAACTTCTGTATCAATCTTTTCAGCAGCAGCAAGCAATTCGGTGAAATCGGTGTATAAGCTGTCGGTGAAGAGGTTTCTGCCAATTTCATCGGCATCCTGATCATACAAAACTTTACCTCCTTTTTCCATGATCCACATCTCGAAAACCTGGTTTTCGACCACTGGCCTGATCAATCGGCCTAGGATTGTTTCGGGAAGGAAAAGTGCAGTTATACCACCTAATACTTCTCCGTTGTTTACAATAGGGTGAATGTCAACCGCGGCGTAAAAATTTTCGACGGCATAAAAACTTTTGCTTAAAACGGGCAACTTCGTCTGAAAAGTCTGAATAATATGACTTTGTTGACTAATATCAGTCCCTTGAGTTGGATAATAAACCGGAGGCTCGATGATTTGCATGATACCCTGTGGGTTTACATACGAAAACTCTACAACAAAGGTTGTTTGGGCGAACAGGGCCTTCATCCGGGCACGTATGGCAGCCGTATCATCAATTTTTGAAACGAGATTTACTGCACTTGTTGAAAGATCGGTATTCAGCGAATCGAAGGAAGCGCTCAGTTCAGTGTTCAGATTTGCTAATTGTTCAGGAAAAAACGTATTATCGTTCTGCTTACAGGCTGCAAAACCCAGGATGATTACGATCATTGACAAGATTACGAGTGTTTTCATCAGAATAGTATTGAAATTATTAAATTAAACCACATTTTAAATCTTGATTAGAATGAAACGATATGTTCAGTATCTTTCATACTTTACTTTTCAAAAGGTATGAATCCCGATATGTCAGTTACTTAACAGCATTTAAGAAACCCGCATTTTTTTTCATTTTGACTAATTGATCAGCCCGGACTAAATGATTTAATCTGTAACTTTTTCCTGATCAATTTACTATTTTCACAAAGATAATCAATCAGCTTGTCGGTTTCAAGTCTGTTTTTCAATTACTTTCACTATTCCTCTTTACAAGATGCCTCAGGTTTCCTACTTTTACAAGGATAATTTATTCGAAATATCATTGATCGATAAAAAAGGAAAATCATGATTCGTTCTTGAATTGGAATTATTTTCCAAAAAGAAACATTTCCAAATAGTGCAATCATGTTAACACTCATAATATGAGTTAATTACATTTCTGGCATGATAATTGAAAAATAGTATGATAAACCTAAAAACTTAAAATTATGAAAGCATTGAAAATATTAGTTGTCTTTTTCCTTAGCCTGGTAATTATTGCCGGTTGCAACAGAGGAAACGACAATGTCAATCCAGACGATCTTAAGATTAATTCAGTAAGCGATTTGGTTGTACCGGCCGATTTTGACTGGAAAACAACCCAAACCCTGGCGGTTTCGGTGGAACTTCCGGCTACAGGCGAATTACAACCTTTAATTATCACCGACAGGAATGGCACTGTAAGGTATTTCAGGGGTTACCCCGAAGACGGTTCAAGAACCATCAATACCGTGATCACAATTCCCGCCTATGTGTTCGAACTGAAGCTTACTTACAACGGTACAACCGGACCCAATATCGCGTTTGTGAGCAATGGCGAATTATACTACAATTTTAACAATAGCACCAAATCAGTTAAATCGGATGATGAGGATTGCGATTTGAGCGGTTTCGAAACCTATTCGAAAGGCGGCTGGGGAACTGAAGCAAATGGCAACAACCCGGGTTCGGTGCGTGATCAGTATTTTGATCAGGTCTATCCTGGTGATTTTGTTATCGGCGATCCTGACCATTACACAGTTACGTTTGAATCATCGACCAAAGTTCAGCATTACCTTCCTGGTGGTGGTAACTCAAAGTTACTTACACAAGACTGGTTAAACCCTGTTAAGAGTAATAAGTTGGGAAATATGGCAGATCAGATTATTGCGGCTCGTCTTAACCGTGACTTTAGTGAAGCAGGCTTCCTTGGAACAAATGAAAACTTTAAACTCGGTGACTTGGTTTTTGCCGATGGCCCGTTTGTAAATATATCAGTTGATGAATTTCTGGCTATGGCCGAAATCGCCCTGGGAGGCGGTGGTATGAACGGTTTTACGATGGATGAATATAAATCGGCAGCCGAAAATATTAACCTCAGTTTTGAGAATAATGAAGAAGACGACGATGATAAAAGTGTCGGTGATGACGAGGAAGAAGATATTCTGACCTGTCCGGCAGACTCCAATTCAGATGAACCATTTATCGTCCTCTCAGCAGAATGTTCTGATCCCGATGTTATTTTCACACTTACAAATACAGGTGATGGTGATATGTCGGTTGCAAAGACGTATACACTTTTCAAAAACGATATCCAGACAAGCACCGGAAACTATCAGTTAGATGTAAATGAAACATTGGATATCACGTCAAGTGGACTAAATACCGACGAATTTAAACTTGTCGTTGTAAAACCTGACGGAACATCTATGGAACAGACAATCACCGGTTGTGGCGATGAAGAAGATGATGACGACAATACAAGCGAACAGTTGGCCGGTACCTTGGCCTACGAAGACCTGTGGCCTGGTAAAGGTGACTATGACTTCAACGACCTGATTATCGATTATGATTTTGTGATCAATAAAAACAGTCAGGAAGTGGTTCAGAATATGACCGTTACCTTTGTTGTAAAAGCATTTGGCGCTTCGTATCATAACGGTTTCGGATTCACTTTACCTACGGTTTCACCCAATGATATTGTATCGGTAAGCGGAACAGATGTTGTAAACAACACCGTGTTTACCATTGCCGGAAACGGACTCGAAGCCAGTCAGAGCAAAGCCACCGTGATTGTATTCGATGATGCCCGCCGTGTAATGCCTCAAACGACATCAGGTATCGGAGTAAATACACAATTGGCATATGCTTACACCAACCCGGTAACCGTTGTTGTGAACATCGTATTTGCAAATAATGCTATTACCTACAGCGAGTTGAATATTGGCACCTTCAACCCATTCATCATCGTGAATACGATGATAAATGAAGCACCAGGTGTACGTGGATTAGAAGTCCACCTGCCAAACTACGAACCATCCGACTTATTTGATGACAGTTATATTGGCCAATTGGACGATAACTCATCAATAGCCGATGGACGGTATTTTGTAACTGCCCAAAACCACCCATGGGCTATCAATATTGCAAATGGATTCGATTGGGTTATTGAGTTTCAGGACATCACAGGAGCTTACAATTGGTTTGCAGAATGGGCACAAAGTGGTGGGATTAATTATCCGGATTGGTACCTCGATTACAATGGCTACCGAAACGACAATCTGATTTATCCGACCCAGATAGTACCGTAACAGGCTTACAGATAGCTTTCATAATAAACAGGTTTTGCAACTTACTTCTCCTCTCGGATTAAAGGATGAAGTAAGTTGTTTTTTTGTGAACGGTTATCCCTTTGAAATGGCAGCCAGAATCCGTTCGGGTGTCATAGGTAATTGAAACAATCTGGCGCCGGTTGCATCGAAGATGGCATTTGCAATAACACCTCCCATGCAGATGATGGCTGGTTCACCCCCACCCTGCATTGCTTCCTTCTTTTCGAGGATAAGGGTCTCCATTTTGGGTTGCCATGAAAAAAGCGGAATCTGATAGGTTCCATAGTTTGAAGTTTTGATGTTACTCCCAGTAAATGCGATCTCCTCGGTTAAGGTGTAACCAAGGCCCATCATGATACATCCTTCCATCTGCATCTTCGATCCATGTGGATTCACGCAAAAACCCATATCCTGAGCACAGGCAACACGCACCACTTCAACATGGCCGGTTTTATTGTCAACTTTCACTTCGGCCATATGAGCAACATAGCTCCCGGCATCAATTCCACAGGCGATACCGTAACCTCTCCCGGAAGGTGATTTAGCCCGGGTCCAGCCAAACAGACCGGCAACGGCCTTCAACACACCGATCATCCGTTCATCTTTCAGGTTCTTAAGTCTGAATTCAAACGGATCAATTCCCGAAGCAGCTGCCATAA
Organism: Bacteroidales bacterium; assembly: GCA_013141455.1. Lineage (GTDB taxonomy): Bacteria > Bacteroidota > Bacteroidia > Bacteroidales > F082 > CAJBPB01. The sequence goes on from JABFQW010000110.1 coordinate 10,907, forward strand.
TATCAATCTGTGATTCTCTGGCGAAGGTATTGGTGCTATTGCCGGGGGCACGCCAGGCACCGGTTCCGAAAGGATGTACATTTCGTGCAGCATAGCTGGTGGTTCGTTGATCGGGCACTTCATACACCGTGTCAGATCCACGGGAACCTGCATAATAAACATTGTAATCCCAAAGAGATATATTCGATTGGGCATCAATGCCTGAGTTTAGTTTAACAACAGCGGCGGGCCTGAATGTATCGTAAAAAAACTCTTCTTCCCTGGTCCAGTTTACCATGACCGGTTTACCACTGATGCGCGCCAGTTGCGCAGCTTCGAGTGCTTGTTGTGCAGGCGCTTTACCACCAAACGCTCCTCCAACGAACGGAGTAATTATTCTGACTTTTTCCAACGCCAATCCCAGCTCACGACAAATCATATCCTGCACACCAAAAGGTGACTGTGTGGATACAATGACCACGAGTTTATCTTCGTCCTGATAGGCAATCGCGGTATGTGTTTCGATGGCTGAATGTGCGACATAACTATTGTAATATGTTTTTTCAAATACTGTTTTGGAGGCGCTCTTTCCGGTAGTCAGGTCACCTTTTTCGTTAACTACCTTTGCTTCTGCCCCCGAATTCAATAAGTAATCATAAATGGATTTGTCATCTACCTGTTTTTCGCTTATAGTATATTCAGCTTTTATCAGGCGAAGTGCTTTTTCAGCAATTTCGGGATCATTATGCAGAATTGCAATCAGTTGTTTATCTTCGATGACGATTACACCCGGAATAGCTTTTGCCGCAGTTACATCTGCCGAAATCAGGGTTGCCCCATGTGAAGGTGGCCGTAGTATTTTGGCGTAAAGCATCCCCGGAATTCTGTAATCCCCTGCAAACAACGCCTCACCTTTCACCTTACTTACTGCATCGGTTCGCAACATTGAGCTTCCCATGATTTTGTATTCAGCATAGTCTTTTGGTTTGGATACGGTATCGAGGAATTTTTCAATCCGTCTCCCTTTGGCTAATTCACCATAACTAACCAGGGGTTCATTTGTGCCACTGATTGAAATCACGCCATCCTTTACGGTTAGTTTATCGGCAGTCGATCCACATTTTTCAGCTGCGAGTGAAAGCAGAACACCTCGTGCTTCAGCAGCGGCTGCAAGCATGGCGGGTCCAAATACCCTGATCGAGAGTGAACCCCAGGTTCCGGCATCATAAGGACAGAGGTCGGTGTCGCCCATCACCATTTTCACTTTATTGAACGACACATCCAACTCATCAGCAAGCATCTGGGCAAGAGAGGTAATAACTCCTTGTCCCATCTCAATTTTACCAGTGAAACAACTTACTGTTCCGTCTTCATCTATCTTCAGGAAAGCGTTATAATCGGTGGGCAGACTTCTTTTAACATCGGCAGGAGTAGCAAGAAGACTGAACGGACCTGCTCGGAAAAAAATCAATAGTCCGGCTAAACTGCCACCTGTGAGTTTGATGAAGTCCCTTCTTTTGAACCAGATGTTATTTGATTCAGAAGTGGATTTATCCGGTGAGATTTCTGTGTAGTCCATGAATGTTAAAATTATTTTACTGACCTGATTGGTAAATGTGCATTACTCTTTCATCACTTTTGCGGCGGATTTAATCGCATCAACAATATGGGGATGGGCGCCGCAACGGCAATAATTGTCGTTCATACTTTCGATGATCTGATGGTGGGTAGGCGTGGGATTTTTGAGCAATAAACCGTAAGCATTTATAATCATTCCGGGCGTACAGTAGCCACATTGTAAGGCATCATGATCAACAAAGGCCTGTTGTAACGGATGAAGCGCATTATCGGATGTAATTCCTTCGATTGTGATAATTTTTTTACCGTCAACATCAGGCATGAGGATGTTGCAAGACCTCACCGCTTCGTTATCCATTAAAACAGTGCAGGCGCCGCAGTAACCCAGTCCGCAACCGTATTTTGTACCGGTAAGCCCAAAATGCGTTCGCAATGTCCAAAGAAGCGATTGATCCTTTTCAACCTGAATCTGTACCTTTTTACCGTTTAGCTCAAAATGAATGATCTTTTCCATAACCTTAGCTGTATTCTTAATAGGAGTTTATGATAGTAAAAGTAATGTTTTCGATGAATAGGAAACTAAAACAGTCATTGCAAATTTACGTCGTATAAAAACCCTTATACGTGAGATAGTATATCAAATGACATATTTTCAAAGCAATTACACATTTTAAGCAGTATGCATAGTGTCGAACAAAAAAAGTAAATTTTAATCCTCCTTTAGCCAGTGCTTCCTTACTTTGGCATGACACTACAATCATCGATTAATCCTTACCAAATTAAACATGAAATACGTGTAATAATTGGCAGGTTAATGGTTTCCGGTTAATCGCCCATCTAATAATTATTGAACTGATTTTTTCATATTTTTACTGGTATAAAAAGTTAAGATAATGAGAATGAAATTACCTTCGAAAATTTGCTTACTAACAAGCCTATTTCTATCGTTTGCGTTACTATCCTGTAAAGATGAAACGAATGAATTATCGTATAGTTTAAGTGGGACTGTATCAAAAAACGATGTTAATGATGGTATCCGCGTTTATTTTAAACTTGTTTTGGAAGGAACAAGTTCAACCGAAAATGCCCTCTATGCTACGGATGCCACATTTAGTGCAGGGCAGGCGATTTATTCTGAGACCGGAATTAAAAACAGGAGTTATACGCTTTATGCCTTTATTGATATGAACGGAAATGCTTCAGGTACCGATTCTGCTTCACCTGATACGGGGGACTTTGTCACCGAAATAAACGTAAACATAGATAGCAATAAAACCATCGATCTTCCTGACAATTATTGGGTTGTTTATTGACAATTCGAAATCGGTACGAACAAGTCAATTTCATTGAAGAAACAACACAGTTTGATCTAAAGTTGTTGATAGGAACAAGGATAGATCATACAAAAAGCAAAAAATGAAACTGTTACCGGCTCCCCTGTACTCCAAAGCAATCCCGTATTTGTGCCTATACGGTGTTGCAAAAGCTAATCAATCAAGAAAATGTAAATCTGTTTGATAAATTAAACTTCAAACCTACTCAAAGCCGGAATTAACCATAGCATAATCAGATAGTTTGGATTTTAAAAGCCTCCTGCTTATGAATCTGGATTCATACCATGAATGGCGAAACAATCCATACTGATACTAAATCCGCCTTTAAATAAAAAAGGCAGTCTGTATTGAGTTACAAACTGCCTTATAATAAGTCAACCAATCAAAAATAGCTGATTATCGATATCTTATTTAAATACCTTTAAGGCTTCGATGGCTACTTTATCTTTTGGATCGTAGGCTAATATCTTCCTCCAGAAAAGTATGGAAAGCTCCTTGTTTGAAGCGATACCATCATTATCTTTTGCATCTTTTGCAGCCAGATACCGGAGATAATGAAAATACCCCGAATAGCGATATATCTCGAGTATTTCGTTTTTAAACTTTACCGAATCATTTTTAGACTCGATGATTCGTAATGCACTGTCATATTGAGGCTTGGCCAAACCCAATTCAGACTCAGGATCAAGTTTCGATTGCATACGGGCACGGTAAAGAAAACCTAAATGAGAATTCGGGGATAATTTGCTCACATTTAAAAACGCAGAATCTGCCAATTGAATATATTGTTTAAACATTGCCGTATCCTTTGTGATAGTAGTATCACTTGCAAGGTAGTTAAACGCGAGGCCTTTATTGAAATATATACCGGCGCTGATATTAGCTCCCGAGGCAATAAGCTTATCGTAGGAGATAACAGCATTCTTATAATCTTTCGCTTTCTCATACGATTTTGCCAGATCCTCATACAAATAGGTTTTCGTAGAGTCCATCGCCAGTGCCTTGTTTAAGTTGACAATAGCCAGCGAATCCTGACCGTTACGGCTTAACAGTTTGCCATAATATTCGTAATCGGTAAGTATGATCTTGTCGGAACCGGGGTCAGATCGCAACGAAAAGAACTTTGTCATAGCTTCCAGACCAATGGCGTATTTTTTTAACTCAAATGAAGTGTACCCTTTCAAACGAAGCAAAACGGCATTGTCAGGGTCGGTGAGCAAACTTTGTTCGATGAGGCTATTTGATTTTGCGTATTCCCTGTTAAAGTACAAAATGTTTATATATTTCGATAAATCTTTCGATGAGTTCTCGGCCAATACCATGTATTTGCCAAAGAAATAGCTCGACTGTCCGTATTTTCCGATGGTATATTCGAGTTCACCGAAAGCTTTCAAAGCCGGGATATAGGTTGAGTCATTTGATAATACTTCAGTCAACGCTTGCTCAGCCCTGAAATAATTCCGGGCCAGATAATAAATATAGGCCAGTTTTGTCTTCGCTTCTGAGTTATTCGGATCGTAATACAATGCCTGTTCATACCTGCCCGATGCTTTACCATAATCTTCACCAAATAGTGTTGATTCGGCTATTTTGGTATAAATATCACCGGCTGTAATATAGGCTTTAACATATTTTTTATCGATATTTATAGCCATGTCGAGGGGTTGATTCCAGTTATTTGTATCTCCGGTCAGAAACCTGAATTCGGCTATCTGAGTAAGTGCATACAGGTTTTTTGCTGATGTCGCCCCTTTTTCGGCTTTATAAAAATTGGCAGCATCTGTTTCTTTCTTGCTATTATAATCAATAATGATTTGTGAAATCAATGCAAGCGGAGATCCCGGTTTGATTGTCAAAACTTTAGAGAAATAAAAATTGGCCGAATCGATATTATTCGCTGATTGATAAACCTTTGCAAGGTTAAAAACTACCAATGGATCGATGCTTGTTTGTGCCTCAGGAAGAAGCAGCGATTTGGCATGATTATATTGACCCATTTCAACGTAACGTGCAACTAATTGCATATCCTGGGCTTTCAATGAATTGAGCGCTAATGATATAAAAACGATCATCATTAAACGTACTGAAAATTTGATTTTTCTCATGGTATTATTATCTGAGGGATAAAATTTATTAATCTGAAACCACTAATTATCGTTTATGTGTATAAGCCTGACGGGTTGCGTATAAGGCAATATCCCGGTTTTCAGGATGATACGCTGGCCTTTATCACCTGCTACAAAAGCGGAAAAACCAGTAACCAAACCCATACGTGGTTCAGCATTTATTATATAGATATACCGTGTAAACGGATATTTTCCGGTTGCAATATAGGCCTGATAAGGTTGATATGAGTTACTGTTAACAGCCTTTTCTTCAACTGAAATGGCGGCAACATTCACTTTATCTAAAAAAGTCAGGCAACTGGGATCATCCCTGTCGCTAACCCAGCTAACACCAATCAAACCTATGGCATTTGGTGTTTTGGCTATAAAATCGACTACATCACTATTATATTTCATTGCACTCAGCGCTGAACCTAAATCAGCTGACCTGGTAATTGAATCTACCACATATCGTACCGTACTCGAATTTGGATTATCAAAAATGACTTTTATCTCACCTAATTCTGTATCCGGATTGATTTGTTTCCAATTCGTGATTTTTCCAAGCAAAATATCCTTAATCTGCGTTACAGTAAAAAGAGTATCGGTATTCGAAGGATTTACCAAAACCGCAATTCCGTCAAGCGCAATTCGGGTTTCCTTAGGAAAAAGTTTTTTTTGATTAAAAAACGCGACTTCATTTTTATTAAGTGGCCGGGTAACAATGATCATTTTCACGCTGTCCTTCAAAAGTAAATTCAGCGCATCAACCTCAGGGATATATTTTACCTGAATATCCGCATATTTGTAGATTGCATGATAAACAGGGAGAACAGCCTCGATGATTGGTTGAAATGTTTCATCAACAGCAACCACATCTTCGCCGGTTGTGCCGGTATTCGCCAATTTTTTTTCGCCGGTAATATCATTGCATGAGAATACGAGCATCATCAAACTGATGAGCAAGATGGCGCCAGTACCCAAAAGTTTAACTGCTTTCATCTTTAATATCCCGACGTACGTGATTTATAATTCATTTACTAATTTTTACCCTATGGCAGAATTTCATTATTCATCGTCAGTTGATGTCTGTTGATCAGGTTTATCCCTTTTAATCACGCGATAAACTCTGATAATACCATAAAGAATCAATGCAGAACCTAAAATCAGGTTCTGCATCTTGCTAAATTGAAGCCATCCGAAAAATAGCAGGTATGCACCTGAAATAAAATAGACAGCAATAAATACGAAATTCAAATACCCGATGACTCTTCTAAACCAGCCCATTTCATTGGGTTATATTATTTAAGTATGAATTTTATAGGGAGATTGAACTGAACCGGAACGGGTTTGCCATTTTGCTTTCCCGGTATCCAGTTAGGCATCGACATGACAACCCTGATGGCTTCTTCATCACAGCCGCCACCAATACCACGCAGAACTTTCACATCTTTAATCTCACCTTTTCTATTTACAACAAAAGAAACAAAAACATTTCCGGATATACCAGTTTCACGGGCCATAGCCGGGTATTTTACGTTTGTAGCAATATATTTCATCATACTTGCGGCTCCACCAGGGAATTCCGGCATTTGCTCAACGATGGTGAATGGTTTTTCATACGCCTCGTCGGTAACCTCTGATTGATCGAGTTGAAGATCGCTGATGTCAACAGCACTATCACTTGTACTGTTTCCCTGAACGTCTGCTGCAGAAACTGACAATTTAGATTCGGTAACCTCTTCCTGTGTTTTCATCATATCTTCATCCTTAACTAAGGCGTCATCTTTGATAACAGGAGCGGTAAACTTAATCGTACTCTTAATTTTAAGAACTTCCTGTTTTTCAATTTCAATGGGCACTTCAATCTCCTTGACCTTGTTTTTTTCAAGTTCAATATTCGCAAGATTGGTGACTTCCACATTTCTCTCAACACGCTCAGGGATAATCGTTTCGATCAGTCCGGGCGCTGTAAAAGCGACAAGTGCAAATATGATTGTTGCGATGAGCGAAAAGCGGTGGCGTTTTGATGATAATTTACGTAGTGCATAGGCGCCGTATTCTTTGTTTCGTCCTTCGAATACGATATCAATCCATTTATCAGCGAAAATATTAACCTTTTGCATAACAATGCTTCCTTTCTTTGTAAAGTGTTAAAATTACATTAGTTAACTCTGCCTCTGATAAGTTCACTATCCAATGAATCAAGGTCAACAATTGCATAACGGCTGATGCTTGAAATATTCATTTCGTCGAGGGCATCAACCAGATTTTTGTAGGAAGCATCATTTGTTGCCATAATTCTGACAACCGGTGCGTTTTTTCCCGATTTAATCTCGCTAAGCTTTTTACGATATGCTTCATCATCCATTTTAGTTTTCGCTTTCTCTTGTTTGAGTTCTTCAACCTGAGCGGCTATCTCATAATTCTTCTCAAGAAGTACCTTACGCAAACCACTACCAGAATAATCTGTTTCGGTAACTCCAGCTTCGGTAGGTTGTCCAAAATAATAGAACACCCTGTCGTTTTTTGCTAAAATCAATGTAACAGCCTGTGAGGCTTTTGCAACGGTTTGGTTCTCTTCTGATACTTTCTTGTCCGAAGGCATGGTGATTTCCATTGTCTGTTGCTTGATCAGACTGGTTGCAAGCATGAAGAAGGTAATCAAAAGGAAGCCCAGGTCAACCATCGGCGTAAAGTCGATACGGGTTGTTGCTTTCTTTGATCTTTTCTTCCCGCCTTTTTTATGCGAACCAGAATCTTGACTTATTTCTGCCATAATTTTCTGTGTTTATTTTTTAGGTGCTTCATCGGACGGGCCTTCGAGCCTTGTTATCAAATTATACCTGTTTTCGTCAATTTGCTGCAGTGTTTTCATCACCTTTTTAATCGTTGGATAAGGTGTTTTTTCATCTGCTTTAATAGCAATCCTGGCATCCTTGTTAAGTTCACGTGCTGTTTTTACCCAGGCTCTTAACTGATTATCCGTTGAGTCAGCCGGTACTCCAAGATTGTTATCAGGATTTTCTCTTTGTTCCATTCCCATACCCAGATAAGTTTTCATAGCTCCCATCGGATTACCGGCCAAATCAATCAGGGTAAATTGCCTGATCTCTTCTTCGGTAAAACTGACGCTGAACTTCTCTCCCATCCTGGTTATAAGATCACGGCGCGTAGTCTGTCCGTCAATTCCGAAAAAAATCTTCCCGTTTTTATCGAGCAACACAGTCATGATATTGGTCTCCGGAATCTTGATTTCGGAAATAGATGACGGTGTGTAAACAAGAACAGGCTCTTTTTTAACAAAATTGGATGTCAACATGAAGAATGTGAGCAACAGAAAGGCTACATCCGTCATGGCTGTCATATCGACCCAGGTACTTTTACGCGCTACTTTTACTTTTGGCATAGCTTTGCTTTTTTAATAAAAGTTAGGAGTGTTTTGAGGCGTATGAATTAACGATGCTGTATCCGGCTTCGTCAATACTGTAAGTTAGTTTATCAATCTTGGTTGTAAAGAAGTTATAGAAAATCATTGCCACAGCAGCGGTACCAATACCAAAGGCTGTATTAATAAGCGCTTCCGAAATACCTTCGGCAAGAGCAACTGAGTCAGGCGCACCTGCATTGGCCAAAGCCGAGAAAGCCCTGATCATACCCATAACGGTTCCAAGAAGACCGACAAGTGTTGAAAGTGATGTGATGGTAGCCAAGATAACTAAGTTTTGCTCCAATGCAGGCAATTCGAGTGAAGTGGCTTCTTCAACTTCCTTCTGTATTGAACTGATTTTCTGTTCCTTACTTAGTGTATTGTCTTTTTCAACTGTTTTATATTTACCAAGAACCGAAGTTACTACATTGGCAACAGAACCCTTTTGATCGTTGCATACTGCAATCGCTTCATCGAGTTTGTTTTTATCAAGCAAATCGCTGATGTTATGTACAAAGTCAGAAACTGAACCTTTACCGGCTGCTTTAGATATTGCGATATACCGCTCTATAACGAAAGTGATAACAGTTAAAAGCAATGTCATAAGAATAGGGACGATAAATCCACCTTTATAAATAGTACCAAAATAGTTACCTGGTAAAGCGGCATTCTCAGGATTACCACCCTGGAAGTTTTCAGAGGCGCCCATGATAAATTTAAATACCATAACCGCAATAATAAATGCGATCGGAATGACCAAAGTGGAGAAATTTAGTTTGAAATTTTTACCTTTCATAAGTGATTTTTTCATAACATTTGAATTAATAGATGAATAGTTATTTAACGAAAACAATATTTGTAAATGGTACCCACATCAGCCCTTTACGTTTACTGACCATTGTAAGTGATAATTATTGTAAGAACGATTTCTAAATCAAAAAATTACAATCTTTAGCCGAAAAACTGGAATTATAATTGATTTGATTCGAATATTTTGAATTATTAGCCTTTTCATCCAAACAAAGGTAGTTCAGTACGCAAATGTTATGGTTGATAAAGCCCGAATATTTTTGGTTTTCTGATTGCCTGAATGCCTTTTCGGTTAATTTCTGTATGATTTGCTGAATCACATTGATACGAATACGTATTCCTGGTAAGGATAATCCGGCCTTTTGAAGGCTCACCTGAATATTGGCCGGGTAAATCAGACGGGTCAACATCTTCTGAAATGAATTTTTTACACGAAACAAATGCCGGACAAGTGTCAGGAAATAGCCACCGGTAATGGATAGCATAAAGGACACAACTACTATGATCGCATTTTTGTTCAAAGCATGATCAGCTAAAAAGTGAGCTGCAAAAGTAAACGATTTTTTTTAGGTTTCACCTTTGAAAGAAATATTTTATGATTTCCACCTTTCAGAATTCATTAATAATTAATAATCAATTGTGTACAAATTATTTCAGAAGCAGGATTTCGTCCTTAACTTTTACAAAAAGAACCGAAACTGTAGCCTGAATTAATGTAATTCGGGTAGCCAACAAAACGAAGATGGCGTTGCCATTAAATAGATATTTCACGACCTGAATACCGAAAACTCCAAATCAATATCTGATGAAAAGTGATAAAGAAATCAAAGATTCTCAGATACACACCCATCTATTTCAACCTGACCAATCGCATCAAATGGTTCCAAATCTACTCGCAACAGGATAGATTAATAGAGGGTCTTTTTCATTATCAGGCTAAGTCATGGCCGGATGTATAACTCTCAAGCATTTGAAAATATTTACTGCACTATCTTTTCCTTTATAAACAGGGCACTCAATGCACCAAGGAACATACTTACGCCAGCCATTATAAGGCATAAGACCGGATTATCAGCAAAGAAATATTTCAAAATCAGTCCGCTGAAAATACCGCTTATAATCTGGGGGATGGTGATCGACATATTGAACAAGCCCATATAAACACCCATCCGTTTTGGGGGGATTGAACTTGCCAGCATAGCATAAGGCATAGCCAGAATACTTCCCCATGCTATCCCGACACCGATCATTGGAATAATAAGTAAATGAGGGTCACTAAAAACAAGGAATGAAAGCAGGGACACACCTCCGATGCTTAGCGCTAAAGCATGTGTGAGCTTTTTCGAAAGTCGTTTCGCTATCACCGGAAGTGATAAAGCGATAATGGCCGAAACCCCGTTATAAACCCCGAACAAAATGCCTACCCAATCGCCTGCTTCGTTAAATAATGCAGAGTTTGGATCAGTTGTACCATAAAATTTTAATGCCACCGCCGGCGTGGTGTAAACCCACATCGAAAATAAGGCAAACCACGAAAAAAACTGAACCAATAACAATTTCAACATAATCGGAGGGATGAAAAACTTCGTTGGTTTTTCATCAGCATCCGCTTTTTGAACTGATTTTTCGGGCGGATACTCCGAGGTCGTAACTATTGTCCATACTATGGTTGAAATCAATACGAAAGCCCCGAAATAGAAGGAATACGTAACGTTGTCGGCTACTAATCCACTTCCGCTGGCCTCTTTCGATATGCCAAACCAATTGCCCAGCATATAGGGCAACCAACTCCCGATTACAGCCCCTATCCCAATTAGTAAAGTTTGAACCGAAAATCCCAACGTGTGCTGCTCTTCGGGCAATTTATCGGCTACCAGCGCCCTGAATGGCTCCATAGAAATATTGATGGAAGCATCCATAATCATGAGCAAACCACCGCCAATAAACATGGGTGCTATAAACGATGCCAGATGAGGTGCATTGGGCATAAGGATGAGTGCGATACTGGTTAAGATGGCGCCAACCAGAAAATATGGTCTTCTCCTGCCCAAACGGTTCCAGGTTTTATCACTCATGAAACCAATGATCGGCTGAACGATCATACCTGTTATGGGTGCAACTAACCAAAACCAACTCAACTGATGCACATCGGCACCAAAAGTCAATAAAACACGTGAAGCATTTCCGTTTTGTAGTGCAAATCCGAATTGGATTCCAAGAAATCCAAAGCTCATATTCCATATTTGCCAGAACGACAGGCGGGGTTTTTGTATCGACATATTCTTCGCTTTATTTTTTTTGAACCGTTAAAAGTAAAAAAGAATTCAACGATGAAAGGAATCTTTTTTTATAACTTCTTTTGAGTCCCTTCCGAAAAGCAAAATGTTGCCAAAAAAGCACAAAAACACCAAATTTCACCAATAGTAATACACTGATTGTGAGTGTTTGGAGTATTTTGGAGATTTGGTCTCGTCATAGCATGCATGACGAGATCGTGGCATTTCTTTTTTTTAACAGTTTTCGGGGTGGGCTATCCTTTAAATACCAATTCAACTATTGCAGGCTATCCTGAGACATTACAATTTCCTATTGGGAAGCTTTAGCGCAGATTAACCGGCAATTACCAATATCTTTGTGACCATCATAATTTTTAATTTCAAATCAAAAATTCGTTTAAGAATGAGTATCAAAACCCTGACAACTGCCTTACTTAGCCTGCTGATTATTACATTGGTATCCTGTGAGAAAAATGAAGGTCGCAATGAAACAAAAATCAGCAACAACAATTCAGCCGAGAGTCACAAAAATGGTGAGAACTGTATGCATTGCCATAAAAACGGAGGTGATGGCGAAGGATGGTTTACTGTCGCGGGCAGTGTTTACACTTCCAATCAATTGAGTCCGGCTGCAAACGGAATCGTACGAATTTACAGCGAACCTGATGAAACAGGAACTTTATTGGCCACCATTGAGGTTGATGCGTTGGGTAACTTCTTTACCACGCAATCAATAGCTGTTTCGGGTGGTGTATATACTTCGGTGCAAAGTCCAGGAGGCTCCGAAATATTTATGGACAGCAAAATCACTACCGGCGCCTGCAACAGTTGTCACGGCATTTCGGAAGATAAGATTTGGGTGAATTAGTGTCTGCCTGTAAAGTCTGCTCTCATCGTTATGCTTGAGCCAAAAATGCTCATTTACAAGGTGTAAACTCCGCTTTTTGGCTCTGCGCACGCCTCGACAGCAAACTTTTCAGCTCAGACACTAAGTTTTTTGTCAAGTACGAATTAGTCTGGTAACAGGTTTTTCATCCGTTGGTTTGCCGGTGATGGTCATGTTTCATTCAACCATTGCATATTCCGATCTTGCTTTTTTTTTCGGCTTGTTGTATTTTCGGCGACAAAGTTAAAATCACTTTTATTGTTTCACTTAATACATCAAGGTATGAAAATGTTAAAAATCATTCTATTTGTTATAATAGGTATCATCGCCTTCGTTTTAATCGTTGCTTTGTTTGTTGAAAAAGACTATGCCGTGGTTCGTCAGGTTGTAATAAACAAATCAAAAACCGAAGTTTTCGAATTCACAAAATACCTTAAAAACCAGAACCAATATAGCGTTTGGGCAACTGCCGATCCCAATATGAAAAAGGATTTCCGTGGTACGGATGGCGAGGTTGGATTTGTTTCGGCCTGGGAAAGTGAGAAGAAAGATGTTGGCAAAGGCGAACAGGAAATCATGAAAATTGCTGACGGTGAACGGATTGATTATGAACTGCGGTTTATAAAACCATTTGAAACAAAAGACCTGGCTTATATGGCTTTTGAAGCGACCGGCGATAGTTCAACCATCGTGAAATGGGGTTTCGATGGCCATATGGCTTATCCTTCAAATATGATGTTGTTGTTCATGGATTTTGATTCGATGCTTGGCAAAGACCTCGAAGCTGGATTGCAAAATTTGAAAGTGCTACTGGAAAAGGAGTGAGTTGTGAGAGATGAGTTGTGAGTTTCTCACTCTTTCGATTTACTATCGATAATGATGGTTACCGGACCTTCGTTAACAAGTGAAATATTCATCATTGCGCCAAAAGTGCCGGTTTTCACCAGTAATCCGGATGCTGTTTTCAGCGTTGCAACAAATCTCTCATACAACGGAATTGCCGTTTCGGGTCGGGCTGCTTTGATGTAAGCAGGCCGGTTTCCTTTTCTGGTGCTGGCATGCAGCGTAAACTGACTTACAACGAGCAGCGCTCCACCTATTTCAGTTACCGAAAGATTCATCACCTGGTTGGCATCGGGAAATATCCTGAGACGTATTATTTTACCACAAAGCCAATCAATATCTTCCTGATTGTCTGCTTCTTCAATACCAAGTAGAATTAATATCCCCTGTTGAATTGAAGCAGTAATCTGTCTGTCAATTTCAACCGAAGCCTGTGAAACACGTTGAAGTACGACCCGCATTTTGCAATAATCTAGTGATTTGAAGCGGCAATTTAGCACTTTTGAAATAAATCGCAAAAGGTGATTCGATCTGTATTAGCCTGAATAATTCATCTCGCAAAGGCGCAAAGGCGCAAAGTTCTGAATTGCAACAGTTTAATACCAGGAATACAAATATCTATTTTTATCAATAGTTTTCACTCAAATACATATACACTGTGACCCTGTCTGCCGCCAGGCAGGTTAGCGGATTTGCGACATTTTTTTGTGAATAATACAGGTTAGAAATCCCGGGAAATTTTTGGGTTATTTTGGTAAAGAGGTGCTGTTCAAAAATGAAACTTTGAGTCCCCTCCGAAAAGCAAAATATTGCCACGAAAGCACAAAAACACCAAATTTCACCAATGGTAAAACACTGATTGTGAGTGTTTTGGAGATTTGGTCTCGTCATAGCATGCATGACGAGATCGTGGCATTTCTTTTTTAACAGCTTTCGGAGTGGGCTCAACTTTATACATTCACGATTAAAAAACCACTCAAATACCAAAACACAGGATTACAACCACTTATAGTTTGACAGTTTTGCGGCTACTCATTTCTCAGCTTCGATTTCAGTAATTTCGATTTCGCCGCATCATCCAATCCATCGCGGTAATCATAGAGGGGTTTTTCCCAGGCACCGTACATGGGATTTGGAAGTACTATGAATTTCTTACCAAACTGATCCATATTTTTCAGAACGGCTTCTTTACCGTTATTGATGCTCCTGTCTTCAAACACCTCCGAAAAATCGTTAAGGTTATCGCCGATCAACAATACAATTTCATGATTTTCGGAAACTTTTGCCCTGCGTCCGACTTTCGAACTGGTATTGCCTGAGCTATATGATAAATCGGATTTGGTGAGCAGATGATCATCGGTAGCATATGGGAAACCGGCATCTGCCAGGTTCTTCAGTGTTACATCACGTTCGTTGTCATCGCGGTTCGAAATATAAAATATTTCGACACCCTTGCTTTGGGCATATTCAGCAAAGCTTAGTGAACCCGGAAGAGCCAGGGCACTCGCTTTCGATGTCCAGTTATACCAACCCGAAAGATTATCGGCATTGTTAATCAGCGAAGCTTCAAACGGACTGTTGTCGAGCATGGTTTCATCGATATCGACAACCATGGCAAGGGGCTTCGATTGATTGTCAGCTTTGATTGCTTCATCAAGACGCTGCGTTGCAAGGTTGAATCCCTGATAATAAAGCGCCATCATTTCAGCCGAATTCTGGTACCAGGCCACTGACATCAAAAGTTTATCGTGTGAAGGTGGAGCAGTTACAACAGTATTTTGTGTCGGTTTACAGGATAACATCAGTAACGATGCCAGCACGATGGAATAAAAAGTTGATTTCATTTTTCCTTTGGAGAGTTTTTTGTTCAAATTATGGGTCAAACATACTTATTTTCGGTAATTACCATGATGAATCTTAAAAAACATAATGAAAAATTAATTTGGCCCCAGGCTCACGAATGTCTTGCCCCCCGACCCCTGAAACGGGGGAGAACAAAAACTTACATTTTTTATATTTTAAAATCAATCTATAAAGCCAACTTTAAAAAGCCCCCATTTTTGAGGGTTTGGGGGCAAAAAATAAAAAAAAGCCCCGGAATAAATCCGGAGCTTTTCACAATAAACCAAACCGTATTTGTTAGTTGAGATCGGAAATCCTGATAAATTTTTCGTCGCTTGTCATCGAAATGCCACATCGCTTGGGCAAATTAGTCGATTCGTAAGTGTTACCACAAGTTGGGCACACATAATACGCTGTCGGTAACGACTTTACGATATTACTTTGTAGTGCAGCCAATGCCTTTTCGTACATAGGCTTGTGTTTCTTTTCCGTTTTATACGCGTAATTCAGGCTCATCAACGCGAGTTGGTTTCCGGCGGTGTTGGCATTGGTCAGAAATTCGGGATACATGGTGCTTATCTCGTAACCTTCACCGTTGATGGCATCTTTCAGGTTTTCTTTTGTGTCGTTCACGCTAAACTCAGGTGTAATTACCGGAACTTTCTGACCGGCCTCGCTGAGGACAGCTTTATGGTTTTCGGCATGAATTTTTTCGCTTACCGATGCTGCCTTAAATAATAGTGCAATTTCGTGGTAACCTTCTTCTTCGGCTTTCTTGCTGTAAGCCGCATATTTGGCGCTTGCGGTCGATTCACCTTTGAAAGCTGACTGAAGATTCTGATACGTGATTTCATCAGCATCTGTAGTTTTTCCGGCAGGCAAAGCAGTCAATTGTGAAATTACATTTTCGGTCGGGATAAGCCCGCTTTCGTCAGCAGACGGCAACAGCATCATTGTATTTGTCCTTGTGTTACTGGTGACAGATTGGAAAGCTACAACTGAAAGTGTTGATGTGAAGATGATAGCGATCAATGTTTTTTTCATGGTATCTGATTTTAAGTTTTGATTATTAATTTGATGATGCAAAGGTGAAGCACTCCATCTTTAATGTTCCTTTGGTCATCCTTAAAATCTGCTTAAAATTTAAACCGGAAATTGCAGCGAAAAGGTGCTCCCCTTACCCGCCTCGCTTGTGGCAATGAGTTTGATATGTTGTGCATCGGCTAGTTTTTTTACGATGGAAAGGCCCAATCCATTGCCTTTCACAACAGAACTCCTCGATTCGTCAGCCCGATAAAAACGATCGAAAATATGGGGTAGGTTTTCGGGAGTGATACCTATTCCATTGTCAATTATCGAAAGGGTATTCAAACGATCATCCCATTTCAGGGTAACGTTACCATTCTCTTTGCCATATTTTATCGCGTTGTTCACTAAATTATCGAGTATCAGTTCCAGATAAAGTTTATCGCAGTTCACAACCGTTTCCCCTGGAATATCAATGCTGATACTGATTTTCATAGTTTCTGCCATTTGCAGCCATTTCGTATGCCATGCCGCAACGATCACCGAAAGCTGAACTTCATCCTTGTTAATCAGAAAAGAATCCGATTCGATCCTGGCAAGCTGCAACAACTTTTCGAGCAAATCATCCAACCGGTCAACCTGCGAGATGATACCGGCCATTTTTTCTTCATAAACAACAGGCTCACGTTTTTTGCGCAGTAATACCTCGAGGGTTCCGCGTATGGCGGCGAGTGGTGTTCTTATCTCGTGTGAAGCGTCGCTGGTGAATTGTTTCTGTTGCATCATACTTACTTCGATCCGGTTGAGCAGGGCATTGATTGTCCGGGCCAGATCATACAGTTCGTCTTTATGTTCTGGTAAATCCAATCGGGTGCCAATGTTCGCCGAATCGATCAACGAAGCGGTGTTTATGAGTTTGTTAACCGGTTCGATTGCTTTTGATGCGGCGAAGGAGGACGCGATAAACTGGATGCTGAGTACAAGTGGAAATGAAAGTACCAAAACCCAGATCAGGTTATTGAGTATGGCAAAGGATTCCTGCTGCGAAACGGCGATTGTGAGTTGTCCGATAAAATCACCGGAATCATTTTTCAACTGAAATTGTCCAAGTCTTATTTTCTGGCCACTGATCTCACCGTCGAAAAAGAAATCATCCGTATGATGCGGACTGAAAGGGAAACGGTCGGTCAGCAGATTCGCCGAATGAAAAACGATCTTACCTTGCGTATCAACGATTTGCAAAAAAGTCGGATTTACTTCAATCTTGTTGTGCTCGGCCTCGTCCCATTCGGGCATTTTATTGATGATGATTGTCGTTTGATCCCAGTCGAGATTATTGAAAACCTCCTCCTTCTCAAATAAAATATCTTCATCTAAATGATAATAGGCAGTTTCGTACACCACGATATAAATAACACTGAAGACCATCAACGTGATGATGGCAACGGCGAGTGTGTTGAAGAGTGCAATCCGGTTCCTGAATTTCAGTGTCATTCGTCCGATTCAATTTTGTAACCTATTCCGCGAACAGTTGTGATAACCGAGTTTTTGCCGGGTTCATCTAATTTTTTACGCAATGCGTTGATATACACATCAATTACAGAGTTATCGTAATCGAAATGGATGTCCCAGACTTTTTCGATGATACGGGTGCGCCGGCTCACTTTTCCTTTGTTGCGTAATAAATATTCGAACAAGGCGAACTCTTTTTGGGTGAGTTCGATGGGCTTTCCGTTTTTTGTCAAGGTGTGTTTATCAATATCTAATTCGAGATCGCCGGTCGAAAAAACTACGGTTTCATTTTCGTTCCTTCGCATGAGTACCCTGATGCGTGCGAGTAGTTCCTCGAATGAAAATGGCTTGCGTATATAATCGTTTGCGCCAGCTTCCAGACCGAAAACAGCCTCATCCACGGTGTCTTTCGCGGTTAGGAAAATAATGGGGACCGTCTTGTTTTCCTTTCTGATGCTTCGGCATATTTCGATGCCATTCAGACCCGGTAGCATCCAGTCGAGCAGTATCACGTCGTATTCACTGATATTGTCGAGGGCAAGCTGCAAACCTATTTTACCATTATCAGCCACATCCACCGCGAAACCCTCTTCAGTCAGTCCTTCGTTCAGAAAGTTGGCGATGCTTGTTTCATCTTCTACAATCAATATCCGCATGGTGATAATCTTCTGGAAATCATTATCCAAAACTACGCATTTTATTCGTCATCATCGGATGTGTTGTTGAAATCGGGAAGTGCCAACTGCACGCCGGCGCCATGGCTGTAAACCAATTGTCCGCCGAGATAACCGGTTCGCGACACTGCGCCAGCCAATAAAACAAACAATACAATGCCAACCACCTTCGTCCATTTGCGGCTGTAATTGAAGTAGAATATCACTGCCCTGAACAAGGCCGTGCCGATTGCAAGCCACAAGGTGATGGTGGCGGCTTGTTCGTGTAATTCCATTGGTATTTTGAGCGGGCCTTCTTCGATGCCTTCACCGGCGAAATCGCCAGACATATAGGCTGCAATGGCACCCAAAGCGCCCAATATCAGCAGGTAAAATGCCGCGGTACCAAAAAATTCTTTTTTACTGATTAACGCGATTACTTCCGACAAAAACCCGGCCATCAAAAGGGCGATCGGGAAGTGAATAATCATGGCGTGGAGGTGTGTTGCTGAAATCATCTTTATTTTTTTCGGCAAAGATGCGATACCACCCATTAAGCTAAGATATTGGAATTCTTAAAATTGGCTTAAAAAAACCGAATTCAACGATAAAAGTTGGTAATCCCGTCTTAAGCCGGAGTCGGAAAAACTACGTCCTGAACGCACCAAAAATCGTACTGGTAAATTAACCCAATGGTACCTTCACCCTTGTAATGCTGTTTCGCACCATCTCCTTCGGTGGTTCCGGTGAAGTCAATTTCGAACCTCACCGAAGCATTCTCATCATCAAAATGAAGGTCAATAATCTCAAAATGCTTAAGAACGAAGGATTCGAAAGCATCACGGAAGTTTTTATACCACTGGTTTTCCTCTGCTTCTATCGTTAATGAATTGCAGTAAAAATCTGTTTCCTTATTCAAAAATGATTCGATAAAATCAGTGCAATGGTTTCGTATATCATATGCATGGTTAGGGTGAAACTCTTCATAAATGAAACAACACATCATCCCTTTTATTCGCATATTGTCTATTTCATGGAGGAATAGTTCCTGCGTAATGAAGCGATAAAGCTCACGATCGTCAACCTCACATAAAGTGTCAAGTTGAATTTCATTGGCATGCAACACCTCCATTATTTTTTCCAATTCTGATGGCATCTGTGAATCAGAAATTGCCTCAACCTCACGATACACGGGCTTTCCAATAAAATCATACAGTAAGATGCGCTCTGCATTGGCATGATTTTTTTCGAATGCCTCAATATTGGAAAGAAACTCATTTTCAATGTAAGGATCAATCGGATTACCGTTTGTTGGCTCAAAAAACATGGCATTATTTTCGAGTATGATCTTCATCTTTTTCAACTCATTTTCCATCCGGAGTTTTTCGAGTTCGTCTTCGTTTTCTTTTTGGCTGTTGGTCATTTTTATTGCATTTTGATGTGAGTTTGATACTATGCTGGTTTCTTGTTGCTTGTGACCAGCGACAAGCCACCAGCCACCAGTGACCAGTTTTATATCGGCAGTTTAAAGCGCATCACAACTTCCCCGGTTTGTTTGTTTACTTCGATGGTCTGATTTTCGAGACCCATATCCTTACCGGTTGACATTTTGAAAAGTCCGGCAAGGAACTGCATACCGCTGTTCATCACCTGTTCGATCTCCAGCACTTTTTCGTCTTTTTGCTTTTGCAATTCAACTGTTTCAGTCACAACAGGTTCCGGTTCAGGCATCTGCTCATCAATTTCGTCGAATAGGTCTAATGTTACAATCTCCTTTGTTTTAGGTTCGATCGCGGCTATTTCTTCTGGCTCGAAAGTCAGGCTCTGATCGATTGATGCAGCATTTTCTGTTTCATCAATAAATTCTTCAAGTTGCTGAATGAACTGTGACCTTCCTTTGGTGGTGAAATCGACAATATTGGTTCTGTTTGAACTGTCCAACACCCCATCGAAAAGGCTTTGTTTCACGAGCAATCCGGAAGCAATCTGTTCCTCGATGGAACGACGTGAGATGAAATTAAATATGGTGAGTTTATTGCTTTTCTGTCCCAGCCGGTCGATGCGTCCGATACGCTGGTTCTTTTTGGCCGGGTTCCATGGTAATTCAAAATTGATCAAGGTATCGGCCACCTGAAGGTTTAGCCCTGAGCCACCGGCTTCGGTGGATAAAAAAATCTTACAATACGGATTGGTCTCAAATTTCCGGATGAGTTCACCCCTGAGTTTCACGGGCACGCTCCCGTTGAGCTCGGCAAAGCCGATATTGTTTTCACGCAAAATCTGTCCGATAAGCTTATGTACCTTCACCCATTCCGAAAAAATTATGATTTTCCGGTCAGAATTTGGCACATCGAGTTTTTCGAGCAACATATATTTCAACTCTTCCAACTTAGGCGATTCGTTGGTTTCTTCGTCAATAAGGTAAGTCGAATCGCACACCATACGCATACTTGCCAGCAGAAGCTGCAGCTTTTGAAGGTCGTAAGGGGTGAGAAATTTCTTACGGATAATCTGCGCTATTCCTCTTGCATAGGAGGCATGATAATCAGCTTGCAGGGGAGACAGGTTAACCGGCACATTAAACTGCTGAACATTAGGCAACTGGTCGAGGACTTTCCGTTTTTCGCGACGGATTAATATGGGTTCAAGCCTGTTGTTGAGTTTTTGGAGATTGTAATACCCGTTTATTTTATTGTGTTTTTCGGGATCGAACAGGCAATGCTGGTACGAAAACTCCCAAAGTGGGCCAAAGAAATACGGGTTTATAACGCTGACAATAGAAAAAATATCGATCAGGCGGTTTTCGATGGGTGTTCCGGTGATAACCAACACATGCTTAAACTGCAACCGGCTAATGGAAGCCGCTGTTTTCGTTTCATAATTCTTGATACGCTGTGCTTCGTCAAGGATCAGAAAATCGAAACCGGCCTTGTTCAGGGCCAATTGATCGCGCAAAATCGTTTCGTAATTGATGATAAAAAAGAAATGTTCGTTATCCTGATATTGCCTTTCCCGATCATCGGGCAAGCCTTCGATCACTAAGGCTTTTTCGTCCGAAAACTTTTCAATCTCCTTTTTCCATTGCTCTTTAAGCGAAGCCGGACAAACGACAAGTGTTTTTTTGAAATCGAATATTTGCTTTTTCAGAATAGCTGTCCCGATGGCCTGAACAGTTTTACCTAATCCCATCTCGTCGGCGATGATGGCCGCTTTGCGAAATAGTGCGAAATCGATCCCCTCTTTTTGATAAGGAAAAAGTTCAACTTTCAATGATGTGTAATCAGGCTGATATATCGATTGTATCGTTGAGAGCATTTCCTCTTCATAGGCTGTCCCGATTCTTTCCCGCACTTCGGGTCTGATGTGAATGAGCTGAAATTCGCCGGATTCCTCAATAAAGCCCAGAAATCCTTTCAAATCAGCATCTTCGATGAAAGTTGATTTTTTAAAATATCTTGAAATAAGCAATTGCTCATCAACCGGCATTGGATGTGGATAAAACCAGGTGACCTTATATTCGTTGAGTGGATCACAAAATATTTCGATGAAAGGAAACTTTTTATTCAATCGGTTATAGAGGGCCGAATCAGCTTTTAACTTCATGAAAGCGAACATGATATGCTTGGTCGTTCCTAATTTGTTCAGGCGCGAATCCATGCTGTCGCTGTAGCCGGTTTCATTTACGAAATCGCGCAAAAAAACCTTGTATTTTACCCCTCTTTCGTTGGTCACGATGTGATCGCCGTAAATATTGGCTGCCCATTTGATCCGGTAATTGGCTTTCTCGGCTTTTTGCCTGCGTTCGGCCAATACCCTTTTGACCATGCCTTTCAGGGTGTATTTTTTATGCTCAAGCGGTTCTTTCGGATCAAGAAACTGCAACTCGTTTTTGATCTGAAGCAAACAGGCATACGAATTCCGGTCCCAGCCTAAGCTTTCGTTATTTTTAAGCGGAATAATATCCTCGTCAAATACCCGAAGCGAATATTCGGACTGGCCTTCACCTTGTTGCGAATCAACAATCAAATCGAACCTCACTGCTGATTGCGACAGCACCTGGCAATCGTTGTTGTTGAAAATAATTTCGCCAAACGCGAGCTCTGATTTATCTAACAGCGTTTGCAGTTTCTCAATCTGTTGATTGATTAATTTTTTGATACCCATATATATATCTATTATTTTACTGGTTTAAATGTCGGTTATCTGATATTGCCATTTCAAAAGATCATGCCTCTATGTTGCGGAGAGGCCAAATTTATTATAATATATTCATATTCTGAACCCGGACCAATGAATAATTATTGACCTAATTCCTCTTGAAAAAAAATCAATTCACCTATTAATCAGGCTATTCTGAAAACAATCAGTTAATCATCATTTTCATGTTCCGAACCGTCCCGTCCTTCGCTTTTGACATCATCTTCATCCGCACTTTTGTGGCACCTGACACAGTCATTCAGATCGGCAATTCCCTCCTCATCGTGCTCCTTCATGATATTGTCGGGCGTATGCTCATGGCAACCATAACAGGTATATTTTCCAAATTCTTTATTGGTATGACAGATATTACAGGCTACATTGTGGTCGTTATCCAAGATAAAATAAGACGAATGTTCGAAAGTTGCCGGAACCCATTTATTGGTGCTATGGCACGTTGAACACGCCTCATCAAACGTGCCATGAAAACTATCATTGGGCTGCTTATGGCACGATTTACAATTGTTCATTTCGACCAATTGAAGCAAATTATGGTCGAAACCTGCCCCCGATTTCCAGCCTCCGGTTGTGTGACATTTGCTACATTCGACGGTAAACCGGGTGTGCAGGCTATCTGCCGGACTACTATGACAGTTACCACACCGGTTCATCGTGGTTTTATCCAACAAGCTATGATCGAATCCTTTGTATTGGTTTTCAGGATTTATTCCTTTATGGTCGGTATGGCAAGCCGAACATTTCTGATTCCCGAGAAATTCGTGGAACAGTGTTTTTTTCATTTCAACTGTGTCGGCATTTTTACCGATTTCGTCCAATTTATGACAGGCAATACATCTGTCATTTGGCGTTCCAAAAAACAGCTCGTGACATGAACTACATTTCTGATTCAAATCATGATGCCCTTTTACCAGCTCCCCGGGACTAATCATGATATCAGTAAACAGGTATATCAACAGGATAAAAACACCCGATATCCCAAAAGTAAAAAGTTTGTTTTTCATGATCAATACATTAAAATGGTTACGATATGCAGTATCACCAATATTCCGAAGAGTAACGAAATTGGTATATGAACCGTTCTCCAATTATCCATCAGGTCAACTGTTACGGAGTCCCAAAACAGTTTTCTTTCGGCTTCAACCTCATCGATTCCCAATTCTATTAAAGCCGACTTCCTTACTTTCAGCGATTCAGTAGATTTTTTTAAGAGGTATTTCCCTACAAGCCCACTTGCCACATTGATTAACAGCATTATAATTGCAAGCCATGGAAGTATCGCGTTAAAATGGATTCCTGCATGAACCAATAAAAGTACTGATCCAAGCCAGGCAAAGTATTCATGCATGATCAGTAGTTTTTTGGGTGAGCCCGATGCAATAATTTTACGTTTTCGAAGCGAGTATATGAAAGATAAAATAACAAGCGCCGTGCCGATATAACCAAAATAGAGCCCCACGGAGGCCCATTGCAAACGATGAAGAATATAATCGATGGCGATGGTGAGAATAATCATCAATATATACCACCGGACGAATGGAATAACAAATTTTACAATTACGGAACGATTCATCTTTTCTGATTTTAATATACACCTCAAATTCACAAATAAATCTTAACTGACAGATTATAAACCTTCAAGGTCTTGGAGGCCTTGAAGGTTTGCACATCAATTAACCGAAACTCCTATCAATCTCCCAATTCCAAAGGTGATGGCAGCAGCAGCCAGGCCGAAAACAAGTTGCCTGAAGCCGGAATACCAAACACTTTTTCCGGTAAATAATGTGATGGAAGCGCCAATAAGGAATAATCCGATGCCACTCAAAATGGTGCTGATCAAAATTGCCTGTGCCCCATCCAAAAAGAAAAATGGAATAACCGGGATGATTGCTCCCACGGCAAATAATAGAAATGAGGTGAAAGCTGCTTCAAGCGCCGAACCTTGTAAATCTTCGGTATTAATTCCCAGTTCTTCTTTCACCAAAACACTATGCGCCATATCTTTATTCGAGATAATATCCTTTGCCATTTTATTTGCCTGCACCTCCGGAATGCCTTTCGACTGATAAATCAACGCCAGTTCCTGCTCCTCTCCCTCTGGATTTGCAATCAGCTCATCCATCTCCAATTGCATCTGATTTTCATGAAGTTCGAGCGAACTTTTCACCGATATCCATTCGCCCAACGCCATCGACAAAGCTCCGGCCAAAAGACCTGCCATCCCGGTCAATAATACTGTGTTCTGTCCGCCGGTAGCACCTGCAATACCCATTACCAGACTAAAATTAGAGACCAATCCATCGTTACCACCCAACACCGCCGCCCGTAAGGCGTTACCACCAACCGACCGGTGCCGTTTCTCGAAGCGTGCCAGGTTTGAACCCGACATTTTTTTATTGCTGTTTAAAATATTGGTTAGTATCGAAACATGAGCTGTGTCTGTTAATGAATCGGGCAGTTTATTTTTTCGTCTTGCAGTAATAACTGAAGAGGCAAGGCTTTTTTCGGTATCTAAAAGAACCCCCAATACATAGTCGTAACCAAATAATTTACCTATGGTTTTCAATACTTTGGCTCTGCCCGAAGGGGCCGGCAACAGTGAAATATCCAATTTACAGCTTTCCATAAATGCGATAGCGTGGCTATGCTCTATGTCGCTCATCTGATGAAATATTTTGGCTACATCAGGGTCAGCTTCGTTTTCGGCCAGAATCTTATACAAATATCCGGCATCGACTTCGGTTTGAACATTTTTTAATTTTATCATCGAAATGGGTTTTATTCAAAGGGAATTACTAATCATCGTTTCTGTTGCAAATGTAGTATTACAAAACACATCATGGAAGGTAAAATATAAGATGGCTTATCAGTGGCAACTTCAAACGCCGAAAATGTTTTAGCTTTGTTTCTATCAAATTACTCCGTATGAGAAAAATTACATTTATCCTGCTATGTATCTGTTTACTTTCAGCTTGTCAGGAAACCGAAAAGGTTTCTTTGGTGAAAATCAGAACAAAATTTGGTGTAATTAAGATGGTTCTGCATGATGAAACACCGGTTCATAAGGCAAATTTTCTGAAACACATCCGGGAAGGAAAATTCGACAGTTTACTGTTTCACAGGACGATACAGGGATTTATGATTCAGGGAGGCGATCCCGATTCGAAACATGCTGTTGCCGGTCAGGCACTTGGCGATGGCGATGTAGGCTATACACTGCCGGCCGAATTTAACGAACATCTTTTTCACCAACGCGGCGCTGTCGGTGCTGCCCGCGATGATAATCCCGAAAAAAGATCAAGTGGGATTCAGTTTTATATCGTTCAGGGTCGAAAGATTTCAGTAGAGGAACTTACTACAGATATGAAAAAACTACGGCAAGGCATTGTTGATCTGTCGCATAAACCGGGTTTTGATTCATTAGAGATGCAATTGCAACAAGTCAGGAAATCAGCTGGTTATATTGTTTATCGTAATAAAATTATGGAACTTAAACAATTGGTCGAAAAAGAGTTACAAATCAATCTGACCACTCAGGCGAGTCAGGAAAAAATTGATGCCTACACCCGGTTTGGCGGCACACCGCATCTCGATAACGATTATACTGTTTTTGGACAGGTAGTCGATGGCATGGATGTGGTTGACCGGGTTGCTGCACAAACCACCGATTCACTCGACCGGCCATTGAGCGATTTGCGGTTTTTTGTTGAAGTTGAAGAAATGGATAAGGCCGAAATTGAACAGTTGTATCATTATCAATTTAGCAAAAAACCAAATCAATAAGTCGGACGCCATTTGATTCGAGCCAGGATCAGAAATTTCGATACTGGTATGAACGAAAAATCCTTGCTTATTTGACATAAACAAGGATTTTAGTTTATTCTAATTCAAGTGTTTAACCACATATTGATCACTTTGGGTCGTATGCCCATTTAAGATAGATCGATCCCCAGGTAAAACCGCCACCGAAGGCTGCCAGAATCAGATTATCGCCTTTACGCAACTGCTTTTCCCAATCCCAAAGGCAAAGGGGAATCGTACCACTCGTGGTATTACCGTAATGTTGAATGTTTATCATCACCTTTTCGGTGCCGACGCCCATCCGGCGGGCTGTTGCATCAATGATCCGCAGGTTTGCCTGGTGTGGTACCAACCAATTCACATCATCCGATGACAAATTATTTCTTTCCATGATTGCAGCCGACACATCTGCCATATTGATAACAGCAAATTTGAATACCGGCTGCCCTTCCTGATAGATAAAATGTTCGCGGGCCGCAATCGTTTCAAGTGATGGCGGTTTCAACGAACCTCCGGCTTTTTGATGTAGATAGGGCATACCCGAACCATCCGATTGCAGGATGGAATCCATAACACCTAAATCTTCGGTGGTTGGCTCAAAAAGCATGGCGCCACCGCCGTCTCCGAAAATGATGCAGGTAGCACGGTCGGTATAATCGACGATGGACGACATTTTATCAGCGCCTACCACAATCACTTTCTTGTAGGCTCCGCTCTCGATAAACTTCGACGCGGTCACTATGGCGTATAAAAGCCCGGAACAGGCAGCATTCATATCAAAACTGAATGCGTTTTTAATCCCACAATTATGGCTGATGATATTGGCTGTTGCCGGAAACAACATATCAGGAGTTACCGTTGCACAAATCACCATATCAATTTCTTCGGGCTTCGTGCCGGTCTTTTTGAGAAGTCCGTTAACAGCTTCTGTCCCAATAACAGAAGTACCCATACCTTCACCTTTTAAAATATGCCTCTCTTTGATTCCGGTCCGGGTTATAATCCACTCATTGGTGGTATCAACCATCTTCTCGAGATCAAAATTTGTCAATATATCTTCGGGCACCCATCCATGAATGCCGGTTATTGCTGCTCTGATTTTGGTCATTACTAGCGCTTTAAATAAAATAAATGATTATTGACTGCAATTGGAAATTGCAACAGTTAATTTTTCAATAAAACTCGAAGACGCAATACTTCTCGAAAGCAGCATCATATTTTTAATGGCGAGTGCACTGCTGATCCCGTGGCCAATCACGACAGTTTTGTTTATGCCTATGATCGGACTACCACCATAAAGTTCGTAATTAAACGATTTAAAATAGTCGTCGAGCAAGCCGCGTTTCTCCATCAAACGATACATGGCCTGTATCTGTTTGATAACAACATTACCCGTAAATCCATCACAAACAACGACATCGGCTTTTTCACCAAATAAATCGCGTCCTTCAACATTACCGATGAAGTTAAAATCGGGTGAATCTTTCATCAACAGAAATGCTGATTGAACAAGCAGATTACCTTTCTTTTCTTCCTCACCAATATTAAGCAGTCCAACTTTCGGATTGTTTATGCCAAACACATCTTCGGCATAACACGAACCTAATAATCCGTATTGATACATCACATCTGATTTTGCATCAGGGTTTGTGCCAACATCAAGAATTACAGTATTTCCTCCGTTAACCTTTGGAATCAGTACTGCACTCGAAGGGCGGATAACCCCTGGAATGGTGTTGATCATATGCACCGATCCTACCATCATGGCACCACTATTACCGGCGCTTGCAAAAGCATCAATATCACCTGACTTCAAACGGTCGAAGCCTTTTACAATGGAGGAATTCGGTTTTGATTGAAATGCTCTTGTTGGTGAGTCGGCCATTTCAATAACCTCGGGAGCATGAACAATTTCTATTCTTCCGCTCTTAATAAGATTATGATCTACCTGAGAAAGAATCGATTGCTCATCACCAAACAACACGACGCAATCACCTTCGGGAAGCTCCGTCAGAAGCAAGCCAAGTCCTTCAATAGTCGCTACCGGGGCAAAATCGCCACCATAAACATCGAGGCCTAATCGCATGACGTTTTGATTAAATGGATAATAAAAGTTGGGCAAAAATACGAAAGTTCATTATGCTTTCGCAGCTTCCATCACCATTTTTCCTTTATAGTAAAGGTTACCATCAACTTTATATGCCCTGTGATACAAGTGTATTGCACCTGTTACCGGACAAGTTGCCAGGGTTGGCATCACAGCTTTATCATGAGTTCTTCTTTTGTCTCTTCTTGTTTTTGAGTGTTTTCTTTTGGGATGTGGCATGATAGTATCAATTTAAAATATTACAAAATATGTTAATTCTTTGATTTTAAGTTTCTCAAGGCTTCCCATCTGGGATCAGCTGATTCAACGTGATTCATATGATTCAACTTTTCGATCACTTCAGGGTTGCAGGTTGAATTGCCGTTTGCATCTTCGGGATGAACCTTGCGCAACGGCAACAACAATATAGTATATTCATAAAGCAAATGACTAATATCGAATTGATGCTGCTCAGTGGGAATAATAAGTATTTCATCTGTTTCTTCCTCAAACGCCTCACCGAATTTTAATATCAACTCATTTTCACCAGCTACAGGTTCAAAAAATTCATCGGCACAACGATCACAAGCAACTTCCAACTCCCCATTTATCTTAAAAAACAACTCGATCATACTCTCCTGTTTATGGAGCAACAGATCAACCTCAACATTTCCATTCGTAATTTCAGAATACTCAAACATTGCAAAAAAAGCACGGTCAAGAACAAACTTGTATTCGTGTTTTCCAAGGCTTAAACCGTCAATCGGTAGTATATATTCGCGGGAATGTTTCACGCTTAAATAGTTAAATGGGGCGGCAAAGATAATTATTTATCTTATTTTGTACAAATAATTGTTGCCCCTCAACAAAATACCCTCGTTATGAGAAACCTAAAGCCGGTTTACTTTACAATTT
>JABFQW010000032.1 GCA_013141455.1 Bacteroidales bacterium
CTATTGATTAATTGGTTGCAACAGATATTAAGTGCTTCGAAGTTAAAAACCTTTTTTTGATAAATACAAGCATCGGATAAAATATTTTTAATTTATTTTCCTTTAGCCCATAAATACTGACTTTCAGATGATTCGCAATTTTAATATATATTGATTGAAGGATACAAACCTGACTCAATTATTTCCTTTTGGTTTCATAAGGATGGTAATCAGCTTTTTAAAAGATGAATTCATTATAACCAAAATGCAAGTCAGCAGTCTTGTAGTATTTTGCCTGGTAAAGTATCTTCCCTCGTCATTCTGCCGAAGCAGTCGGCTTTGTTCTCCCGACTTCGGTCTTCGGACTTTCCTCGTCATTCTGCCGAGGCAGGCGTCTTCGGTCTTCGGTCTTCGGACTTCCGTCTTCCAACCTTTTTATGGCTACTTATTATTTTGATGTGCTGACAGTCATAAATATCATTTCAACAAATTACCATTCTTTTATTTAATGGTTCTACGTTTGTATAATGTGTTATTGAATTCAAACTATAAAATCGTTTTACGAAGCAGCGCGCAAGGCATGACCATGCGGAAGGCTGATGGAGCCGGTGAATTTCAAAACAACTCAAAATCCGGCGAAGGCATCCGCCTGCAAGGCGGTATGTTTGTCTCGTCTCGTCGCGTCAGCATGACGTGACGAGACAAGACACTACTTCGCCTGGATTTTTGTTGTTTTGAAAGAGCGCGTAGGGGCTTCGCATGGTCAAAAGGTTTTATTCACATAATAATTGATTTTAATGGAGTTCATGAGGTCGCTGCGCTCAGTTCGTCCTTTTGCCTTTCAAAAGGACAAAAAAGATAGGCAATCATTTTCTTAAGTGAAAATGAATTACCCCAAGGCAGAGCCTCGTAATGCCTTTCAAAAGGACAAAAAAGATAGGCAATCATTTTCTTAAGTAAAAATGAATTACCCCGAGGCAGAGCCCAGTATTGCCTTTCAAAAGGACAAAAAAAACAATCCTTTTCCTGACTAATCAAACAAATCCATACCTTTGGCTTAAAATTAACCGAAACTATTATTTCTAATGAGCGTACTTGTCAACAAACATTCAAAAGTGCTGGTGCAGGGCTTTACAGGCACCGAAGGAACCTTTCATGCCGGACAAATGATCGAATACGGAACCAATGTCGTTGGTGGCGTTACACCCGGTAAAGGTGGCGAAACCCATCTCGACCGCCCTGTATTTAACACAGTTTCAGATGCCGTAAAGAAAACCGGCGCCGATGTGTCAGTAATTTTTGTTCCACCGGCTTTTGCTGCCGATGCCATCATGGAAGCGGCTGCTGCCGGAATAAAAGTGGTTGTTTGTATCACCGAAGGCATCCCGACTTCTGATATGGTGAAAGTGAAAGCCTATCTTACCGGTAAAGAAACCCGTCTGATAGGACCAAACTGTCCGGGTGTGATTACACCCGGTGAAGCCAAAGTGGGTATCATGCCCGGTTTCATACACCAAAAGGGTAGGGTAGGCATTGTTTCCCGTTCAGGAACCTTAACCTATGAAGCTGTTGACCAGCTCACCAAAGCCGGTCTCGGACAAACCACGGCCATCGGAATCGGTGGCGACCCGATCATCGGAACCACCACGCGCGATGCCGTACAATTGCTGATGGCCGATCCTGAAACCGAAGGTATCGTGATGATTGGTGAGATTGGTGGAAGTATGGAAGCTGATGCTGCTTATTGGATTAAAGAAAACGGAACAAAACCTGTTGTTGGTTTCATCGCCGGAGCCACAGCGCCCAAAGGACGCACCATGGGTCATGCAGGTGCCATCATTGGCGGAAAAGCCGATACAGCCGAAGCAAAAAAAGAAATCCTCACCGATTGTGGCATTCATGTCGTGAACTCACCAGCCGACATCGGTAAAAAAATGCTGGAATTGCTTTCGTAGTAGTTTTGTGATTCTTTAAGGTAGGGCTGGTAACTGGTTGCTTGTTTCTTGTTACTGGTTGCTTGTAACTTGTCACCAGCTACCAGTTACCAGAATCCAGTCACCAGCTACCAGCTACCAGTACCTTCCAGATACAAGGTATCAGGACAAAGGTCAACGCCATTCGCCCACTGTATTCTGCCAAAAAATGGTTTCACAGAATTAAATACACTTAGATCCTGTAATTCCTTGAAAAGTCCAATTCCTAAATATGGTTTTACATCAATTTTTTTTATTTAACCATTATTAAAAGTGATCAAAAGCATGAAGTTTTGTTCAGGTTTTACTTGGGTCACTCTTGGATTCATTTGTTATTGAAATTATTACCAAAACGCACTTTTTTATTTCATTATCAGCAAAGTTACTACTTCCGCTTACGAAAAGAGAATCATTACCAGAAAATGTGTAATTATACAATTCCATTATTTTGCCAACTACTGGTCACCCACAATCCTCAGTCTTCAGTTACCAGAATCCAGTAACCAGCTACCAGTTTCCAGTCACCAGCTACCAGTTTCCAGTCACCAGCTACCAGATACTAGCTACCAGAATCCAGCCACCAGCCACCAGCTACCAGTCCTTAAGAAATGCTACTCTTTCCTGATCAACTCAAAATATTGCTCTAACCTCCCGCCATGCTCATCTATCAGATAAAGCAGATGTTTACCGGCAGCAGGATACAGTGCCATCTGATGAAAATTCTTCGTAGAGCCAAGGTATTGGTCATCCAAATGCCAGTAAATGATGGTGGAAGGATTACGGTGGGCTACTTCGAAGATGGTTTTACCGGGTGTACCATCAATTTCTATGGGTACATAAATGGTTGTCTTCTGCTTTGGATAGATGATCTCCATATCGGCATCGGCGCTGCCATTCTGAATACAATCGGCACGGAAATCAGGCAACACCTTGTAATGCTGGTTTTTTGTTTTGTAATACCATTCCATCGCCGGAGGGAGTACGAACCATGATTTATGTACCATATTAATCGTTGATTCACATTCGCTGTGTACACGGTATTTACCCGTTGCATCTAAGTGTATAAGCTGGTGATAGGGGCAGGGTGGTGATTTCATCCCTGAACGCGGAATCCAGACCGAATCCTTTTGTTCACAGATATCGAGCGCACGAAATCCACTTTCGGAACAAACTGCTACCTTCTCCAAATCATCATAAGGCATGTCGAACCATTTTGATTCGGGTAGTTGCGCGAATATCTCAAACATCACCGGTGCTGCAGTTGCGATTCCTGTCAGTCCGGGCCTACCTTCACCATCTGCATTACCAACCCATACACCCACAACATATTTTGGTGTGCAACCGATGGCCCAACCGTCGCGAAATCCATAGCTGGTACCGGTTTTCCAGGCAATCTTTTGTGTGATATTCAAATCCTTCCAAATCGCTTCCTCACCGGGGCGCATTACCTCCTCCATGGCTTCAAATGTTGACCAGATAGCCCCGGCATTCAGAAAAAATGTCTCGTCTAATTTAAAAATATCATGCTCTTTCTTAATCGGTTCGTTTATTGGCAGGTAGCGTGGCATAAACCAGTCATTTTTATCGTAACGACCGCTGTTACCATGATAGTTATTCAGCATCCGGGCCATACTGGCATAAATACCCGACAATTCCCAAAGGGATATTTCACCACCACCCAATATCAAGGAAAGACCGTAATGGCTGGCAGGCTGATTGATGGTGGTCATGCCCATGCGTTGAAGCAACAGATGAAATCGTTCGACGCCATAAGTGCGCAACATACGTATGGCCGGCACATTGAGAGAGCGTGAAAGCGCTTTTCGGGCTGCCACGGCGCCATCATAGTCTAAGTTGAAATTTTTAGGTGCATAACCGGCTATCTGGGTTGGAATATCAGGAATCAAGGTCGTTGGCAATATCAATCCATCGGTGAGCATAGCCGAAAAAAGCAGGGGTTTCAGTGTGCTGCCCGGGCTTCGGGGCGCCACAATCACATCCACTTCGTTATGATGGGCTTTTTTGTCGTCGGAAATGTTTCCTGCATAAACAAGTGCTTTACCGGTTTCAACGTCAATAACAACCGCTGCTGCATTGTGAATACCATTGGCAATCCATGCCGCGCTGTGACGCTTCAACATCTCATTCACCTGTTGTTGTAATCCGGCATCGATCGTTGTAACAAACTTTGCCAATCCCGGCTTTTTTGGATCAACCTGATCAAAAAAGATCCTGTCGGTCAGTTGCGGTGCTAACTGGGGCAGCGACAACGGTTTTTCAGGCAAGGGTTCCAACTTGGAAATCAGGCAGGTGAGCGAATCGATGGTGCCGTTATCACGTAATTTATCGAGTAAGAAATCACGTTTCGATTGCAGCCATTTTCTGTTCCTTCCGGGATGTATGAGTGCCGGACTGTTTGGCAGCACGGCCAATGCTGCCGTCTCACCCCACGAAAGCTGTCCGGGTTTTCTTCCGAAATACCTCCACGACGCCGCTTCAAGCCCGACCACATTCCCGCCGAAAGGTGCCTGCCAGGCATATAATGCCAGAATTTCATCTTTTGAATATACCAAATCGACATACACGGCAAGCACCATCTCTATTGATTTCTGAATGATATTTCTCGGTTTATTACGTGCCAGCCTTACAAGCTGCATGGTGATCGTGCTTCCGCCGCTCACCCTTTTGTTCGAACGGAAATTCTGCATCAAAGCCCTGCCAACAGCAATCGGATCGACACCGAAATGCGAATAAAACCGTTTATCTTCAAAACAGATGGATGCCTGCCTGAATTTTTCAGGAATTACCGGATTATATGGAAATCGCCATTGGCCATCACCGGCAATCGTTGCACCAAGCAATTGCTCGTTCCTGTCTTCAACAACCAAACAGACCGGTGTGTTGAACAACGGGTCAGGTAGAAATATTTTTACAAAAACCGCAAATGAGAAGGGCACAAGCAGCAGTACGATACATTTTCGCTTATGCTTTTGAACAAATGCAATTACTTTTCTCATTCCGTCACTTCCACCCATTTACCTGGCACACGTGCGTTGATACTTGCGTCATACATGGCTTCGCAGCTTGTCGATGGCAGAAAAAACTTACCGGTATAACTGGCATTCAGCAATACATAATACGTGAGCAACTGGTTTCTGTTGATGTTGAAATAGGTATATACCCTGTCGTCGCGTATATCCTGATAGGTGAAAGGTGACGATTTTAATCCGCCTTCTGTTCCAAACATGCGGGTGTTGTGAATTTCCCAGCCCGAAGGGAAAACCTGTGAAAGCGCCATCTGCTCATAATTGCCTCTCATGCCGGGATTGATCACCGTTACCTCTGCCATAAAATCCGTTCCCTGCTGTAGTTTACTCACATCTATATCCTTGCCTTCCAGAGTTTTATAGATGACCGTGATTTTCAGATTATTTTCTTTGCTGCCCTTGCTATCGCCACTTTCGGGTTGGCCGGTGAGAATAATTCTGGTGAACAGCATTCCCTTACTATTATTTATAATTTCGACCTGTCCAATCTCCGTGTTTTTAATGGGGATAGTGATTTGTGAAAACGGGCTAACAGTACTAACTTCCTTCGACATGCCATCAACTTTATAGCTGAAATTCAATTTGTCAGAATCGCCATTTTTGTCGATAAATTTGGCAACAGCCACCAGACAGTAGGCGGTCGTTTGGGTACTAAGCCATTCGTAATTGCTTAAGCGCCCGGTAATTTCCTTCATCAGGGGTGCTGCTCTTGTTTGATCGCCAATCAACGTTAAAGCCTCCAGCATCATGGCTTTGTCGCGAAGGTCGGAGCCATAGGAAGTGCCCAATTCGGTGTAATTATTAACGGTTGTCCCGATCTGAGCCGTGAGCGCCCTGGCAACTTCTGACTGTCCGGCAAGCTGATAAGCAGCTGCCAGGCACCACAAGGTTTCAACGGGTAGATTGACTTGTTCCCTGAGCCGGTTCATCGCACCCAACTCGGGCGCTTTTGCCAGGGCAAGCGTATATAAGCGGTATGCCTGCATTAAGGTTGACCGTTCATAAGCACCTAATGACCAGTTCGTTGCTTTTGTCCTTTGAAATCGTTTCCATTGCTCCAGGAAGGTTGGGGGAAGATTATAACCAAGCATTTGGGCCTCAATCATGAAATGTCCGGCATAGGATGTCGACCATTCATCCGACTGGTTATTACCGGGCCAATAAGCTAAACCACCGTCAGGTATCTGAAAAGTAGAAAGTCGTTGTATGCCTGCTTTGATATTTGTTTCAACCTCAAATTTCTTTTCAGGCGACAGATCAACAAACTTCGTGAGGAAAAGTTGCGGAAACACGGAAGATGTAGTCTGTTCAACACAACCATAAGGATAGTGAATCAGATAACCGAGCCTTTTACCGAGATTGATAGGAGGGAAGGACGAAACCTCAAGTATGCCTGTGTTTGTACCTGACATACCAACCGGTTTATATGGAATTGATAATTTTTGTCCGGCCGCGGTGATGGTATCAATCACATCCGTGATATATGGATTGGGATTACGTACATCAATCTCCACCGAATATTCTGCTGTTTCGTTGCCGCTTTTTGCAATGATTTTAACTTTACCGACTCCTAAAACCGGTTTCACTTTCAAATTGAAATTGACCAATTTATCGCCCACTTCCGTGAATTTTACGCTGGTACGATTCGCACCTTCGATCGTAAACAGATCATTGGCCTGCACTTCGACTAAAACCTCACTAACATTCTTTTCCATGGCAAATACATTCACCGGCAGACTTACTGTTTCGCCCGGACCGATAACGCGCGGCAGCGTTGCCAGTAACATCAATGGTTTTCGGACAGGAACAGTTTTTTCGGTTGAACCATAAGCGCCTTTAAAGGCACTTACTACCATGGCACGCACCGAACCCACATATTGCGGCATCGTGAATTCGTGGGTTTGTTTCTCCCCCTTTTTCAGATGGAATGGCCCCAACGAAATTGCGACGGGTTTGAATCGCTTTGCTTTTTTATCATCTTTCGGACGATTATAATCGTCACCACCAATACTGAACATACGCTCTAATTGAGCGCTCCAGGCACCAATGACATTATCGTACAAATCCCAGCTTTTCACGCCCAACGCTTCTTTGGCATTGAAACTCGTCCATGGATCGGGTGTTTTGAAACGGGTGAGGTCGAGCAAACCATCATCCACAATCGAGATGGTATAGCTCATTTCTTTCCCATCTTTTTCTGAGATAGTTATCTTCGATTTCTCTTCAGGACGGAGCACATCTTTCATGCTGATGACGGGTTGTAATTTTGTCGCCGGATCTTCAACCATGATAGGAATAATGCCATACATCCTGATTGGCAGGTCATTCAGTGTTTGTGCGTGTGGCTGAAGCAGGGTGACATGCACAAATACATTGGGCGTCATTTCCTGTGTTGCTTTGAACGAAAATTGTGTTTGACCCGGACTAACATCAATCCAGTTTGTCTGCAACACGCGGGAACCATTTTCAATACTCACCAATGCACGGCCTTCATTTCCGGTGGGAATCGTAATCATCACGTTTTCACCGACGACATAATTTGGTTTATCTGAAGTGAAACTCAGCATGGTTGCACCTCCGGGTTGATCTTTCGAATTATGGGCATATTCGCCGCCCCAATCAACATAGAATGACTGACCTGTGCAATGTCCGCCGGTTTCGTCACAAATACGAATCAGAAAACGTCCCCATTCAGGATAATCGATTCTCAGATTGTACTCACCCTGTCCGTTGGTAAGCGTGACCATTTCCCGTTTGATGGGTTTATGATAACTGGAAGTGTTGTAATTGGTTAAATCTTCATCCGAGCGGTCCCACCACCAACGCCATTCAACTTTATAAAGCTGCACTTCGACCGTTTTGCATTTTGTTGTGAGATTTCCTAACTGATCGACCGCAACGATTTTCACTTTATGATCGGTATTGGTACGGATTGTTGTATTTTTCTTCTCATTGTCAGGCAATTGCATGCCAATAAAGGTATTGTAAGGATAATAAGGAATTGCAAACTTGTCGATACTGAAATTGCCGCCAGGCTCAAATACCCGTGTAACAAAGATGGCATTCAACATGCCGGGAGCATTTTCAGTCCTGAATTCCGGTGTTATTTTCGCTTTCCCTGTTTCATCTATTTCTCCGTCGAAGATGATTTTCTTCTCACTCTCAAATTTTCGGGTCGGATCATCAAAACTGTAAGCCGGGTATTTTTTAAAGACAGTTTTAGCGCCTGTCAGTGTGACTTCAATGGTGGTTTTCAATTTCTTAGCGACAGCGCCATGCAGCCAGTTGGCCTGAAGTATTCCATTAATCGTCTGATCTTTATATATAGCGCCGCCGAAATCAAGGTTCAGTTTCAAACGATTGGGCATGATGGTTTCGATGCGGATACTTTTCTGAAAAGTTGCACCTCCCACTTTTACTTTTGCGTTCCAGATGCCGGTTGGAGCATCGGAAGCGGTATATGTCTGAAAATCATAAATTCCATCGACCGATTCGGTAAGCATCATTTTCCGGACCAATTGGCCAAGTGGATTGAACAATTCAAACGAGACCGGGTGATTAACCGGAATGGTTTTCATCCTGTCTTCCAGCATAAACATCAGGTAGAGTGTGTCACCGGGCCGCCATACGCCACGCTCACCATAAATGAATCCTTTGATACCTTGTTGGGTATTTTCACCCGAGATATCAAACTTACTCAACGAAAGCGAAGAACCATCATCCAAACGGAGATAACCTTTCTGCGATCCATCCGTCGCGATAAGCAGATAAGGGGCTTCTTTCACGCTCAGATATGCTATACCATCAGTGTTTGTATTGCCTTCGGCAATCAACTGTTGTTGATAATCAAATACTTCCAATGAAACATTGGCCATTGGTTTGGTAGTCTTCAAGTCATTCACTACAAAAAGAATATTATCGCCACTTCCTCTTTTGGCAATCAGCCCAAGGTCAGAGGCCAGAATATTCCGGCTTACCCAGCGATTGCTTGTATAATATGAACTATGGCAGGGGTTATTCCGTTGTTCCCATTCATAGTCATTAGGATAATAATAACTGTCGTAATCATCGTAATACTCATTGTAATCGTTGTAATAACTTTCCTCATCACCTGTTTCTTCTTCAGTTATTTCACCGGTTTTTTCCAGACAGCTATACAATGAATATGCTTGTTTGAATCCCAGTGTTATCTGGTAGATGGCGCCTGGCTCTGCCTTGATAAGCTCATTCAGATCGAGTGAAAAACGGTTCCATTTATTCAGATTGAGAAGTTTATCCTCATCCAATGAAATGGTCTTGTTCGCCACCATTTTACCCACACGCCTAAGCTGATAGTCACCATCAAGCGAATTGACCTGCAGGAATTGTTTGATATTGTTTTCGAAAATTTTAATCACTTTCACATCTACCGCGCGCAGGTTGACTGATTCGAACGGAAAAGTTAATTTTCCGGTATTGGGCAAAATCACACCACTATTGATCAATCGCACAGACGGTAACATCTCCTCAAATGTGACATTAAAATGTATAGTTTCTTTCAGTTTTTTCTTTAAACTATTTTGGATCCCCATATCAACAAATGCTTCCATCGTTCCGACGAGGCGTTGCGGTGCATA
Source organism: Bacteroidales bacterium (assembly GCA_013141455.1). GTDB lineage: Bacteria > Bacteroidota > Bacteroidia > Bacteroidales > F082 > CAJBPB01. The sequence goes on from JABFQW010000032.1 coordinate 9,616, forward strand.
CACCCTGATCTCATTGTCGAGGATCACAAATTTCAGATTTGTTACCTGTCCGATACGGATCAATCCGTCAAGGTTCTGATTTTCAAGCAAAGGGCTTGAGAATTGTAAAAGCAAATATTGTTCCGGGTTATAAAATACCTGGTTCGCTACAAGTATAAAATCGTCAAGTGCAGGTACGGGCACTTCCTGACTGTTTTTAATATCAACATTGATTGCATTTCCATTCCAGTTTAATAAAACAGCAGAAGCGTTTTCACCCCTTACGATACTATCAATAGTGAAATGGAAGTTTTTTCTTTCCCCGTCCGATTCCCATCTGATGGGTAGTGCATGGTTATCCTGTTTTGCTTCCAAAACTTTTTTTATTGCTTCCGGATCTTCAACATCAGCAGTTAAGACGTTGCCATGCAATTGTTGCCGTTCAGGTTTCAATTTGTCTGGTGTTTTTAGACCATCCACAACCACATCAAATGACTGTTTAATGACCTGAAAACTGTAAGTAAAAGTGCTTAACTCCTTTGGAACGGAAGATATTTTCCCAAGTGCGAACACGGCATTATACATATCGCCTGATTGCAGCGGATTCGCGGGAATAAATTCAATGGTATAACCATCTCTCCATACGGTTTTACCTTGAATATCAGGGGAGAATTCAAAAAGTTCAATGCCATTTAATTTATTTATTTCTTCTTTCGAAAACTCCCTGGTAAGTTGGATTCGAACCGGACTCTCTTTTGAGATATTGCCCGAAGTGTATGCGCTTATAAACGTTGTAAAGGCCGGATTGAAAGCAATTCGGTTTGGTTTCTTATTGAAAAACAGAAAATAGATTACCAACAGAACTACGATTGGTGCACCGGCAATGATCAGGTAGTTTTTATTTTTCATGGTTGATTAATTTTGGGAATCAAATATACTTATTAATCATTTGCAGTCTTCACTCTTCAGTCCACAATCTTCAATCCACAGTCATCAGTCTCCAGTCCACAGTCATCAGTTTTCAGTCCACAATCTACAGTCTATCCAAAGTCCTCAGACCACAATCTGTCCATGCCGACTGCCGACTGCTGACTGCCGATTGCCCACTGTTGACTGCTGACTGCCCACTTTGAATCTAATTCTTCAAAATCCAGGCGTCTTTGTACTTGTCTTTGTACTTGTCTTTGGCTGCCATGGCTTCTTTTATGCCATCATAAACGCCAAGGGCTACACGTATTTTATCGCCATTTAGAATAATCTGTGCATTTTTAAGACCAGCCAATTTATATTTTTTTACTTCTTCTTCTGCTTCAGGCTGTCGGCTAAAACTTCCATAAATCAGGTAATATTTTCCGGTTTTTCCATCCGATTTTTGCGATGATGTGGAAGAAATAACAGCCTGGGTATCATTTTTACAAATGGATGGTTTGCCCTGCGGATCAGGACGTTGACCGAGCCAGATACAGGCATAATTATCACTGATGCCGACCCCGATGGCCAACCATTTTTTATCGGAATGTATTCCTTTACCTAACAACATATCAATAACTTCGCCCGTGCTTGTCCATAAAACAAACAGGCTGTCTTCATTTACGATTCCTTCCTCAAAATAACTTATTTCATAGCCCTTGAATTTGTATAGGGTGAGTTCTTTCGGCTTATCCCACATACATTCGGTCGTTACAACATATTTATTAAAACAACAGCTACTCCATTTCCCCTTATCCGACCAACTGGTTGTATTACAAATGCTTGTATCAGGTCGGTTAACCTGAAGGTCGTAAACATGCGTTTTAGCTACAAAACACAACGATTTTGAAAGCGGAATCTCGGCCAGTTTATTCTGAACACGGTATTGATTAATCAGACTAACCAAACGTAATTCGCTTTGGTTGATGCACATGCTGTCGGCGCCTTTTGATTGTGCATGGATATGTACTGTCGGAAGAATGACTGTACCAAGTATTATAAACAGGAATAACTTACGCAATGTGATCATCTTTACAAATAAGTTGACACAAAGATAAGTTTTCCTCTTTTAATTGAAGATATGGAAGCAAATTGAATTTCAAACCCGGGATTCAATATAATAACAGATCAATATTTCGTCGATCACCTTTACTATCTTGTTGAAAGATACACTTTTATAACCTCATCTGCTTTAGCAAAATCGTTGTTTTCAACATAAATAAGCCCCGAATCTTCAGGTGAACCGGAAGCCCATCCGGCTATTATACTTTCATCCAGGGTATCACGAAGTATAAACGGGATTCCATTTTCTTCAAGTATTTCAGCAATGAAACTTGCTTCAATTGCTGAACCGGTAAATACTAATTTAACGTCTTCCATTTTGTTTTTTATTTAAAATACTGCTCTAAGTTAGTACTAATCTATATGCAAATCAACTTTTATTGTCATTTGAGGTAAGTTTTAAAATGGCAAAAATCATGATAGCCGCCGCGAACCACTGAACCGGCGATAACAGGCTTCCGTTTACGAAATAGTCGAAAATCACTGCCGAAACAGGATACATTAATTCGCTGATTGTGGCTAAACTTGCCTTGACTTTTCTTAGACCGTAATAATACAGCATGATCGCCCCGGAACCTGTGGTTGCCCCGATAATCACTATGAAAATCCAGTTTTCGGCTGTTGTGTTGATAAACTGCGAAAAATCACCAGCTATCGACATGAATATCAGCATGATAAAACTGGTGAAACCATAACGGTAAAAAGTTGATGTGGTGAAAGCGTAAGTGCCTAATATCTTTTTCGATAACACGGTAGAGCTGCTAAACGATAGTGTTGCCAACATAGCCAGCAGAGAAGCATAAATGGTTTTTTCGTCAGTTTGCAAATTGGGAAGCGCGAAACCGAAAGTGAGAAAATAGCCTCCGATTACAGCCAGTCCGGCCCAATAAAAGAAGTTCTTCCGAAGGCGTTCATGCAGAAAAGTAGTGGCAAGCATGATGGCAAATACCGGTTGTAACTTCTGAAGTAAAATAACCACCGAGAGATGATTAAAATCCATCAAAAAGAGAGCTTTCACGATGGCCAGTGTTCCGATAGCGCCACCAAATAAACTGATTAACAGAAAGATAATAATATCTTTTCGTGGCATCAGATGTATTTTACGATACTCGCGAAACATGAAAATATTCATAACAAGAAAGGGGAGGAGATGCAATATAAATACGACGTACATCACATCGAGGTTATATAAACGCGGAGTAAGTACCGCGCCGTCAAAGCCCCATAATACAGCCGAGAAGCCAATAGCGAGCGAACCTGTGATAACTGCTTTTCGTTGTAATTCTGTCATCTATTTCTGACTGTATTTCGTGCAAAATTAGGGATTTTGGCGGTATGGACCGCCAGGGTATTCCGATTTCAGAATACTTATTGTTTAGATGAGTTACCATTGACAATTATACATCCCAAAAACTTCGTTCGCTTTTTTAAATCCCTTGATGACAATTGAATAAATCGAATTCAAACTGTACAATCGTGTTACGAAGCAGAGCGCTGGCAGGTCTGAACAGCGAGCCAGGAAGGGCGTGAATGTCAAAACACAAGAAAATCCGGCAAAGGCATCCGCCTGCAAGGCGGTATGTTTGGTCTCGTCTTTTGGAACGAGACCACTCCTTTGCCTGGATTTACTGTGTTTTGACAGAGAGCGCAGAAGCTTTGTTCAGACAAAAGGTTTTGGTCCTTTTGCCTTTCAAAAGGACGAAAAAAGCAGTTGAATTTTCTTCTTACTTTTTCCACTATCGAAATGATTAGTGATATAAAAACGTGACTTCAATTTATAAATAATATGAAACGTTGCATCTTACCAGCACATCATAATAAGATTCTGCCATAACATTCAATCCTTATTGAACGTAATAGATTAATTTTGATGCAAAAATCAATCTTATGGATTTACAACTGAAAGACGGGTATTTCATCGTCACAGGAGCAGGCGCCGGTTTCGGACGCGCTATTGCTGAATTATTATTAAACGAAGGAGCCGGTGTGCTTGCTGTGGCAAGGACTGAAGCAGTTTTAACGGAATTCAAAAACCAATGGAAAGATAAATTGGATTATATTGTAGGTGATATCACGCAAGCTGTTGTACAACAAAATGTTATCAAACAAATCGAAGGAAAATATCTATCCGGGGTGTTGATCAACGCCGGTGGTCCACCTGCCAAAAACATGGATGAATTAACCCAACCGGATTGGGATGAATCATACCGTTTGCTTGTTCAATGGAAAATCGCCTTCACTTCGTTGCTTTTACCGATATTCCGCAAACAAAACTATGGCCGGTTCCTTTTTATTGAAAGTTTTTCAGTGAAACAACCCGTTGAAAATCTGATTCTTAGTAATACTTTCCGACCAGCGGTCGTTGGATTTGCTAAAAGTCTTTCACAGGAATTTGCCTCTGAAAACATCACGTTTAATGTGATGGCACCTGGATATCACAATACGGCTGCCATGCAGCGATTGTTCATAAAAAAGGCTGAACTTTCACAAATAAGCGTAGAAGAAGCGAAAAGTCAATTCGAAAGTTCAATTCCGGTTGGCAGAATGGGCGAGGCCTCTGAGATGGCACAACCTGCGGTTTGGTTGCTCTCTAAACAAGCCCGCTTTGTCACAGGTCAAACCTTCAGCCACGATGGTGGTAGTGTAAAAGGAATATTTGGCTAAATGAAATCACTGTGGTCCGGTAAAATTAAAGTTTATCCGCTACGCGGAAAAGTGAATTTTGTTTGTATTGATCTACAATACTTTATCCGCTACGCGGAATATTCTCCGTAGGAGATTTAGTATTGTAGGAAAATCAAACCACAATCTCAGTATACCTCGTAGAGGTTAAACCATATAAGCAATTCCGCCTGATGGACAAGTTTTAACCGGACATTAATGAAATGAAATATTGATCCAATATTATTTCGTCAGCCAATCGATAATTTCAGCATCCATCGGATCAGTTTTCGGACTGATGACATTCACGATCTTACCCGATTCGTCAATCAGGTATTTTTGAAAATTCCAGCTTACTTCTGAATCGTCAAATCCATTCAAACTTTTGGTTGTAAGCCATTTATACAATGGATGCTGATCTTTTCCTTTAACTGAAATTTTCGACATAACCGGGAAACTTACGCCATATTCGAGCGTGCAAAACGACTTGATTTCGGCATCGGTACCTGGTTCCTGACTTAAAAAATTATTGGCCGGAAAACCTACAATCACAAACTTTTCGCCACCGTATTGCTTGTATAATTTTTCAAGTTTTTCGTATTGCGGAGTCAATCCACATTTTGAAGCAACGTTCACAACCATCACTTTTTTGCCCTTGAGCTGTGCTAAAGCAAATTCATTCCCGTCGATATCTTTCACAGTGAAATCGTAAAAGCTGCTTTGTGCAATCATCGTTCCACCCATCATTATCAATAGAATTATTAACAGATTAATCTTTTTCATGTCTTTTTAGTTTTTTAAACAACGTTGTGCGTTATTTGTTTAATAAATAGCAAGGTTTCTCAATTTTTTAGTCGTGGTAAAGTCATTGTGATGAAATTCAATGTATCGAAACCAATTATTCCAGTTTTTTCAATTTAAATTCGGTGAAGTCAAAATCCGGATTATCAACAAATACTTCCATTTCTTCAACTTTTCCTTCCCGGTTGAGTTTGAAAGTGACGTATCCTTTTGGTAAGGAAGGAAATGCTTTAAATTCAATCTCGTAGGTATCATACTGCCAATGCGTTAACTTACCGTTCAACCCTTTTGTACGCATGTATTGCATTGAGAGCGCTCCATTGTCGTTAAAGACTTTTACGCTATCATAGAGATCACAGCCATAAAAACCTGTATAAGCATTGATGTCAAGGCTTGGCTTCGATTGTTTGTTTCTGGCTGCCTCTGCCACTGCTTTATTTACTTTTGCCTGCTCTTCATTCGTCTTTATCCGGCTGAGTATCATTTTACTCCAATCTTTTACTTCAGGGTTACCAAGCAAAACATCAAGGGTTTTATACATCATAGGATAATACAATGTTGAATTGGCGTTTGTAACTATCACAAAGCCAATGTTCTCCTCAGGGATAAAAACTGTTTGTGAGATCATTCCATCGTATCCGCCATTATGTGAAACGATTTTCCTTCCAAGGTAATCCATCAGGCTCCAACCCATCCCATACGTTTTAAAATGTATGCTTGGAAACATTGCCTGTGAACCTCCGTTAATATTGATCAGCGTGTTTGAACTCTGTAATTCGGATAATCTTTTTGCACTCACTAACGTATCATTTTTATAAATGCCCTGACCAAGATTCATTTGCAGCCATCTCGCCATATCTGAAACACTTGATATCAGTGAGCCTGCGGGAGCCATATTGTTCCAGTCCATCCAGGGTATAACTATTGGTTTGTTTTCGATAAACGTATGGGGACTGGCCACGTTGGTAGCACGATTCAAATCGCTTACTTTTAAAAGGGAACGATTCATATTCAAAGGTTTAAGAATGTTCTCCGAAACAAAATCCTCCCATTTTTCACCGGTAACAGCAGGGATTATTTCACCTGCTGCAATGAACATGATGTTCGAATAACCAAAATGTTCGCGAAACCCATAAACAGGTTTCAGGTATTGCGCTTTCGCGATAACTTCCTCACGTGAATAGGTACTTCCATACCAAATCAAATCACCCGAAAAAGTCTCCAATCCGCTCCTGTGACTAAGTAAGTCTCTGATCGTAAATGCATTGGTAACATATGGATCATACATCTTGAACCAGGGCAAATAGTCAGTCACTTTATCATCCCAATTCATTTTACCCTGATCTACCAGCATCGCGAGCGCTGTGGCAGTGAATGCTTTCGTGTTACTTGCCAGGGCAAATAATGTATTTTCATCTACCGGAATTTTCGATTCAACATCAATAACCCCAAATCCCTTTGCAAATAAAACACTGTCTTTTGTGACAATGGCGATGGCCATGCCCGGGACGTTCCAGTCGGATAAGGCAGTATCATAATATTTTTCGAGTTCGGCTAACTTCTCAGTATTAACCTGATTCATAGCCTGAAGACCAAACAATACACTAAACACTAACAATAAATGTAATCTCTTCATCTGAAATTTTTTAATCGTTGCACTTTTGCTTTTAAACTCTGTTTTTCAACTTAATATGGAATTTTTTTTCCGGATATCATCCATTCGTCAAAAACCTGGATAGCATTTTCGAGTTCAAGCTGATAGGTTGGTATATCACGTTCGTGTGGGTGAAGCGGTATCTGGCCGTAAATATATGAATCATCAAAGCCGGCTCCGGCAGCCATTTCACGGGTTGCTGCATAATAAACATTCGCCGGCCGTGACCAATAGATTGCCCCCAGACACATCGGACAAGGTTCACAACTTGAATACAATACGCAATCATCGAGTTGAAAAGTACCAAGATTTCTACAAGCCTCCCTGATTGCCATAATTTCTGCATGGGCTGTTGGGTCATTATCGGAAGTAACTCTGTTTGCCCCACGCCCGATAATCATACCATTTTTAACAATTACAGCGCCAAATGGCCCGCCATTCCCCGTTTTAATGTTCTCGGACGCCAATCGTATTGCTTCCTTCATGAACGCTTCCTGTTCCTTTGTCGCTTTCATACTTCTTTTTTTATTATACAAATTTAACAACTCTTTTCTCAACGGATATTTCGCCCCATTGGCCAATAAGGCTGGGTTTTTGAATCGAATCTTTGAGTATTTCCATGAAACCAGCGCGTGGTATTGCCTTTGCACCGAAACTGGCAAGATACGGCGTTTCCTGTTGCGCATCAATCAGGTCAAAATTATTCGATTTCAAAAAATCAACCAAAAAATAAAAAGCCGTTTTTGAAGCATTCGGTAGTAAATGAAACATCGATTCACCAAAAAAAATCCTCCCCAGCGATAGTCCATATAATCCACCAACCATGATATTTTCCTTATAGGCTTCTATTGAATGCGCCAATCCAAGTTTATGAAGCTCAATAAAGGTGTTTTTAACTGCGTTGGTAATCCAGGTGCCGGTTTCACCTCCGCGTTCGACCATTGCACAATTGCTGATAACTGATTCAAAATCAGTATCAAACTTTACCTGAAATTCATTATTTCGAATGGATTTGAGTAAGCTTTTCGAAAATATTGCTTCCACCGGATGTAAAACCATTCTTGGATCAGGCGAATACCACATAATAGGTTCATCTTCGGTACTCCACGGAAAAAGGCCAAGTGAATACGCATTAAGCAAACTCGTAACGCTTATCTCTCCGCCTATCGCGATCGGACCCTCTTTCACCTCAATCTGAGCAATCGCATTGTAATACTCATTATTCAGCGTAAACTCCTGCACCATGTCTGGTTTTGAATTGGTTTCAGACCTTAAAAGTACAGTTTTTTGCAATACAAACCTGATGAATATTGGGTGTATTACTGCTTCTGATCTGATAGAATGGATTGGTAAGATAGTTTAACGGCTGTCAATTTTTGTTAGTAACCTGCTACATAACCCTTTTCAGTTGATCGTGTTAAACCAAGAAACTTTTTTTTATCCTTTTGAACAGATAGAACCTGCATACCCGTTAAAGGTTCCGAAACGAATTTGATCCGGTGACCAATAGCCATCAAATCTCTGACAATCTGATAATTAATACCCTTCTCAATCGTAATCCAGCTACTATTCCTGCGTTTATTTGTGATTTGGTTATCGTAAATAAAAGGAGCCCGCAACGCTTCGGCAGCTTCCATTTTAAAGTCGATTGTATTAATCAGGTATTGTATTTCGGCAAGTGCATTGAGCGAATTGTCAGCCAAACTTAAACATAAAACAGGTTTTCCATCATTCATCACCATACAGGGAATCGAATTGAAATGGGGGCGACTGTACGCCGCGTATGCATTACCATCATTTTTTTTCATCGAAAATGCTGATGCCCTGTTTTGTAACACAAAACCCAATCCATCCGGCACTATACCTGAACCCATCCCTGCATAATTATTTTGCGCCAAAACAATAAAGTTTCCTTCATCATCTGCAACAATAATTGAAATCGTATTCGATTCATTTTCTATAGTATATGACGGTATATTTAATGTATTCGTTGAGCTGAAACCACGCAATTTCATTTTAGCATCCTGTTTATCCGGAAAATCAGTTTTACCGTATTTTTTATAGGACGGATCTTTGTAAAACTTTTCCTGATCCTGAGTGGCGAGCTTATTAACTTCAATCAGCGTATGCAGGTATTGTTTTGAGCCAAACTTCAATTGTCCCAAATTAAAATTCCCGACGATATCGAGCATTTTCAATAGATTGATTCCCATTCCGTTAGGAGGCAATTGAAAAACGATATTGCCACGGTAATCGGTCGAAATGGGATCAACCCATTCACTGTGATGATTATTCAAATCCTCCAAATTCAGATAACCACCCTCACGAACAACCGTATTGACAATCAACTGACTATTCTCAGCTTTATAAAAACTTCTGAAACCATTGTTGGCCAGCTTTTTATATAATTTTGCCAGATCAGGATTAATAAACAAATCTCCTGATATGGGAGTGATGCTATCCACCATGAATAGCTTTCTGAAATTATCATATTGCTTTAACGAAACTGCTTCGTTTTCAATCTGTTTGGCAACTTCATCCGTCATAATAAATCCGTCTTCGGCACATTGGATGGCATCAGCCAGAATCTCATAAGCTGGTAATTTACCAAATTTTTCGTGTAGTTCGTACCAGCCATCAACACAACCAGGTACGGTAATTGAAAGCGGACTATTCTCAGCTATTTTGGTGATTTTCTGTGATTTCAACTTTTCAAAACGTAAGGCACCCGGACTTTTTCCTGTGGTATTTAATCCATAAAGTTGTTTGGTTTTTGAGTCCCAAACTAATGCATATAAATCACCGCCAACACCACCATGCGTTGGATGGGTTACTCCAAGCAAGGCGTTTGCGGCAATGGCTGCATCAATTGCATTTCCTCCTTTTTTAAGAATATTCAGCGCTGTTTGAGACGCCGCAGCGGAGTTGGACACAACCATGCCATAGCTCCCATGGGCTGCATCAATACTATGAATATCATCGGTTTTAAAGGAAGTATTTTCCTGACCTACAATGGATTGCAGGACAATAAAGAATAATACTGAAACAAAAATAATCGGTTTCATCGAAATGTTAATTAGCCAATGCTTCATCAAGCGACTGAATAATCTTTACTAAGGACAGATCAATTTCATCCATCGTAATTGTCAATGGCGGAGCGATCCGAAAAGCATTTTCATTAAAAAGAAACTGATCAACTACCAGGTGATTCTTTTTAAATATTTTCATTAACAGGTTGATATTCACGCGCTGTGTGACTTCAACCCCAAGCATCAGGCCAATCTGACGAATTTCGCTGATAGCCCGGTGCGATTTTAATGCATTCACGTATCTCATCCCTTTTGATGCTGCATCAACGATTAATTTTTCCTCAAACAAAACATCAAAAGCCGCGAGGGCGGCAGCACAACAAACAGGATGCCCTCCAAAAGTGGTGATATGGCCCAACTCAGGGTTAAATGTCAGCGTTGACATATTTTTTTTCGAACTGATGAAGGCCCCAATGGGCATGCCGCCACCCAAGGCCTTCGCGAGACACAGTATATCGGGGACAATATTATAATTCTCAAAAGCGAATAATCTGCCTGTCCGGCCCATACCCATCTGAATTTCATCAAAAATAAGTAAAGCACCGGTTTCGTTGCAACGTTCACGAATAGCTTCGAGGTAAGCCTTTTTAGGAAGAATGATGCCCGCTTCGGCTTGCACGGGTTCAACCAACACACAAGCCGTTTGGTCGGTAATCTGGTTCAAATCGTCAAAATTATTGAAACGTAACATCCTGGTATCTGGAAGTAAGGGTCGAAAGGCATTCTTCAGCGTTTCATTTCCAAGCAAACTCAGGGCACCGGCTGTGCCACCATGGTAAGCATCTTTAAAACCTATTAACTCCGTGCGGCCGGTAATCCGTTTTGCTAATTTCAAAGCACCTTCGATGGCTTCACTTCCCGAATTCACAAAATATACTGAATCAAGCGATTGTGGCAGGTTTTCGGCAAGTTTAGCAGCAAGCATCACTTGCGGCGATTGAACAAACTTACCATAGACCATAATATGCATATAGCTTTCGAGCTGGGTGTTGATTGCATGAACAACTCTTGGATGAAGATGTCCAACATTACTTACCGATACACCTGAGACAAGATCAATCAATTTATTTCCTTCAGAATCAATAAGATATATACCTTTAGATCCGACAATCTCAATCGGATCAATTTCAATTGAAGGTAAGCCAAGGTGGAGTTGAAAAAGTTGTCGTGTAGTGAGCATGTTTTTTTAGCAAAAATAGCTATTACGTTGAAAATCTAACCTATTGATTATAACATAGTTTTGAACGGATTATAAACAATTTCACTTAAACTATCAGATATAAATTATATTTGTCTTGTATTCTGACAACTTTACTGAATTATATATCATTGTTGGGTAAGCCACTTAAAATGAAAAACAAGGTTATCATCGTCACAGGTGCATCATCAGGAATAGGAAAAGCTTTGGCCTTCGAAGCTGGTCGGCAGGGAGCCAGTTTGGTTTTGGCCGCCAGAAATGAATCACACCTTATTGAGATTGTTGAGAAAATTAAACTGTTCAATCCAAATGTAATATACTGTGTTACTGATGTTAGTAAGGAGTCTGATTGTGAGATGATGGTAAGTAAAGCCATCGAAAAATTTGGAAAAATAGATGTGCTTATCAACAATGCCGGAATCTCAATGCGGGCTTTGTTTCTCGAAACCAATCTCAGTGTGATGCATCGCCTGATGGATGTTAACTTTTGGGGAACAGTTTATTCAACCAAATATGCCTTGCCGCATCTTTTACAAACGAAAGGTTCAATCGTTGGTGTATCATCAACGGCCGGTTTTATCGGTCTTCCTGGAAGGACTGGTTACTCGGCATCGAAATTTGCCATGCAGGGTTTTTTAGAAGCGCTCCGCATTGAAAACATCAAAAACGGTTTACATGTTTTGATGGCTTTCCCGGGTTTCACAGCATCAAACATTCGCAATACAGCACTGAATGGTGATGGTAAACCACAAGGTGAATCACCAAGGAACGAGGATAAGATGATGACCCCTGAGAAAGTTGCCATTTCAATATTGAGGGGTATTAAATTACGTAAAAGAAACCTGATACTAACCCTGGAAGGTAAGTTATTACGTCAATTTAACAGAATCATCCCTAATCGCATTGATAAAAGCATTTATAAGGTAATGTCGAAAGAGCCTGATTCACCATTTAAATAATTGATTACAGGTAGCTTACCTGCGATATTAATCTTTGGTATTTTGTTGACTGACCTGCTTATTTCGATTTTTTTTTGGATCCATCCTGTAGAATAAACCGCCCCTGAACGAGGAAGAATTGACTTGTATCAATATCATTTCAGGGTTTTCGAAATACCCAACAATACTTGTTTGCAATGATGCATCAACAAAAACACCAATATTTTTATGTAATAAATATGAAATTCCTAATCCAAGCAAGATACCTCCGTCATAGGTATTCGCCACATCTATTGCGTTTCCGATGAAATAATTGCGATATTGGCCGGGTTCGAAACCATATTTAATGAAGGGAAGTCCGGCAATATTATCTATATACATTTCTTCATAACCATCCTGGTATGTATTCAACATCAGTGAATAATAAATGCCCCCTTTCACGAATATACTAATGTCGGACATAAGCCAATGATATTCAACGAACAACGGAAAAGTAAGGTAAAATGATTGATAATCAACCTCTGAGGCATAATAACAATCCAAACAGATATAGCGACTCGTATCGGTGATTTGTAATCCTGAATTGAATACCTCAGAGGTGAAACCGCGCCTTTCGAATTCGATGCCGGTACCTAAGGCAAAACTTTCGTTGAAATAGTAAGTCGCCGAAGTTCCCGTTTTGAACCCTTTCTTTGGACTAAAATCAAATGAATTATTAGATGAACTTACACTACTGGTCAAAATGCCACCGTTCACACCAAACTGCCAGTTTTTATTCGATTCCGATTTTTGGCCGTAAGCTATTGACATACCAATAAAGAATAAACCAAGCAGAAGTAGCCTCATATCAGAAACTAATTGAAATCCAATAAATACCAACGGCAATAGATGCAAATGCACCAGTTAACTGAACCCTTTTGAAAAGGTGAGGCCGGTTCGAATTGTCGGTTTTGAAAGCCACGAAACCTAACAAGATGGAGAAAAGAACCATCGAAATAATTGTTCCGGCGCCAAAACCAACGAGATAAACAACTGATTCCATGGATGATTTAAAGGCCAGGGTTGGTAACAATCCCAATAAATGTGAAAAACCGGCCATACCATGTATTAATCCGATGATCGAAGCTGATAAAAAGGATTGATCAACAACTTTTTTATGCTCATGCCGGTGGATGTTAATAGCCGGATGATCGTGCTTATGGATATGCGTTATAGATATTCCATGTTGATTTGCATGACTATGGGGATGTAGATGGACATGATTCGCTTTTTTACCAAAAATTCTCCAGAGTGCCCAAACACCAATTACCAACAATACAAACCCAACGATGGCTTCGCTCGAAGCTGAAATTGATTCGACCGGAATAACATCGCGAAAAAGCATGAGTAATAAACCAACGGTCAACATTCCGGCAGTGTGGCCGATTCCCCATCCTAATCCTACAATCCAGGCCCTGAGTTTATTTTCGATTGCCAGCGGACTCACTGCTGCCAAATGATCAGGACCAGATATTACATGCAAAACACTTGCTACCAATCCATACAACAACGGAATACTAAGTAAATAGCTATTTTGACCACTTCCAACAACTAACAGTAAATCGCAAGAACCCAACATATTCTCATTTTTTACAAAAATAATTGTTTTGTGTTTATATCCACACCAACTTACTTGTTTCGAATGAATCTAAACAGACCTGAGATAATAAAATATCTGTTGCATGACGTGAAATGCAATTTAATAAAAAGCATTACTATTTATTTACGATTTTTGTAAAAAAAAACGTTGCCAAGATATTTCATAAAATTAGCTTACGATGGAAGTAATTACCATGGTTGGCAATCGCAGGAGAATGCAGTTAGCGTTCAATCGGAGCTTGAAAAATGTATGTCGTTGAAACTTGGGTTCAATGTAAAACTAACAGGCTGTGGACGCACCGATACCGGAGTACATGCAAGGGAGTTTTATGCGCATTTTGATATGGATATTCCTTTCAATCAGGTTAGTAAGTCTGAATTCATCAATAATCTGAATCAGTTTTTACCTGCTGATATTTCTGTTTTTGATATAATTGAAGTTGACCGGGAGGCTAATGCCAGGTTCGATGCCGTTTCGCGCACCTACAAATATTATATTCACCAACAGAAAGACCCATTTTTGCAGCAATATTCATTTTATCATTATGGTGCTTTTGATTCTGGGTTGATGAATCAGGCATGTTTGATACTATTTGATTATGAAGATTTTACAAGTTTTTCGAAGTTACATTCAAAAACAAAAACTAACATCTGCCATATCTCACTTTGCAAATGGGAGTATGTGGGTGAACAAATCATATTTACGATACAGGCTGATCGGTTTCTTCGGAATATGGTACGGGCAATTGTTGGAACCATGTTGGAAATTGGAAAGGGAAAACTCACAATAAGTGCCTTCAGAGAAGTAATAGAATCGAAAAACCGGTCAAATGCAGGGTATTCAGTTCCCGGACATGCGCTTTTTCTCGAAAAAGTTAACTATCCGGAAACAATATTCATGAGAAATATTGATTAAAATAATGAATTTCAAGTCGGGATTTATGTTTTGGATCAAGAAAAAAAATTCCGCAATCGTTTTCTAATTATATTTGCTAACTTGTTAATATCTTAGTCTGGCTATTATTTTGGATAAATAATTATTAATAAAACATATACTATGATCGGATTCACACTCGACGAACGTCAACTGGCCATTAAAGAAAAATACCGCGATTTTGCCAACCGCTTCATTATTCCAAATCGATTGAAATATGATAAGCTTGCCGAGTTCCCATGGGAAGTGGTGAAGGCCGCTTACGAGGAAGGCATTATGAATGGGCCGATGCCAATCAAATTTGGTGGTAAGGAACACAGTATTTTCGATAGCGCCATCGCTTCAGAAGAACTGGGTGCAGGTTGTGTTGGAATTGGTATCAGCATTGATGCCAATACATTGGCTTTGACACCACTTTATCTTGCTGCCAACGAAGATCAGCAAAAAAAATTCTTTGGGATAATAAATGAGCTTAAAGCAGTTGCTGCCTACGCCTTAACTGAACCCAATGCCGGATCTGATGTCGCAGGTATTAAATCGACAGCGATAAAGCATGGCGATAAATATATTCTAAACGGGCATAAAAGGTTCATAACCAACGCTGAAGCATCTACTTTTATCACGGTTTTTGCACTAACAAATCCTGATAAAGGCGCCAGGAGCCTGACTGCCTTTGTTGTTCCTACAAATTCGCCGGGTATCGAAATGAAACCACATTTGGAGAAAATGGGACAACGTGCCTCAGTACAAAACGAGATTATTTTTCGGGATGTTGAAATACCTGAAGAAAACCGTCTGGGTGATGAAGGTACAGGTTTCCTTATTGCCATGAAAACTTTCGACCGTACCCGTACAGGTGTTGCTGCACTAAGTTTGGGAAATGCACGCGCTGCTTATGAAACTGCGCTTGATTGGGCAAAACACCGTATTCAGTTTGGTGCGCCGATCACTGCCAATCAGGGTGTAAGTTTTATGCTTGCTGATATGGCAACAGAACTCGAAGCATCACGATTGCTTACCTGGAGCGCTGCATGGGCATATGACAACGGACAAAAAAATGCCGGTAAACTTTCTGCCATGTGTAAACTTTTCGCCTCCGATGCAGGGATGAGGATCACTACCGATGCCGTTCAGGTTATGGGTGGCGATGGATACAGCACCGAATTTGCTGTCGAGAAAATGATGCGTGATGCCAAGCTTTGTCAGATTTATGAAGGCACCAACCAGATTCAACGCTTGGTCATTTCGAAAGGTATTCTAAAAGGATAAATCATATATAATTAATTCGAAAGAAGGTCAATTGATCTTCTTTTCATATTATTACCTTAATAATCAGTAAACTTAGTGGTATGAGTTTACTGATTATTCCTCATTATTATTTATATTAAACAATTATTCATTGAGTTGGAGTGAAGTGTAATGTTATGTTTTTTAGGAATTTACTTTTGATGCTTGTATGCATAGTCCTGAAGCTAAGTGTATTTGGGCAGATTGCTAAATCAAACATCGAAATCAGAGAAAAAAACGATTTTGCTGGTGAATTTTCAAAATGGTTTAATACTGGTGATGATATAGGTGAAACACAATCACTTTTTCTCTCTGCAAATTTCTTCCCAAAGAAATTAAAATATAATTTTAAAATAAAGGTTGAAAGTACCGAGTACTCAACGTTTGATAATAATACTCCTGAACCAAGAGATCTACGCTTTATTGAACTGAATAATTTTCAGTTTTGCATTGATAATAATAGATTCAAGGATAGATCCTGGTTCTATTCATTGGCAATCGGTTTAATGTATATTCAAGGAAACAGAATCAGTATTGGCGCTGTTGGTGAACAGTATTATTTGCACAAATGGATCATTGAAAAAATTTATTCAGATAGGTATTGGATTTATAATAATTCGAAAATCAAGGATTTTTACGTTCCTTACCTCGAATTAAAGTATGGATATAGAAGAGTACTTTTCAAAAAAGGTCAAACCTGCCTCATTTCCTCAAATAATGTGGAATGCAGAATTGCAAGTAAATTTAATTTTACGGGCATTGGTACCAAATCAAATTTAGATTTAAGATTTGAGAATGACCGTTTTAAAATGCATACGCTTGATTTTGAGTTTGAAGGCTTTTATCTAACAAATATTCAACAATATAACATTGCATATTTTCAATTAGGACTTAGACTAAATTTCATAATATTTTCAACTTATCTTCAATTGAATAAACCAATTTCAAAATACCTAAACAATCCATATATCAAATATGATGATATGGAAATACTGTTTAACTACGGATTAGTATTCTATCTTTGGTTAAATCAATTACTTATTAAAAGTTATAAAAATTGTCCTCAATCAGTTTGTCAGCAATACGTCTGCGGGCTTCTTTGATGTTTACCGGCTTCAGATAACAGAGTTTGTTTAATGCATCGATCATTACATCCTTTTGTTCATCAGAAGCAAATGAAACAATCGCATCTTTACCCGCTTTATTCACAATCGCGGTAGCTTCATAAACCAAAACATCAAGAATATCATGATAGATAGAAATATTCTCTTTCAGTTTCTTTGCCTCTAATTTTTTCACACGGAGGCTCGTCGATTCAATCGCGTAAACCTGCATCAACATATCGGCCAGGTTCATCATAACTTCCTCTTCTTCAGCTAATTTACGGCCACAAGCATGTGAAAATCCGGGGAGTAGCATCAGAATGGCTTTCTTAAGGTTCCTGATAACTGCAGTTTTTTCATCAAAATAGGGGAGACTGTCGAATTGAGCAACTTCATGCATGCTCTCCAAACTTTGTTGGGCAAATACAAATAAATTAAAGTCACTTTTCAATCCTCGTTTCAACAGGGTATCGACAGATAACAGGCGGTTAATTTCATTTGTTCCTTCGAAAATGCGGTTAATACGTGAATCGCGATAGGCCCTGTCAACGGGAGTTTCAGCAGAAAATCCCATTCCTCCATAAATTTGAACAGCCTCGTCAACCACATAGTCGAGGGCTTCCGATCCGTAAACTTTCATCAAGGCACATTCAATAGCAAAATCGGCTACACCTTCAATATTTGCCCTGCCATGTTCAATACCTTCCGATTTCATGCGCAAAATATTGTCCTGTATGTCTTTACTCGATTTATAGATAGCCGATTCAGTGGCGAAAGTGCGGATTACCTGTTGTGCTAATTTATGTTTTATCGCTCCAAATTCAGCAATGCTTTTACCAAATTGTTTACGTTCATTGGCGTAATTAACCGAATGCAGTATGGCACGCTTGGCGCCTCCAACTACTGTTGCTCCCAGTTTTATTCTTCCTAAATGTAATATATTCAATGCGATACGAAATCCTTCACCACGTTTACCCAACAGGTTTTCGACAGGCACTTTCACGTCATTGTAAAAAATCTGCCGTGTTGAAGAACCTTTGATCCCCATTTTCTTTTCTTCGGGATTCATCGTCACACCATCCCATTTGCGTTCAACAATAAAAGCACTAAGTACCCGATCGTTGTCTATTTTGGCAAAAACAGTCTGAATATCTGCAAAACCGCCATTGGTGATCCACATTTTCTGTCCGTTAAGGATATAATGTTTTCCATCCTCTGATAATACAGCATGTGTTCGACCCGAATTTGCATCGGAACCAGCACCTGGCTCAGTTAAGCAATAGGCAGCCATGAGTTCACCAGACGCTAATCGGGGAATATATTTCTTCTTTTGCTCTTCATTGCCATAATATAATATGGGTAAGGTACCAATACCGGTATGCGCCATCAGGGCAACAGAGTAGGAATAGCCTGAACCCAGGGCCTCATTGGCCCGCATAATATTTAAAAACGATTGCTCAAAACCTTCATATTCTTCGGGCACTGATAACCCAAGTAATCCAAGTTCGCCTGCTTTTTTTAGCAACTGAGCCATCAATCCATCTTCCTGTTTATCAATACGATCAAGATTTGGAAATATCTCTGTATTCAAAAAATCATGACAGGAATCAACAATCATCATGGCTTCCTCATCAAATTCTTCCGGGATAAAAATATCCTCAATATCAACCTCTTTAATAAGAAATTCGCCTCCTTTTAGTGTGGTTTTGTCGCTCATAAAATTTTAGTTTTTATTTGAAGACAAATGTAAAAATTAAGTGAATCGATCGTGCAAATGGCGCAGCTGCCATGCTAATTTATAATGAGTTCATTTAATTATTGAATCGGGTGATGTGTTGGTGGATAATAAAAATAAAAAAAGCAACCACATCGTTGTGTGATTGCTTTGATACAGTTTTTGTAGAATTGCTTTTCGGAGGAAACCTCTCAATCCGGAATTTTAACCGGTTCAACATGGATTGTTATCTCGGCCTTTTCCTCATCGAAATCGATCTCCAGCATATCACCGGCATGAAGTTTGGTTCTGATAAGTTCTTCGGCCAACGAATCTTCAACATACTTCTGGATGGCCCGCTTCAGTGGACGTGCCCCAAATTGCTCATCCCAACCTTTTTCAGCGATAAAGTCTTTGGCTTTCTCTGATATGGTGATATTATAACCAAGATCATGTATTCTGGAATAAAGATTACGCAATTCAACATCAATAATCTTATGAATATCTTCACGCTCTAAGGAGTCAAAAATCACGATATCGTCAATACGGTTTAGAAATTCTGGTGCAAAAGATTTTTTGAGCGCATTTTCGATGACGCCTTGCGCATAATTCGCCTTTGCGATTTTTTTTGCAGTTGTGCCAAATCCTACACCTTGTCCGAAATCTTTAAGCTGCCTCGATCCGATATTAGAAGTCATGATCACGATGGTATTTTTGAAATCGACCCGTCGGCCCATACTGTCGGTCAGAACACCATCATCCAATACCTGCAGTAACAAATGGAAAACATCGGGATGTGCTTTCTCAATTTCATCCAACAGAACGATGGAATAAGGTTTACGTCTTACTTTTTCGGTAAGCTGGCCACCTTCTTCATAACCAATATATCCGGGAGGAGCTCCAACAAGTCGCGAAACAGCAAACTTCTCCATATATTCACTCATATCAATCCTAACCAGTGTATCCTCTGAATCGAAGAGATATTTAGCCAACACTTTGGCCAGATAGGTTTTACCAACTCCGGTAGGGCCAAGGAAAATAAAAGTACCTATCGGTTTATTCGGATCTTTTAGTCCAGCCCGGTTGCGTCGTATAGCTTTGGCAACTTTTTTAATCGCATCATTTTGACCGATTACGGTATCCTGCAACTGCTCTTCCATGTGTACCAATCGTTCGCTTTCATTTTGAGCGATACGTTGAACAGGCACACCGGTCATCATGGCAACAACTTCGGCCACATTCTCTTCAGTAACTGATTCTCGTTGCAGTTTCGATTGTTCCTCCCATTGTTTTTTGGCCAATTCAAGCTTGCCGGCTATTTTTTTGTCGTTGTCGCGGAGTTCGGCAGCTTTTTCAAACTTCTGTTGTTCGATAGCCTTTGCCTTATTCAGTTTATTATCTTCCAATTCCTTCTCGAGAGTGATAATCTCAACAGGAACCTGAATATTATTGATATGAACCCGTGCACCGGCCTCATCGAGGGCATCGATGGCTTTATCAGGCAGACAACGATCTGACATATAACGGTTTGTGAGTTTTACACAAGCCTCGATTGCTGCCTGTTCATACCTTACAAAATGATGATCTTCATATTTCTCCTTGATGTTATTTAAAATCTCTATCGTTTCATCCGGAGAAGTGGGGTCAACCAGAATCTTTTGAAACCTTCGTTCGAGAGCGCCATCTTTTTCGATGTATTGACGATATTCATCTAAGGTAGTTGCACCAATACATTGAAGTTCACCCCGAGCCAGGGCAGGTTTAAACATATTGGACGCATCAAGCGAACCACTGGCATTTCCGGCGCCAACAATGGTATGAATTTCGTCAATAAAAAGGATGATATCCGGATTTTTTTCAATCTCGTTCAACAGGGCTTTCATTCTTTCTTCAAATTGTCCGCGGTACTTGGTTCCGGCTACAAGCGAAGCTACATCAAGCATAAATAATCGTTTGTCGAAGAGTGCTCTTGAAACTTTTCGTTGCACGATACGAAGTGCTAATCCCTCTGCGATGGCCGATTTACCAACGCCTGGTTCACCTATTAATATCGGGTTATTTTTTTTCCGACGGCTCAAAATCTGACTGATGCGCTCCAGCTCTTTCTCGCGTCCAACGATAGGATCGAGCCTGTTTTCTGCAGCAGCCTTTGTTAAATCTCTTCCGAAATTGTCCAGCACCGGAGTCTTCGATTTCGAATCCTCTGGTTTTTTAGCGCCGGATCGCGGAAACCGGGTTTCATCATCTTCGAGCGGATCGCCAGGGAGTTCGTTTTTTGGAATATCTTTCCTTAACTCATCGGGTAAAATTTCATTGTTCATCAAAACCAACTCCCTTTTATAAGTGTTAAAATCAATGCCTTCATTTTCAAGAAGTTGAGCAATAAGATTGTTGCCAACTTTTAAAATAGCAAGTAATAAATGTTCAGTATTGATCAATTCACTGTTGAATTCTTTCGCTACGAGGTAAGTGAATTTTAGTACTTTCTCGGTTTGTTTCATCAAAGGAATATTTGTCAATTCACCCGGAAGAGCGTTCGGGTTCCTTATTGAATCTTCAATCCGTCGTTTATACGTATCAATATCGATCCCAAAGCCTTTAAGTATTTTGATTGCCTTACCATCTCCGTCACGTACCATCCCCAGAAAAAGATGCTCGATACCAATATAATTGTTCCCCAGACGAACGGCCTCCTCATGACTGTATGTCAGGATATCTCTAACGCGGGGTGAAAATTTTGCATCCATATTCAGATAATTTCAGGATAACGTACTACGTATAAAATTCAATCAACTTCGAAATGGCTGTGAATAACAGTGAATTGCCATCAGGTAAGTGTTTGTCCAAAAGTAGAAACAAAGATCAGTCCAAAATTGTTTGATTGACAAAAATATTAACATTTTCTTGTTGACATATTATAATTTGTTCTAAGCTTTTGTTAAAAAGCTAAATTGAATTTTTGTATCTTTGCATCCAAATGAATTAAACTCTAATTAGAAGAATTTATTGAATGGAAGAGGTTTTTGAAGGAGAAAAGATTGTAAAGGTAAACATAGAGAATCAAATGAAATCAGCCTACATTGATTATTCAATGTCGGTTATTGTTTCACGTGCACTTCCTGATGTTCGCGATGGTTTGAAACCCGTACACAGACGTGTTTTATACGGGATGCTTGATTTGGGTGTATTATCAAATCGTTCGTATAAAAAGTCGGCCAGAATTGTCGGGGAAGTTTTGGGTAAATACCATCCACATGGTGATACCTCAGTTTACGATGCCATGGTTCGTATGGCTCAGGAATGGTCGCTCCGGTATCCATTGGTCGATGGTCAGGGTAACTTTGGTTCAATTGATGGTGACAGCCCGGCAGCTATGCGTTATACTGAGGCACGACTTCGTAAAATTGCCGAAGAAATGCTTGCGGACATCGATAAAGAAACCGTTGATTTTCAGTTAAATTTTGATGATTCGCTTACCGAGCCAACTGTTTTACCGGCAGGGATTCCAAATTTATTAGTGAATGGTGCCAGTGGAATTGCTGTAGGTATGGCAACCAATATGCCACCTCATAATCTGTCAGAAGTAATTGACGGGACTATCGCCTATATCGATAATCGAGATATAACGATCAGCGAATTAATGCAATACGTTAAAGCACCGGATTTTCCTACCGGTGGAATCATCTACGGATTTGAAGGTGTTCGTGAGGCATTTGAAACGGGTCGTGGCCGTATCGTCATGCGTGGTGAAACGAATTTTGAAGAACATAATGGTCGTGAGTGGATCATTGCCACTTCGATACCTTATCAGGTGAATAAAGCCGATATGATCAAAAAAACGGCCGACCTGGTTAATGATAAAAAAATAGAAGGTATATCTGATATCCGTGACGAATCGGATCGCACGGGAATGCGCATCGTTTATGAACTCAAGAAAGATGCCGTTCCTAATGTTGTGATGAACAAATTATACCAGATGACGGCCTTGCAGACCTCATTCAGTGTAAATAATATCGCATTGGTTAATGGTCGTCCAAGGTTGCTTAATCTGAAAGAACTCATACATTATTTTGTTGAGCACCGACATGAGGTCGTTGTAAGGCGAACCCAATTCGATTTGAGAGAAGCTGAAAAACGGGCACATATTATTTTGGGTCTCATTATAGCGCTTGATAATATCGATGCTGTCATTCAGCTCATTAAAGCTTCAAAAAGCCCTGATGACGCCCGTACCGGTTTGATGACGACATTCGATCTGACCGAAATTCAAGCCAAAGCTATCCTCGAGATGCGTTTACAACGTCTTACAGGACTTGAGATTCAGAAAATTAAAGAAGAATATGAAGAGATTATCAAGATAATCGCTTATTATAAGGAGATTTTAGGCAGTGAAGTCCTGAGATATGAAATCATCAAAAATGAATTGCTTGTAATCAAAGAAAAATACGGTGATAAATCACGTTCAACCGTTGTTTATTCACCTGATGAATTCAGGATTGAAGACGTTATTGCAGATGATGCTGTAGTTGTTACCATTTCGCACCTGGGTTATATCAAACGAACCGCACTCACTGAATATCGCCGCCAATCGCGCGGAGGTAAAGGTGCAAAAGGTTCTGAATCGCGGGATGAAGATTTCATTGAACATCTGTTTATCGCAACGAACCACAATTATATGCTGTTTTTCACAGAGAATGGCAAATGCTTCTGGCTCAGGGTGTTCGAGATTCCTGAAGGGACAAAAACAAGTAAAGGACGCGCCATACAAAACCTGATCAATATTGACCCAACCGATAATGTAAAGGCATATATCAATGTTCAGGATCTGAAAGACCAGACTTATACCGAAAGCAATTCTATCATTCTTTGCACTAAAAATGGTATCATTAAAAAAACGAGTCTTGAGGCGTATTCAAGACCACGTCAAAATGGTATCAATGCTATCACTGTCAGAGAAGGAGATGTATTACTTGAAGCACGACTGACAAGCGGTTCAAGTGAAGTAATCATGGCGCTGCGGTCGGGTAGGGCCATTCGATTTAATGAATCCACTGTTCGTCCGATGGGACGTAATGCCTCAGGCGTACGTGGTATCAGGCTTGCCTCTGAAAAGGATGAAGTTATCGGAATGATTTGTATCGAGAATAATGCTTCGGATGTGTTGGTCGTTTCAGAAAATGGTTATGGAAAACGCTCACATATCGACGATTACCGCATCACCAATAGGGGAGGGAAAGGTGTTAAGACAATCAATATTACCGAAAAAACCGGTAATCTCATTTCGATAAAAGATGTTACAGATACGGATGATCTGATGATTATCAACAAATCAGGTATTATAATTCGTATTGCAATCGAAAGCTTACGCCTGATGGGCCGGGCAACACAGGGTGTTCGGTTAATCAATATCCGGCAGGGTGATGAGATTGCAGCTGTTGCTAAGGTAACAACGGAGGAAGAAGAGGAAATTGATGCTGAACAAGCCGAAAATAATGAAGATACCGAAGGATCAGTCCCTGAGGAACAAGTCTGAAAAATGGTATAATCTTTGAAATTAAACTATAAAAAACCGAAATTCGAAAAATCATGAAGAAAATTGTAATGGTGCTTGCCCTGTTCATTGCAACCACGGCTGCAATGGCACAAAAAGCAGAACGTACAAACGCTTTTATGTACAATAAAAATGGTCAGTACGATAAAGCCCGGGAATCGATTGATAAAGCGATTCTGAATGAAAAAACTATTCTTGATCCTAAAACATGGATGTATAGAGGGATAATTTATCTGAATATAGTTTTTTCGGATCAATATAAAACTATCGACGCTGAAGCCTTACCCAAAAGCTTGGAGTCGTTCAAAAAAGCAATGGAACTTGATCCTGAAGACAAGGAGAATCAAATGCTTGATATCTTGCCCCGGATAAATGCGATAAGTCAACAATATTTTTCGATAGGGGTCGAAAAGTTTAATGCCCAGGATTTTGCTTTAGCTGCGGATCATTTCATAAAAGCTTACGATGTAGCCGGTTTAATCAAATCGGTCGATACCATGGCGATTGAAAATGCAGCGCTTGCTTCGTTACGAGGCGAAAACTATGCAAAAGCTATTGAATATTACGGAATTATGCAGGGTTTAGGAGTTGAAAAACCTGATATCTATAAGAATATTGCCATGGCACAACGTAGCCTGGGTGATAATGAAGGAATGAAAAAAACGATAGAGGCAGGGCGGTTAAAATTTCCTGAAGATTCGGGTTTGTTACTTGAAGAAATAAACTCATATCTTGCTTTAGGTCAAGGCGCTAAGGTTGTTGATGATCTGAAAAACCTCGTTAGAATTGACTCGACGAATTACTCAATATATTTTGTTTTGGGGACAATTTATGGTGATGATACCAAAACAGATATGTACCAGATGGATATGGCCGTTGAATATTATAAGAAAGCCATTGCGATTAAACCTGATTACTTTGATGCCATATATAATTTGGGAGCATTGTATATCAACGAATCGAATAAGTTGCAAATGAAAGCAAACGATTTACCATTGACCGAGACGAAAAAATATGATGAAATTACTGAACAGGCCAATGTAATCATCAGAGCAGCGTTACCATATCTGGAAACCGCATACCAGATGGATCCTTCAAATCAGGAAACTGTTATGGTTTTGAAATCGATATATACCCGTTTTAAGATGAATGACAAATTGGAATTGTTAAACAAATAGGGGGTTAATGTATATAAGGCAGGATGGCATTTTTATTCTGCCTTATTTTATGAAATTGTAATTTAACATAATATAAATTATCTGAATATTAAATTGCTATATAGCTGACACTCAAAGACTCATAAATTTAAAAAATGGAGATGAATTACAATGGTGGAAAAAGTCGTTATGAAATAGAATATGGAAGTAGTAAGACTACGGAATCATTTGATTGTTTTTCCATCCTGGTCAATTATATCAATAATTTGAACCAAAACAATTGTACTCCTGTTCTTTTTAATGATCGAAAATTCATAATCATCAACGGTGATTTTCTCTTTTACATTCGGGATTTTGCCGAATTTTAAAATCAGATAACCGGCAAGTGTATCATACTGTTCATCTTTTTCGATTGGACGCGGCAATAATTCATTAATATCATCTAATGCTGCAGATGCCTGAACCGTATAAGTTTTCTCCCCGACCTTTTCAACAAAAGGTATTTCATTATCATATTCGTCCTGAATTTCTCCAACCAACTCTTCCAGTATATCTTCCATCGTGATAATCCCCTCGGTGCCACCATACTCATTTACAATGACTGCCATCTGCTGATGTTTGGTTTGAAACTCATTCAAAAGTTGACCAATGCGCTTTGTGTCAGGTACATAAAGGATTGATCGCATGATGCTCCGAATATTAAAAGCTACATTCTTCCGGGTTGAAATGAGAATATCTTTCAAATAAACAACACCTATAATATTATCCAGATTATTTTCGTAACAGGGTATTCGTGAGTAACTTTCAGCAATAACTTTATCAAACACGGCATCATCAATCTCATCAACATCTATGGCAAAAACCTGGGTTCTGGGTACCATAATCTGTTTTACTGTCTGCTCCGAAAAATCAAATGCATTTCTTATAATCTTATATTCGGCGTCATCTATTTTCCCACTCTTCTGACCTTGTTGAACCAAATATTTCAACTCTTCACTACTATGAACATCAATGCCTTGCGTTGTAGAAATGCCAATGAGTTTAAGAATAAAATTGGCTATGCTGTTTAATATCCAGATGACAGGTTTAAACAAAATAAAGAAAAACTGTAACGGATAAGCAATAAAAAGGGTCGTCTTTTCGGAACGCTGAATCGCGATTGATTTAGGCGCAAGTTCACCAAAAACGATATGCAAAATAGTTATTAAAACAAATGCAACGGGTAATGCTACCGTATGGGCAAGCTCCGGATTAACTGCAAATCCCAATATATCCATCAATTTGATTATCATCTTTGAAACAACCGGTTCACCAATCCAGCCCAAACCAAGGCTGGCA
Organism: Bacteroidales bacterium; assembly: GCA_013141455.1. GTDB lineage: Bacteria > Bacteroidota > Bacteroidia > Bacteroidales > F082 > CAJBPB01. The sequence continues at coordinate 36,689 of JABFQW010000032.1, forward strand.
ATCGTTATGCCAAGCTGGGTTGCCGCGAGGTAGCCATCAAGATGTGAAACGATATGCTTCGAAAGAATGGCAATACGATCACCCTCTTTCACCTTTAGTTCGAGTTGCGAAGCCCTTACTTTGACAATCGCGAATTCGGCGGCAACAAAAAAACCATTTAATGAAACGAGTAAAAAAGTGATCAATATATCTAAAATCATGTTGATGTTTTATAGCGTTCAGGCCGTAAAGTTATAAAAAATCAATCGCCGATAGCTAAAATGAACCAAAACCTGATGGTTTACTTTTCGGATAAGTATAATAAATAGCATTAGTGTCCGGTTAAAAATTGTCCATCAGGCGGAACGCATATTTGGTTTAACCCAGTCTGCGCCTGGCAGGCTCTACGAGGTATACTAAGATTGTGGCCTGATTTTACTACAATACTAAATCTCCTACGGAGAATTTTCCGCGTAGCGGATAAAGTATTGTAGATCAATACAACCAAAATTCACTTTTCCGCGTAGCGGATAAACTTTTAATTTTACCGGACAATAGTGAATAAATAGAAGTAGTTAAATGCTTATCGACTGAAAAGAAATGAAAATACTATAAATGAGTTTAGATGAAAATGCTTAGAATAATTAAATATTTTTCAAAGGCAATTTCATCTAAATCTTACTATATAACTCTATTTCAATATTTTATCTGAGAATATTTTTTCAAACTTTTCGAGTTTTGGTACAATCACAAATCGGCAATAACCCTGATTCATATTTTCATTGAAATAATTCTGATGATACGATTCGGCTTTGTAAAAAGGCTGAATCATTTCCACTTTCGTAACAATCGGATCAGGCCAAATTTTTTCAGTATTCAGCTCATCAATGAGTTGAAGCGCAATCTGCTGTTGTTCAGTTGAATGATAATAAATAACAGACCGGTATTGCGTTCCCACATCTGCCCCCTGACGATTTAATGTTGTTGGATCATGGGTTTTAAAAAATACTTCAAGAATCTCAAATATACTGATTTCCTGCGGATTAAATGTTAGCTGAATCACTTCGGCATGTCCTGTTTTACCTGAACAAACATCTTCATAGGTTGGATTTACCGATTGACCACCGCTATAACCTGATTCAACCTTTATAACACCTTTTAACCTTTGAAATATCGCTTCATTACACCAGAAACAACCCGATCCCAACGTGATTTTTTCTTCATTTTTTATTTGACCCATAGCGCAACTATATGTTATTAAAGATGTTATGACAATAAGGATAATTTTAGTCTTCAATGTTTAGTAGTTTTATGTATAACAGTTTTAATGTTGATTTGTTTTGAACATCACCGGGATATGCGATTTATTTTTAATTTTGTAAATCATTGAACACAAAAAAAATCAATAAACACATATTATATGTCAAACATCGAAGTTTCAGGAAAAGTCAATATGCTCGGGCAATTGCAAAGTGGTGAAGGAAAAAATGGCAGTTGGATCCGGCAGGATCTCATTATTGAGACTGATGACCAATTTCCAAAGAAAATATGTCTTTCATGTTGGGGTGACAAAGCTACCGAAGCCAAGTCGTTTGCTACCGGTGAAAAAATAAAAGCCTCTGTCAATCTTGAATCCAGAGAGTTTAATGGCCGGTGGTACACTGATGTGCGTGTATGGAAATTTGACAGAGTTGGTGGCAGCTCCGCTCCTGCCGGTCAGCCCACCACCCAAGCCTCTCCCTTAGACGATTATGCTTCACAGGATTCGGCCGGCGACCTTCCGTTTTAATTAATTACTGATTGAAAAACAGAACCCCTGCCCTATTGGCTGTTTCAGCCGCAAATATCATTTACGGTTTGAATTATGTGATAGCCAAGGGAATTATGCCCGACTTCCTGCATCCACGGGCAATTATTTTCCTACGGGTATTTTTCGCAACCCTCGTGTTTTGGATAGTATCCTTGTTTTTGAAAAAAGATAAGGTTGAACCAAAGGATCTGAAATTACTGTTTATTGCATCGTTTTTTGGTATTTCGTTGAATCAACTCATGTTTTTCGAAGGACTAAACTTATCTAATTCTATCAACGCCAGTATCTTATCGGTTGGTATTCCGATCGCTGTGTTGATCTTTTCCAGAATTATTCATAAGTTCCCAATTTCGATCAGCAAACTGATTGGAATGTCACTTGGGACCTTAGGTGCCGTTTATCTCATCCTGGGATATGGCAACATTGATCTATCCGGGAAAGCCATGATTGGTAATATCTTCATCCTGATTAATGTCACGTCCTATTCTCTGTTTTTGGTTCTGATAAAACCTCTCACAGCAAAATATCGTCCGATAACGATAATGAAATGGATTTTTTTATTTGGTTTTATCGTTGTTTTGCCGATCACGGTACCAAAAGTAATTCAGTCAGACTGGACAACTATCCCTGTAAATATTTGGTTTTCAATTTTATATGTTATATTTTTCGCGACAATTCTGGCTTATCTGTTCAATAATTACTCGTTAACAAGGATGAGCGCTTTTACAAACAGTGCTTTTATTTACTCACAACCAGCAATCGCAACAATGACTGCAGTTTTCTTTGGTAAAGAGCAGATTCATATCCAGCAAATTGTTGCAGCAGTGCTTATCTTTGCAGGCGTTTATTTTGTTATTCGTCAAAGAAAAAAAGTCAATGAAATATAGAGCAGTTATTGTCGGTGCTTCTGGCTTAGTCGGTCATCATCTTCTCGAATTGTTATTACAAAACGATTCGTTTGTTGAAATCAGAAGCTTTTCGAGAAAGAAAATTGGTGTAAGTCATCCTAAGCTTCAACAATTTGAAGTTGATTTTGAACAGTTTGATCAGTATTCAGAATTATTTCAGGGTGACGTTGCATTTTGTTGTGTTGGAACAACAATTAAAATTGCCGGTTCGAAAGAAAAATTCAGAAGCGTTGATTACGAAATTCCTTGTAAAATGGCACAAATGGCCGTGAAAAATCGTATCGGGTCATTCATCGTGATTTCAAGTTTGGGTGCAAGTTCTAAATCGTCAAATTTTTATCTGAAAACCAAAGGTCAGATGCAGGACTTTATTGGTGGGCTCGATATTTCGCGTAAAGTCTTTATCCATCCCAGCCTGCTACTTGGTGAAAGACCAGAATACCGGACTGGCGAACGAATTGGTGAGATTGTATTACGCGCACTTGGGTTTTTACTTATCGGAAGCTTGAAAAAATACAAAGCGATACATGCAACTGAAGTAGCAAAAGCAATGGTAATGATCAGTCTGGATTTGAATATGAAGGGCATTATTCAATCGGATAAATTAAAAAAATTAGCATACGGATATAAGGCTTAATCCTTATTTAACTTTATTAATCAAGTAGTTATATGTATAAATCCATCGTAGATAAAATTTGGAATACCAGAGCTGACCGTTTTTTTTTAATGGCCGGTCCATGCGTCATTGAGAAT
>JABFQW010000069.1 GCA_013141455.1 Bacteroidales bacterium
TGTTATCAATCAATGGTCTTTCGACACCATTGAAAGTGGTTGGTTCGTGAAATTCGTTGATAATTCCCATGGGAATCAACAAAAGTCCACCACGTAAGCTGATCCATGAATTCAGTTTGTACTGCATAAAGGCTTGTTCGACCAATACCTCCGAAACATGTTCAAACTCAAGTTCGCTCACAAACTGCACTTTAGTATTGAAATTGTAACCAACAAGCAAAACCATACGATGTACATCGAGGGTGCCGTTTTTGACCACAGCTGCATCCATGGCCTGATTAAAATGGACTTCACCATAGCCTCCGATGGTTAGTTTGTCAGGACTGCCAATGAGTTTATTGGCAAGGTTCAATTCGGGGTTGCTGTCAGCAGACTGAGCGAATGCAACAAAAGAATAGAATGATAGTAAGGAAATTACAATTATTTTTTTCATACAGGTTAATTTGATGTGGCAAAAGTAGGAGGGAGGCCAACACCGGCAAATACCTATATGTAGTGAATTTCAGTTTCGTGAATCGCCGGCACTTAACCTGAATAATTCCTCTCGCAAAGGCGCAAAGTTTTGAATTGCAATAGTTAATGTCAGAAATACAAATATCTATTTTTTTCAATAGTTTTCACTCAAATACATAATACACTGCGACTTAGCGGATTTGCGAGATATTTTTGTGAATAATACAGTTTAAACCAACTTTGCGAGCTTGAAACTTAGTTTTACGAGGCTTTGATCGCGGAGGATCAGTAAGCTAACCCTGTTTTTTGGCTTGGTTCTGAAAAAACCATTAACTTCCTGGATGGTCATTTCAGTGATCATTTGCCCGTTAATCGCAAGGATCATATCACCGATTTGAACCCCGGCGATGTCGGCTGGAGAACCTTTTATGAGGTGAATCACTTTGAAAAGTTTGAAATCATTTCCAATGGCAATCAAATCGATGCCGCTCATATTATAAACGAAATCACTTTTGAATCTGGTGTTTTTGCGGAGATATAATTTTTTGTTCTTATAGTCGATGATTGTTGTGAATTTGGCCAATAACTCTCCGCCGACAGAGCCTTTGCGATCCGGAATTTTGTCGATAATATGTTGTCCGTAATCTGAAACAAAAGTGCAGAGTACATTCTCAAAGGAATACCCTTTTATGTTCAGGCTGTCAATACGTCCAAGTTCACCGGTTAATTCGCCTCCTAATCCCCAGCCAACAATTGTTTCGATGTGCTTATCCGGGACATAAATTGTTGAGTCACTGTCAGTTTCAAGCATAATGGCATGGCTGGCGCCTGTATCGATAAGCAATTTTGCATTTAGTTTTGATCCATTCTGCAGAGTTACCCGGGTATCGATATATGGTCGTCCCTGTATAATAGAAATATTTTCTTGACTGTACGATTTACGGAGTCGGAAATTATCGGGATTGAACACGGTAATGATCTTGCCTTCGTAGTCAATTTTCACGACAAACTGACTGAAGAAGTCGTAACCTAATATGCCATTAATTTCAATTCCAAGATGATTTTGCAGGTGCAGATAATCCTCCTTCAACACCACTATCGAAAGCCGGTCAGCAGTTATACCGGGCAGTGTAAATCTGATGTTGGGTACTACAAATGCCTCAACTTCGTTCATGATACCTGCCCCGATAATCTGTACGGGCCGGCAGGTTGAAAGATCGAAATTTGTCTGGGTATTATCGGTCAGGATCGTGGACCTGACACCTGTATCAAGGATAAAGTTCGCCTGAATGCTATCGTTGATTACAACAGGAACTACAATCAGATTGTTAATCAATTCGAAATTGAAACACTTTCTATTGCTTTGATTGTCAATGGTAAAGCTTGAATATTGCGCTGACAAATTCAAACTGAATAGTGCAAGCGTTACCAAAAGCAAAAGGTTTTTTTCTGGATAAAAAAAATAGGCTGACGAAATGGGACTTCGATTATTCACGGCAAACGGGAATTGAATTGCTAAAGATAGAAATTATAAGCAAGAGCTCACTCCAAAAACTGGTAAAAAAAGAAATGCCACGCATACTCCATAATCTCCAAACTAATCAAACACCCACAATCAGTGTCTTACCCTTGGTGAAATCTGGTCTCGTCATAGCGTACATGACGAGATTGTGGCAATATTTTGCTTTTCGGAGGGGACTCAAATAATCAATGAATAAGCAATAGCTTTGGGAAATCATGCGTGGATTATTCGGTTTTCACGATTTTCATCGTGCTGACTTCGTTGTTACTTTCAATACGTAACATATATATCCCATTATTAAAATGTTGAATGTCAAATACTTCCAATAAAACCGGATTTGATTTAATCAATCTTGAATGCAACAGCCTGCCATTCAGATCAAGTATTGAAACCCGGTCTGGCTTTGAAAAACCTGATGAGGATGTTAATTGAAATAGCCCATGATTAGGATTGGGTTGAACCATATAACTTGTTCCTTTTTCATGTGAACCAATTGAGGTCGCCTGAAGTATCTTAAACCAGTTGATGTTAAATTCCCCGGCCGTTGCAAAAATTCTGAATGTAAAACTTCCGGCGGGTAACTGAACATTGAATGTTTGATTCTTCCATGTTTGCCATCCTCCGGTGCTTGTAAAGGCGATGGATCTCAGGGTTGTGAAATTGGTTCCATCACTTAGTTTCAGATCGACCCTGCCGTTCGAATAGATCGAAGCGACCCTGAAATCGATGGTATATTCGCCGGCAGTTGAAACAAAAATTGAATAATCGAGATAATCGCCTGAATTTGCAAATCCTGCATTCTGGCCACCGCCGGTATCGGTACAATCTTCCATCTGAAAGCCGTTGTTGAAATTGAAATTTTCGGCTTCAATCGTGCATGGAACAGTATAACTGAATGGTAATGTGTTTCTTACATCTTTTTGATTAAAACCTTCCAACAACTGCTGACCCGAAGTGATTGTAATACCTGAATAACTGATTTTCAAAACATCGCCATATTTAACCTGCGATGCGAGGGTCAGGATCAATCCGTTTGGTACCTCCTGATTTTGTTCAAGTGCAGTAATGTTCATGACTGTATTATTCACCGTCAAGGCAAAATCACTCAGGGTTGCCGAAAAACCGGTTATAGGTTTATTGAGTGTTATCAATACTTTTGAGCCGTCAGGGGATGTTTGTCCTGTTAAAAAACCAAAAGATACCTGATCGACCGAAACGGGGTTTTTGAAGGTGAAGAAATTGAGATTGGAGCCTTCACGATCGGCATGAACCTGAATTTTGCTTGTCCCGGCCGGTACAATTACATTTTCGATGGTTGATGTTTTCCAGGTTTGCCAGCCACCGGATGTTGGTAAATAATGGGTCGGACTGATATCTATACCATTGTTTACTAATCTCACACCACCTCCGGTTCCTAAGGCGGCTGAACGGAATTCGACAGTGTAAGCAGCAGCCGAATCACATGTTAGGGTGTATTCCATCCACTCGCCCGAAATAACCCATCCAACGCTATAACCGAGATTAGCTGTAACTGTATCATCACAAGCCTCAATATCAACGCCATCATTCCGGTATTCCCAACCTAAGTTCCAGCTTCCATTGTTTCCGGTATTGGCTGTATCGGTGTCGAAGTAAGCATAGTTGTTGCGGCCAAGGTTATAATTGGCAAAAAATATTTTTTCGCCCGGCTTTGATGTAACAAAGGGTTTTGTTTCGGTGGTATAGGGCTGCCGCATCATGGCATCGATCACATCATATTTTACCACGCAATTCTCGGTTTTGTGGTTTACTGACCATTGCATAACAGCGCTAAAAGCCTGGGCTGGTGTAACAACGGGTGTTCCACTTGTCCAGTAATTGATCAGATCGTCATAGTTTTGATTTACAGGTGATTGCAATACATTATTTATTCCTGATTTTTTGACAGGCCACCATGACCAGCCGATTTTTTTCGATTCACACAAAGCAATCAGACTGGTAAACCACACATTTGAGTTTTCACCCGTTTCGCCTAACCAAATGGGTATATTGTGTGTGTTTCTCAGATTTATCATCCAGTTGATGGCCGACAATGTATTCGGATTCCAGTATTTATGGAAACTATACACCAGATTGTTGTCCCAGGGAGGGGTGAGGCCGGTGTAATCGTTTGCAAACCAGTTCCCTTCAACAAAAATGATGTGGTTGTTGTCAACAGTACGAATGGCATCGGTAATCTGAACATACAGTTGTTTGAGCATCGTACCATTTGGTAAGTCCCAATTCGGTTCGTTAATCATATCATAACCACCGATCCAGGGTTCAACGGCATATCGCTGGGCAAGTTTCTTCCAGAGTGCAACAGTTTTACGGCGGTTTTCGTAGCTTTCCCATAAGCTTGGTTTCGTTGGATCATAATCCGAAATATTCCGGTCATGACCTTGTCCGCCAGGCGCTCCGTGCAAATCCAAAATCAAATACATCTGATTCTGACTGCACCATTTCAGCAGCGTATCGATACGTACAAAGCCTGATTCAAACCAGGTGTCCTGGCCTGTAACAGGTTCATCCTCAATAGGCAATGTGAACCATTTGTAATGCATGGCCACGCGAAGGCTGTTGAATCCCCAGACCTTCATCGAATCGAGATCACGTTTTGTGAAATGATTGTCGAGCCACGACTCATAAAAGGCTGCTGTATTCGTTTCACCGATGGTAGCCGTGAGTTTGTTCCTGAATTCGGTATGTGTACCAGCAATTGCTGATGAGCGCATCATATAACCTTCGTTGATCATCCAGTTTCCGGTGCCTATGCCACGCAATATCACCTCCTGGTTGTTTGCATCATAAATATATTTGCCGGAGGTATGCAGGTATCCCTGTGCATCCGAAAAGGACGGAATCAGGAGAATGGCGACCAATGCCGGGTAAAATAGCTTAGATATTTTCATGAAATAGAGTGTATCGGATAATAAATTTTAAAATAAAACGATTCCTTAACATCAGGTTATAAAGGTAATACTAATCCTTGTTTGCTGTTTTCTAAAGTTGGTATAATGGATAATTTTGTATTTGTATTCAATAAAAAAAAGCCACCAATGCACTAAAACACAAAATCACACCAAATGCATATTAATAATGCCACCAATGCACTAAAACACAAAACCGTACCAAAGAAACCTGGATACCAATTCAAACCAATCGTTGCGTTTTGGTGAGTTTTGGTGAATTAGTGATTTGGTGGCGAAAAATATTTCCATCAAATTAAATTAGGGATAGTCCCAATAATGCATGTGGAAAACCGATCACGCTATCTGTACTATTGATTTAGTTCAATGACTGATTTCAAGGGCAATATTATTGTGGAAAACAATAAACAGCACTTTCTTAAAAACCCTTTAAATCCAGGCCTTCACTATCAATCATGGTCACCCATTTCCCCATCTTTTTTTGTATGATTTTGAAGTGATGCTGATCGTCGGGGGTAACGAAGGAGATGGCCTCGCCCGGTGATTCGGCGCGTCCGGTGCGGCCTATCCGGTGAATATAATCTTTGGGTGAACGTGGCAATTCGTAATTGATCACAAAGGGTAGAAACTGAATGTCGATCCCCCGCGAAATCAAATCTGTTGCAACCATCACGCGCAATTCGCCCGTTTTGAATTTGCGCATGGTTTCGTTTCGTAACTCCTGACTTTTCTTGCTGTGCATCGATCGGGCCTCGATGCCGTTCTTACGAAGTTTTTCGGCTACATTATCGGCCGAAAACACCGAGGAAGTAAACACCAGCACCTGTTCCATTTCGTTGTGTTTGATCAGGTAACGTAATAAGGGTCCCTTTTTTTCATCCGAAACAAAGTAGGCTAATTGCGAAATCAGGTCAATATTATCGGCTTCCGATTCAATTTTTATGACCTTTGGATCATGCAATAATAATTGGTTGATGTTGTTCACATCATCGCTTAAAGTGGCTGAGAACAATAGGTTCTGACGCTTTTCGGGCAGCAGCGCGAAGATACGGTTCATCTCTTCCCTGAAACCAAGGTTGAGCATTTTATCAGCTTCGTCCAACACTAAGCACCCGATTTCTGAAAGATGAACTGCATTCGATTCTTCGAGTTCGAGTAACCGACCTGGTGTGGCGATTACTATATTTACACCCTGCATGGCCATCATCTGCGGATTAATGGATACACCGCCAAATACAGCCAGCGATTTAATCCGTTCGGGAAGATCGCGGCTGAATATTTCGAACACCTCACGCACCTGCATAGCCAGCTCGCGCGTGGGAACCAGCACCAACGTTCGGATATGCCTGTTTTTGGAGGCCGCAGACCATTGCATATTCATGAGAATGGGTAAGACGTAGGCAACCGTTTTGCCCGAACCTGTTTTTGCAATTCCCAGCACATCCTTTTTACTCAGTATGGCCGGAATAGCTTGTTGCTGAATGGGATAAGGCTGAAAATAGTTTTGTCCGGCTAATGATTTCAAGAGGGAAGGGGATAAGCCCAGGTTGTTGAATGACATAATAATCAGGGTATAAGAAAGCAAATGATTCAAATGCAAAAGTACAGAAAATTTGCGGGTTTGATGGGGTTAAGCTGCTACGGGCAGTCAGTAAGTTCACTGAGATTTGCCGCAAAATACAACAATTAGAAACTATCAAATTAAAAATCAGGAGTATGATTATGAGGTGTGAAATAATATTTACATTTGGGGTATAATAACAACAGCACAAACTAGTAGGACCAACGCAATGAGTAGGAAAACCTTTGGATATTTTTTTGGATAAACACAAAGAAAGTGTTGATTTTGATGATTTTGGGATTGGTTTGATTGAGATGATTTGATCAATTTATTCACGGAATAATTAACTCGATGATTTTTAGTCAAATATTAGCAGTTATATTAAGAAAGTACAACAATGACTCGAAAGGAGAAAGAACTTGAAGAAGAAATTTCCAAAATTTGGAACATTTTAATTTATGTAAAGGACTGCTACGATTACTCTTATTACATACATAAACCTGAGACTTCTGAAGAAGCTGATTACTTAAAAAATTCACAAGATTTTGAGTTTATTCGACATATTCTCTGGCGCATGGCAATAATAGAAATAGCAAAACTTTTTTGTAATTCTGCAAAACGAGACAGATACAACCTTAGACATTTTATAAGTAAGTTAAAAAAAGCAGGTCAGTTTGGTGATTCCGGAATAAATGTCACTACTATTGAAAAATGGGAAGCACAATTTTCATTAAACGAAGTACTCATTAATGATGTAATAACTATACGTGATAAAGTTTATGCACATACAGATCCAAATAAGGAAGAATACACAAAAATTGAAATATCATTTAAAAAAATTGATGACCTTATAAATATAGCTGAGGACGTTATTCGAGAAATATTTAAAACCGTTTTTGATTCTGAGGTAGATTTTGATTCTCCGTTATTAGATAAGAATCGGAATAATATAATTAAAATATTGGCTGCAGAGAAACGGAATCGGATCGAAGAACTTGCATTAAAATATAGAAATGAAAAATAATATAGCCGCAAATAATCAGAATGTTATGCGGTGTGCACGACCCTTCCAATGGCAATCAAGAGAAGCCCCAGTTGATCTATAATTCTAACCCTGATTTTTTTATGGAAATTAGATTGGTTTTTTGCTGATTGGCGGCAATAGCAATTACTTAGTATGTCTAAGTATATAAAATCCGGAATTGTGAAATTAATCCAGCAAAAATCAGTACATTTGAACTTAAACTGGAATTTATTGAATTTTGCAACTCACTGATTATGAATATAGATAATTGACAATAATCAAAATTTTATGACACAGAAAATTGATAAATATAATGT
>JABFQW010000033.1 GCA_013141455.1 Bacteroidales bacterium
GTCCTGTATGGGTCAGCCTTACCAGAAGCTTCCAAAGCCATATGTTTTGAAAAGGTTTTTTGTACTTTTTGCAAGGATGAAATTGTAAAAACATTTTCGAGTGATTGTTTCAAAACCTCGTCCACCGAAAATCCGCGCAACTTTAGAACAGATGGACTAACATAACTATATTTAAGGTCGAAATTCAAAACTGCAATTGTATCGGCAGTGTTTTCAGCAATCAGCCGGAATCTTTCTTCACTTTCCCGTAGTGCATTTTCAGCCATCTCGCGATTAGCACGTATCTGTAGTGTGGTGAGTCCAAAAGCCAGATCTTCACTAAGTTCTTTCAACATCCCAACTTCATTGGCATCGAATGCATCTGTTTCAGACGAATAGATTACAATTACGCCATGTGTTTGGCTTTCACAAATCAACGGTAAGGCAATGAATGAATGATAACCGTGTTGGATTGCCTGTTCAAGCCAGGGAGCAAAGCAAGGTTCGGCCTGAATATTACGGACAACAAATGGCTGCCCTGTCCGTATTGCTATCCCACATGGCCCCTGGCCGCGGCCGGCATCTGCCCAGCTTAGGTTTAGCGAATCGACATATCCTGCATCGTAGCCTGAGCGGGCAACCGGTGTTATTGACTTTGCCTCATTTTGTTCTGCATATCCGACCCAGGTCATGCGATAACCACCGATTTCGACAGCGTTCCGACACACTTCGTTCAACAGGGCTTTTTCGTCGGTTATGTGAATCAGCGCCTGATTGACATCGCTTAGCATTCGAAGGCTGCGATTCATCCTGGCAATTTCAATTTCCGCCTGCCTACTGTTGGTGATGTCGCGACCTATTGCCAATGCACCGATAATTTGAGAATCGTTGTTACGTTCAGCCACAAATCGTACCTGATGGATACGCAGTTCTCCATCGGTATCAGGCACTATAACATCTATTTCGTCGGGTTGACCTGATTGTATCACCTGCTGCAGTTTTGTCTGATAGGCAACAGTACCAGGATAGTCATTACTCTCCATCGGTGTTTTTCCAATTAAGGAAACGACATCGGATCCGACAGTCAATGTCATGTTGCGATTGATGTACACTGCCCGGCATTCCTTATCATAACGGATAATATTATCCGGGGAACTTTCGGCTAAGGAGCGGAATTTTTGTTCACTTTCGATAAGTTGGTGCTCCGCCTGTTTACGTTCGCTTATGTTACGCACCAATACCAATACTTCATCATTCGAAAAGGCAATCATTCGTCCCTCAAAATATTGGAATTGACCTTTTAATATCAGATTATACTCAAATGTTACAACCTCATTGGTTTTGAGCGCTTTTTCGATAGCCGGATAGGCAGCATCGGAAACATTAGCAGGCATAACATCGCGAATGGCCCTACCAAGGAATTGTACCGATTCAACATACAGGTCCATGCGCTCCGGCTTACGGAAATCGATGATGATACCTTCCCTATTAACACGAAATAAAAGATCGGGAACCGTATCGACGATCGCCCGGTTCTCAGCTTCACTATTACGTAAATCGCGGTAAATCAACATACTTGTAAGTGCATCGGAAAGCCGCCTTCCAATCTCCTGCAACAATTTCTTTTCCTCGGCAGTCCAGATTCTAATATGCGAACATTGGTGCATTCCAAACATCCAGGGCTTGCCCGTCTTTGGATAAAGAACGATCATCATCTGCGATTTGACGCCAAATTGTTCTTCGCTCACCTTGTTAATCGGTCTTTCGGTACCTGCCAAATAGGTCACTGGTTCCGATGATTCCAATGCTTCACGTAAATTCTGTGCCATGTCGGGAGGCATCGGAATATCCGCATTTAGAATACCTGCTCCCGGATATTCGGGTTTGGTGATTTCCATGGGAACACGAAATGTTGTGGCATCGGGGTCGCAGGGATAGAATAGCCAGGTGCGGTCACAATCAAAGATCGAAATCATTGTCGTAAGCACATCACGTGTCATCTGTTCAAGATCATTGCTCCGAACGATGGTCTGGTTGATCTTATCCATATTTTCGAAGAAAACAAGGTGCGCCTTACGTTCTTCTTCGGCTTTCTTTTGTTTCTTCGCGAGTACTTTTCGCTCCGACCGGTTAACTGAATCACGTAATTCACGTTCGATGGCAGGTACAAGGCGCTGCAGATTATTCTTCATGAGATAATCATTGGCGCCGGCTTTCATCATGCCAACAGCAACATCTTCACCAATAGTACCTGAGACAACGATAAACGGTATGTCGATACCCGATTTTGTTAATAGCTCCAACGCATCGGTTCCGTTGAAATGTGGCATCATATAATCGGAAAGGACGATATCCCACTTTTTTTTGTGGAGCCAATACTCCATTTCTTCGGGGGTCTGCACGCGTTCATGATCAATATCATATCCGGCTTTCCTGATTTGATGTAACATCAGCAAAGAATCATCTTCCGAATCTTCAATGATCAATAACCGCAGTAATTTACTCATGATAATTGCATGTATTATCGAACAGGCGGAGCCTCATTGATTAGTAACCAGTATAACCCAAGATGACTGACTGCCTCCGCGAATTGAATGAAGTCAACCGGTTTTCGAACATAGCTGTTAACACCCAGGCTGTAACTCTTTACAATATCCTGCTCTTCGCTCGATGAAGTAAGTATGACTACAGGAAGGAATTTGGTAAGTTTATTTTCACGCAACTGATGTAAAACCTCAAGCCCGTCAATTTTTGGCAGTTTGATGTCGAGCAAAATAATTGTGGGCATATTCGTGAGATCGCGTCCGGTATATTTTCCTTTACCGAACAGGTAGTCCAAAGCCTCGGCACCATCATTGGCCACTACAATTTCGTTTTTAATATTGTTCTTTTTTAAGGCGCGAAGTGTTAAATCAACATCGTCGAGGTTGTCTTCTACGAGCAAAATCGTTTTATTTGCCATGGTATTTTATTTTTAGATTTATTAAATCAGCACCCAATTTAATATTTAGGTAATAAAAGTACGAAATATATTCATTCTTTTTGTAAATGTAGTGTGAAATAAAAGGTTGCACCTTTTTCAATTTCACCTTCGGCCCAGATATTACCATCATGCCGGTGAATAACCCGTTGTACCGTAGCAAGTCCAATACCTGTTCCGGGGAATTCACTGATCGTATGCAGGCGTTGAAATGCACCAAAAAGTTTTTGCGAATAGTTCATATTAAACCCGGCGCCATCATCGCGTACAAAATACACGGGGACATCATTTCGCATTTGCATACCAAATTCAATTTGTGCTGCTGAATGCTTTGAGGTAAATTTGAATGCATTCCCGATAAGATTTTCCAGCACTATCCGCAAAAGCCGGCTATCGCCAATTACTTTAATGTCTTTCTGAATAATGAATTCGATTTTGCGCTGAGGCTGGGTTTCATGAAGATCGTTGGCAATTTCGTTAAACATATTGCTAAGATTTACCTGCATGATGCTCATTTCACCGCGGCTAACACGACTCAGATTCAACATATCATCGATAAGTTGTGCCATGCGTTGTGATGCGTTTCTTACACGTTTCAGGTAGTTTTTCCCCTGATCATCAATCTTGTCATAATAATCGTCGAGAAGCGCCAGACTGAACCCATCGATACTCCGTAAGGGTGCACGCAGGTCATGCGACACAGAATATGAAAAAGCCTCCAGTTCCTTGTTAGCAAGTTCCAATTGCAAGGTACGATCCTGAACCCGATGTTCAAGTTCAAGATTAAGTTTTCGGATTTCTTCTTCTGCCTGCTTGCGCTCTGTGATATCGCTCCAGATAGTAAGGGCACCTGTTACTATCCCATTTGCATCAAATTCGGGCACAGCGCGTACAAACCAGCATATCAGTTTTCCATCCTTAGTCCAAGATAAATCGATTTTGGTAATTTTGCCTGATTCCATGATTTCCATAAGTCTTGCGGTAAATACATCGGCCATTGGCGCCAATTCTGCTGATAATTCCATAGGCTTCTTACCAAGAACCTCTGCGGCCGTAAGCCCATTGACCCGCTCGAACTCAGGGTTGACATAGATGCGTCTTCCTTCACGGTCGTAACGTACAATAACGTCGGGTGAGTTTTCGGCAAGGGTACGAAATTCCTGCTCACTCCTGCGCAAGGCGGCTTCCGTTTTTTTGCGTTCGGTGATGTCGTGTGCAACAAATTGAATGGCCCGTTCACCTTGATAAATGATAGGCATTCCCCGCAATTCAATATCTATCACACTTCCATCGAACCGTATCATCTTTTGCTCGTACACCTGTGATTTATAACCCTCTTCTGATAGTCCTGTCTGCATTCTCTCAATTGCAATTTTCCGGTTCTCAGGTGGCACAAATTCCAACACTGATCGGCCAATTAGCTTATCTGATTTTGAAGCTCCTAATAACTGAACTCCGGCTTCGTTAACAAAAACCACCTTTCCTTGCTGGTGGATGACAATCATGTCCTGCGAGAGGTCAACGATCTGGTGATAATGCCTGTTGCTCTCCATTAATGCATCCTCACTATTCTTACGCTCAGTAATGTCCTGGACTATTCCCATAGAGCGAAGTGGTTTGTTATCGGCATCATAGAATGTTTCACACTGTTCGTGAACGTATTTTATCCGCCCATCGGCAAATAAAAGACGATGATCGATGTTATAGGATTGCCGTGTTTTAAGTGAGTTGGTGTATGCTTTATTAACGGCATCGCGATCATCAGGATGGATGGTATTCAAGAAAGATTCATAGGAGGCATCAAACTTATCTGGATATACCTCAAACATCCTGTATATCTCATCCGACCAGCTGAGTACATTGTTGACTAAATCGAGATCCCAACTGCCAATGTGAGCAATACGCTGTGCTTCATTGAGCCTTAGGGTGGTTTTTGCCAATGTTGCCTCCACTTGTTGGCGTTCGCTGATATCAATAAAAGTTACGATTACCTGTGCAATTTCGCCATTGTCACCAAAAACAGGATCAGCATTTACTAAAACCCAAATATCATTCTCATTATCTGAACGATGCACACCAAAAATATAATTTTTTAATACTTCGCGCGAGGCCATCACAAGGTTTGCCGGATATTCTTCGGGAGGCAATATGGTATAGTCTTCCCTTAAAAAATGCCTTGCCGGATCGATTGATATTTTTCCTAATAGCTGGTCTTCAGTTAAACCAAGAATTTCGAGTGCCTTTAAATTGCAGGTTATGATTTGGGTATTTGCTCCATGTACGATAACACCTGCCTGAATTTTTTGAATTAAAGTCCTGTACTTTTCCTCACTCCTACCCAGCGCGATATCAACCTGCTTACGTGCTGCTATTTCCCAGACCAGGTCAGCAATAAACGAAATAGCTTCCACATCCTTTTCATCATAAACGGTTGTTTTATTTCCTACACCAAGAATCGCTTTTACCTTATTTCCGCGTATCACAGGCGCAACAAGTTCCCTGACTACTTCTGCGTGACCTTCAGGCATACCTTTACGATAAGGAAGAGACCCATAATCATTATGGATAACCGGTTTCCGTTGAACGACACATTCGACCCAAACACCGGCCTGAGATATAGGATAATGCTGACCTTTGATCTCTGCCTTACAAAATTCAGCCTTTGTTCGTGTAGACCAGCTTTGGAGTGTTAACGAAATCTGATCATCTTCAACCAAATGATAGAACCCAATCAGGCTCCCCGTAAGTTTTTCAGCCTCGTTCAAAGTCTCTTCAAGCAACTCATCCAATGGGTGGGTTGCGGCAAACTGAATCAGGTGTAGTCTTGAACTATTTAATGCATCATTACGTTTGCGTTCAGTAATATCACGACCAATGGCTAATGCGCCCGAAATCTGCCCTTTGCTATTGTATTCGGAAACAAAACTGACTTCATAGTTATGAATATTACCTTGTAAATCGTGAAGCACGATTTCTGTTTCTTCCGGTTTACCCGTTTCAACAACCTTTTGCAGTTTTGAAGCATATTCCTCTATTCCCTGAATACCACCCTCCAAACTGTTGTCAGCCGGTGTTTTATCAATAATGCTTGTCTTAAAATATTTTGAAATCTCCGGTGCATGGTTGACATAAATTGCCCGGCAGTTCAAATCATAACGCAAAATGTTATCAGGGATATTTTCGGCCAGGGTACGAAATTCCTGTTCACTTTTGCGTGTTGCTTCATCCGCTAACTTGCGCTCAGTGATATCGAAATTGATCCCAGTCATTCGAAAAGGATTGCCATCCGAATCTCTTACTATCTGCCCAAAAGCCTTGAGATAATGAATGCTGCCATCGGGCCACACTACGCGAAATTCAGTGTCGTATTCTCGCTCGCCCCGCCGTGCCAGCCTCGACATCTCTTCGCTGTTGTTGCGATCTTCAGGATGCAAACCATTCAACCAAGCTTCATAAGCGCCGGCAAACTCTTCCTTTTTAATGCCGTACAAGGTGTACATTCCATCATCCCAAACGAGTTCGTTTTTCTGAATATCCCAATCCCAGACTCCCAAACGTGCAGCACTGGTGGCAAGCCTGAACCGCTCATTCATCTGCCTTAACTCCTCAGTACCTTCCTTCACCTTATCTTCCATTATATTTCGTGACTTCTCCAAAAGATGTTTCTGCATCCGGTTTTCCAATGAAAGTGCCACATAGTTTGCCAAATTGCATAGAAACGGCCAATACGGTTCTAAAGCATCAGACGTGTCGGTTCGAATAATAAAAAACCCATAAGTGTGTTCAGTTGTCCTGAGCGCTATGCTGCGCATTTTCTGTTGTGCGGCTCTGTTGCATGTGAAGTTGACAGGCAAAATCAACCCCTGATCTTCGTTACGTTGAAAGACAGGGCATTTATTGCAAAAGACAGGAGATTCAACGGGCAGATCAGGTAGATTTCCCAGGCATATATAACAGGAAGAAATACCGGGGACACTGCTTAGCGCCTGAGAAAAAAACTCCGCTATACGTTCCTCATCGGGCAAAACAAACAATACATTCTGCGCAGCAAGTATTTGCCCTAAAACACGGGCATCGACCTTTTGCCAATCCTTACTCTGTAAATTTTTCTCATGGTCTGCTTTCGTCATCATTATTTCTAAGTCAATTTGTTTGTGTTCAATTCCGCATCAAACTCTTCGGGTCTCGTGTAGAAAGGATTCCTTACTATTTGTCCCTGCGCAATCATGAATGGATGTATCTGAAGTATTTTGAACAAAGAGGCGCCATCGAAAAGACGGGCATCGTATTGACACATCCCTGAATGTGGAAAGGTTGAGGTGACCGAGTTGAGTAAGGTTTCATATTCCAAAAAACGTTCGGAACCAGGAATTCCATTTAGCACCCATGTCATTTCGCCACAGGCACGTGATCCGGTATAACCAGCCTTTTTTGCCTGATCGTACCGGTTTACAGATCTGTCGATCATTTTCTGTGGTTCAAATTTACCTTCCGGACAATAGGCTTTGTCAGCCTCTGAGACAGCGAATGATCCGTTTCTTTCGGCTTCAGAAACTTCAACTCCAAATTCCGTTAACCAGAACCGGATATTATCAGGTGAAGTTTTGTCGGTAAAATACCGGACCACTTCGCCTCGCCTGAGCCCTTCGACAATATATTCGGAAATGATTTTCTGACGTTGTTCCTCACTTTCATAAATAAGGCAAACGTGGCACGACTCAGGCAATTGATTTTCAATGAATGCCATCGGACTGTCTATTACTGAATCTTTCATGATATATTATTTAAATTAG
>JABFQW010000143.1 GCA_013141455.1 Bacteroidales bacterium
GTTCTAATCATATGGGTGGAAAAGGCGGTGGGAGCAACCTGCCATTCTGGACAGCCTTGTTTTTAGCCAGTCAGGCAGGTCGTAGTCATTCAGGAAGTTGGGGAGGATTCTCCGGCGGTTCGGGTGGATTTGGTGGCGGCGGAGGCGGTTTCGGAGGATTTGGCGGCGGAAGCTTTGGCGGTGGCGGCGCCAGCGGAAGTTGGTAAAATCATTAAAAAAATACTTGAAAAATCTGTACTTGAAAAAGTGCAGATTTTTTTTGTCCCCTTTCGTCAATGGTTTTGGCTGTATCTAAACATTGAAAGGTTCAATAATTTAGCCTAATTTTACTAAATTATTCCTGATTTCGCATTCAATATGCTTCGAAACCTTTCAATATTAGGATTGATCTTTTTGTTCTCTCTCCCGCTATTTGCGGAATACAGAACCTTTCGATTCACTCAGGGTAAAAATAATGAATAAGATGAGTAATTCAGTTAACAAATCCGGAGAAGCCATTTATAATCAGCTATTTAGTAAAGTAGCGGAATTGATCGATTTTGCCCGCAAAAAGGTAGCCACAACAGTAAACCTAACTATGGTGCATACCTATTTTGATATAGGCCGGATGATCGTGGAGGATGAACAGCAAGGAAAAGAACGGGCTGAATACGGGAAGTCAGTATTAAAAGAATTATCGAAACAACTTATCGAAAAGTTTGGCAAAGGATTCTCAGTGGATAATTTGGAGAGAATGAAGAATTTTTATTTGATCTATTCGAATCAAATTTCCGCAAAGGTGTTGCGGAAATTTGAAGATACTGAAAGTCAATCAAATACTAATACGTTAACAGCATTCACTCCAATCACGGAATTACAGACTCCTCGTTTTCTAATATCCTGGTCGCACTACTTAATCCTAATGCGAATTGAAAACCCAAATGAACGCAGTTTTTATGAGATAGAATGTGTCGCTAATAATTGGAGTCTGAAAGATTTGAAACGTCAATACCATTCGAGCCTATATGAACGATTAGCCTTAAGTCGAAATAAAGATGATGTAATGAAATTAGCAAATGAAGGCCATACCCTTGTAAGACCAGAAGATATTCTGAAAAATCCTTTGTCTTTAGAGTTTTTAGGTTTAGAAGAAAAAGTCGCATATTCCGAATCAGATATGGAACATGCTATCCTATCTAAATTGCAGCAATTTATATTGGAATTGGGAAAAGGCTTTTTATTCGAAGCGCGCCAGAAACGATTTACTTTTGATGAAAAACACTATTTTGTGGATATGGTCTTCTATAATCGTCTGCTACAATGCTTTGTGTTAATCGATTTAAAAACACAGGAACTGTTGCATAAAGATTTGGGACAAATGCAGATGTATGTAAACTATTACGATCGCAATGTTAAACTTGAAAATGAAAAGCCTACTATCGGCATACTTATGTGTAAAAAGAAAAACGATGCACTCGTTGAACTTACTTTGCCGAAAGATGCAAATATATACGCTTCCGAGTATAGTCTCTATTTACCTGATAAACAATTGTTGCAACAAAAACTGGCAGAATGGTTGCTCGAATTTGAAAACTTAGATGTAGATTGAACCAGAAGTAAAAAAATTGAATCAAACATACCCGATTTGTCAAATGGCATCCCTTGAGTCTAAAAAGAATGATTTTCAATAAATCCAAATACAGTCGCAGTGTTTCTGCAGTCGAATCGGGTTCAATGGAAGAAATAGCTCCTATAATTTTCCATTTTTATCCTGATTTTGCATTCACAATGCTTCGAAACCTTTCAATACTTGGATTAACCTTTTTGTTCTCACTCCCGCTATTTGCGGAATACAGAACAAATGTTCATTCCATTTCGCGCCGCGAAGGCTTATCAAACGGCGCGGTGAATTCCATAGTTAAAGATGCTGAAGGTTATATCTGGTTTGGTACCTGGAATGGTTTGAATCGCTACGACGGCAACAATATCGTTACTTATATGCCCGGCAATAGCTCCAACTCCATTCACAATCATGTTATCCGTGAATTATACCCAACGGCATCAGGTCCAATCTGGATGCTTACCAACAAGGGACTGAGCCTGTATGATAATATCCACGATAATTTTACCGCCTATTTTACCCGCGAATCGGAGCAGATGAATTATGAAAATGACATCGCCATTTGTCATGCCGATGGTTATGGAACATTGGCTTCTGTTTTTGGCCGTGGTATTTTCAAATTTGACGATGCAACAAATCAATTCAGTATGATTGCATTTGATGAATCTTCGCAGGCTACATCCCTTGGCATTAAACGCATACATATTATCGAAAACCGTGCTTACTGCATCACCGCAAGTGGTAAGCTGATGATGATGTCGGGTAATCGTTTGGAAGAAATATTACAGCTTCCACTCACCGGAACTTTGTCATCTTCCATGGCCGTTATCATCGATCATCATCCTTATATACTTATTACACAACGCGCCGGGGCTGCCCTCATGGTTAACACGGAGACAAAGCGAGTACTGCAACTCCGGATCCCTGATGATATCATCACTTCATTTACTCTAACGCAGATGAAAAACAAGTTGTGGACAGGCACCGAGAAAGGTAGAATCTACAGTTTCAATCTGTTAACCCAAAGTTTCGAAGCGCTAAATATTCTGTCGGATCAGTTCATAAACAATCCCATTGCAACACGGATTGTAAGTATGTATGAAACCGAACCTGATGTTTTAATGATTGGAACAGATGGAAACGGCGTATATACCCTGAAACTCACCGAATTTCCGAATAAAAGTCTGACTTCCGATCAGTTGGCCTATCCGATTGTGAGAAGTATTCTTGTTACCAGTAAGAGTGATGTGCTCATTGGCACCAAAGGTGGCGGAATTGATATATTTGACGCCGAAGGAAATCATATTCGTCAAATTTCAGTGAAAAATGGTTTAAGCAACAATTCGGTGCTTTCGCTTCATGAACATGATGATGGTTCCATTTGGGTTGGTACTGATGGTAAAGGTGTTGATATTATTTCACCTGATTTTGGCACAATCCTGAATTTTCCACGCGACTTTAAAAAATCCGTTTCAATAAATTTTGCATCGGTGTACCGCATACTTGAAGATAGTGATAAGCGGATTTATCTTGGAACAAGTGGTTATGGTGTTATTGTGATTGAATTTGAGAAGTCGGGTAGTTCATTTCCCATAAGTTGCGGGCAGTTGGTACTTGATAAAAGTATTCCAACGCCCGGACAGCAAAAGCAGATTGTTTATGCGCTTACCGAAGAAAAACCCGGAATTATCTGGATAGGAACCAGAGGTCTGGGTGTGTATAGGTATAATACTATTACAAAGCGGGTTATAGCACAATACACCACTACCTCGCACCAAAATCTCTTCAGGAACGATGATGTCCTTACACTGTTTACTGATCATAACGAACCAGTCTGGGTTGGCAGCAGCAATGGAATCTTCAGCCTATCACCTGTCAATGCTGATTCAGTCAGCGTTTCTGGTTTAAATGTTCAGTCTGAACTCTCTTCCACCAGCATTCATGCCATCCAACGTGACGAAACGGGTAATTTGTGGGTTACAACGAATCAGGGACTTTCATTAATTGATATAAGCCGCAGGAATGTCAGAAATTTCAATGTAAACGATGGTTTGATCAATTATGAATACAGCGACGGAGCTTCTTTTTTTGATAAAACGACTGGCCGATTATATGTTGGGGGAACCATGGGGGTGGATATTATCCAGACAAATGAAATCAAATTCTCTTCCTATTTTCCGCTCATTGCAATTAATCAGCTCGATATCAGAAATATACCTATGGAACCTGGTGACGGAAGCGTACTCACAAGCCGTATCAATCACCAGAAAATTCTGGATTTGAATTACAATCAGAACTCAGTAACTTTTCATGTTTCACCCCTCTCATTTTGGGGACAGGAACGTCACAGAATTTCGTACAGGCTGAAAAATTTTCTCGATGAGTGGACAATCAATCCGCAGAACCAGCCAATCAGTTTCTCAAATCTGGAACCAGGATCCTATTTTCTTCAAATAAGAGACAGCGATGAGAATGGTAACTGGTCGAAGGAAATCAGGGAGATTGAGATTATTATAAATCCTCCATTCTGGCTAACATCATGGGCAATAGCTGGTTATGTGCTTCTCTTCATTGGAATTCAACTGTTACTTTTTGCAGCTTATCGCAGACGTGAAGCCCGCAAAAAGGAAGTTGCCTTGCAGGAGTTTAAAATAAAAAAAGAAGCGGAGCTGCAGAGTTATAAAATTGAGTTTTTTACCAATGTGGCGCATGAATTTCGTACACCACTCACCCTCATCACCATGCATATGCATGCCTTGCTTGAAGATACGCGAAAGACAATTGAAAACCCACGGCTTCTGAAAGTCTATAACAACAGTATTAAGCTTCAAAAGTTGGTGCTCGAAATTATGCAGTTCCGAAAATTAGAGAAGGGGAAAGAACCCTTGAATATTCAACTTACAAAGCCGGTTGAACTTATTCGCGAAGTAATTTCCGATCTCGAACAGCTTGCCCAGCAGCATAATATCACTTGTGAGGTGATTTCATCCGTTCCATTACTTGTTTTCAGAATGGATGCTGATAAGTTTCAGCGTGTTATTACAAATTTGATTTCGAATTCGATAAAGTATAACAAACCCGAAGGATTTGTCAAAGCAACAATAAAATTAGAGAACACGGCACTTATCATCGAAATCGAAGACAATGGTATCGGTATAAAACCTGAGTATTTTCAAAAAGTATTCGAGCCATTCGGAATATCATCAGCAAACAAAAAGGGCAGTTTCCCCGGCTACCGCTCAACCGGGTTGGGACTTGCCGTAACAAAAGGACTGGTCGAATTACTGAAAGGAACCATAAGTTTTGAAAGCAGTCCTGACGAATGGACTAAGTTTACCTGTGTTTTTCCGGATGTGCATCAGGTAAATTCCGTTGTGTTGATGAATGAACCGGTTGATGAACTAAACGAATTCAGTTTCATGGATGAACCCGATCGGGGAATGCCGGTTGAAAATTCAGCATTATCAGCCGGAAAACAACTGATTCTGTTGGTTGATGATGACCCTGAAATTTTAAAATTGCTCAAAGATTTTCTGCAATCTGATTATAACATCATCTGTGCTGAGAATGGCCGCGAAGCCTATGAAAAAGTGCTGACTAACAAGCCGGAGCTGATTGTATCGGATATTATGATGCCCGAAATGGACGGGATTGAGCTTTGTGGATTACTGCGTGAGAATTTTGATACCAGTCACTTACCCATCATTCTGCTTACAGCCAAGGCCGAAATTGAAGACCGGATTACCGGTTTGAAAGCAGGCGCCGATTCATACATTCCCAAACCATTTCACCCCGAACATTTAAAAGTTCGTATCGAAAAACTCCTCCATCTGCGCTACAACATTAAGAATCATTTCGGTAAAAAGGATGATAATCCAGCCCTTGTGAAGGAAATACCTGATCCGTTTTTTCAGAAGATGCTCAACTTTATTGACGAAAATATTGATGATGAAACGCTTTCCTCCGATAAACTCTGCGACAAACTTGCTATCAGCAAATCATCACTTTACAACAAAACAAAATCGGTACTCGGCAGCACCCCGCATAGCCTGATAAACCAGCGGCGATTAAGTAAAGCAACAACGCTGCTTACCTCGACCACAATGACGGTGAGCGAAATCATCGACCAAACCGGTTTTGCCAGCAGGACACATTTTTATGAGCTTTTCAGTAAAGCCTATGGCTGTTCGCCTTCCGACTACCGGAATAAATCAGTATGATTCAATGTCATTTAGTTAATAGAAAACGTTGAAAATTTAACCGCAGAGTTCCGCAAAGTTTTACGCAGAGTTCCGCAGAGTTGTATAGCAATTATTGACTCTGCGGTACTTTGCGCCTCCTCAGCGATCCCTGTCTGCCGCCAGGCAGGTTTGCGGTAAAAACTTTTAAAATTCAAAATCCTTAACGAAACGACATTGCAGTATAATTTGTAAAAGTTCCTTTCGGAAGAAAATTGCACCATACTGCAAACGATTGCATTTTTTTTAAAAATTGTTTCCGAAATCGAAGTGTTTTTACAGTAATTCCACAAAATATGCCTGTAATACATTAATTATGTACTATATAGGACAAGAAAAGGAACAGGCAGGACACAGATCTGGAGCTATCAACTGTAGCTTTGTGATCGACAAAACAGGTTACTGTTATGGATTGAAAAAGTGACAGATTTTTTTTAACTAAGACTACAATTAAAAGAATCATTTCCTGCCTACAGGTCTTTTTACTTTAGCCTTTCTACTTTTAACTTTAAACTTTAGCCTTTTTATGGATATCGCAAACCGATTCACTCAAAATCCACTTCTTCGCCCGGCCGATCTTAAACCCGGTATCGAAGGCATGGAGATACTTTGTCTGCTCAACCCCGGTGTTTTTCAATTTGATGGCAAAACATGGCTTTTACTGCGTGTTGCCGAAAGGCCCAAACAGATTGAAGGCAAAATCAGTTTTCCTGTATATAATAGTAAAGGAGGAATTGAGATTCTGAGTTTCGACAAAAATGATCCCGATCTGGATGCCTCTGACCCACGGGTTATTAATTATAAAAAGAAAGATTATCTGACTACATTATCTTATTTGCGGCTCGTTTGCAGTGATGATGGAATTCATTTTTATGAACCGGAAGGTTATCCGCCTATTTTTGGCAAAGGCGAGCTCGAAACTTTTGGCATTGAAGACTGTCGTGTTGCAACCATGTCCGATGGCTTCTGCCTTTCATTTACCGAAGTATCCGAATTTGGCGTTGGCGTGGGGCTGATCCGGACAAATGACTGGAAAAACTTCAGTCGCGAAGGCATGATTTTTCCGCCACATAACAAAGACTGCGCACTTTTCGATGAAAAGATAAATGGCAAATATTTCGCGTTGCACCGCCCCAGCAGTCCCGAACTTGGAGGAAATTATATCTGGCTGGCACAATCGCCCGACCTGATACACTGGGGAAAGCATAAATGTATTGCCACTGTTCGTCCCGGTATGTGGGACTCGGCACGTGTCGGCGCCGGAGCAGCACCCATCCGCACCGAAAAAGGCTGGCTCGAAATTTATCATGGTGCCAACAGCGACCATCGCTATTGCCTTGGCGCGCTATTGCTCGACATCAATGATCCTTCGATCGTGCTTGCACGTAGCATCGACCCGATAATGGAGCCTATTCAAACTTACGAGCAAACCGGATTTTTCGGGAATGTGGTATTTACCAATGGCCACTATGTGAAAGGGGATGATATTTTCATGTATTACGGCGCAAGCGATGAGGTAATTTGTGGCGCCCGGCTTTCGATTTCTGAAATACTTTCTACGCTTACTAACCTACCTCCTGCTAAATGATTGAAAAACTGACAACCGAGTTCCGCTTTTTCTATTCGATGCCACATAGCATGCGTGTGTTGCTTATCACCAATATGCTGTATGCCTTTGTGTTACCTGTGGTAGAGATATTTATGGCAGCCTACATCATGCGCTATTTTGCCGATACCAGTTATGTGGCCATCTTTCAGGTGGCGATGTACACCGGTATCATCATAACCTCACTGACGAACGGTTTTTTATTGAAAAGTTTCAAAGTTGCCCATCTGTATAGTTTCGGAATCCTGCTGAGTGGTTTATCCATGGTTGGGA
>JABFQW010000129.1 GCA_013141455.1 Bacteroidales bacterium
TTAACAGTTCATCAAGTAACTGTTCCTGATCGATCCCAGAGAGTTTAGCAAACTCTATCTTGATATCTTCTTTTGTCTTCATCAAGCAAATATACAAATATTGCTGATATATTTAGAACTTAGCCATAATATGAAATAAACTTCGCCAAATACTATTATAAACCACCACCATCAAGGGCTTTGACATATATTATCAAAGATATTGTTGTTATTGAATAGGAAACCGGGGGATTGCTTAAAGAAATAATTGACGCAAAAACAGTAATATGGATAAAGAAATTTACAAACAAGCCCTGACTGTCTTTGAACAAATAAAAAGTATTGACCAAAACGGAAATGAGTTTTGGAGTGCCAGAGATTTATCAAAAGTGTTGGAATATTCAGAGTACAGGCACTTTTTGCCGGTAATCGACAGGGCAAAAGAAGCTTGCGAAAACAGTGGGCAATTAGTAAGCCATCATTTCGAGGATATCCTCGAAATGATAACCTTAGGCAAAACCGCAAAACGGGAACTTGAAAGTGTAAAACTAAGCCGTTATGCCTGTTATTTGGTTGTACAAAATGCCGACCCTGCCAAGGAAGTAGTGGCTTTGGGACAAACTTATTTTGCGGTACAAACCCGTTTGCACGAAATACAGCAAATGGACGCGTACAACAGCCTTGGTACAGAGGAAGAAAAAAGGGTTTTTCTGCGGTACGAAATGAGTAAACACAATACCTATCTGGCAGTTACTGCTAAAAATGCTGGTGTAATAGAACCAATAGACTATGCCATTTTTCAAAACCACGGCTATATGGGCTTGTATGGCGGATTAGACGCCAAAGGCATTCATAAAAAGAAAGCCCTCAAAAAATCGCAGCATATTTTGGACCATATGGGCAGCACCGAACTGGCAGCCAATCTTTTTAGGGCCACACAAACAGAGGAGAAACTACGTAACGAAAATATATATGGCAAACAAAAAGCCAACCTAACACATTACGAAGTAGGCAAAAAAGTAAGGCAAACCATCAAAGAAATTGGTGGCACAATGCCCGAAAACTTGCCTGTTGCTGATAATATAAAAACGGTACAAAAAAAATTAGACATTAAGTCAACAAATAAAATTGTACCCAAAAAAAGCAATGATATCTAAACTACCATACAACAAAACTACCTGACTGGTTGACTATCCGGCGCATTGGCAAATGCTTCGCATCAAAAATCTGTTTCAGGAAACTGGAAATATGTAATAGTTGTTGGGTATTATTTCGCAACCGGAAAACCAAAATGTGACCAGGATTACTCCTTAGCAACCACCACCTTTTGACGTTTCAACCTTAGCTGGTATAACAGTTTTTTTCGCAGAAGGAGTGTTTTGAACCTCAGTCACAGGAGCAGCAGAAGTGAGTGTTTTCAATGCTTCCATATCAATCATGGGTGTTTCTGAAAACATTGCAGCCGTTTTATCGCTTTTCGATCCCAGTTCTGTGTAACTTCCATTTAGCATCTTGGTATTCTGAAATCCTGTTTGTTGCAACATCATCCAGGCTCCGGAAGCTTGCTGAGGTGTTTCACCATAAATGACCATTGTTTTTCCTTTTTCGTTCAGGCTTCGCAGCAGTTTCAGGCTTGATTTATCGAGGAGTTCACGAAGCGGAATATTTATCGCTTTTTCGATATGATCTCTGCCAAAGCTGATCGGGTTTCTTACGTCAATGAAAATCATATTTGCATCATTTTGCCGGATAATTTCCTGTGCCTGCTCCACATTTACCATGAGGTTTACATCGGTCAAATGGCTCAATGCCACATCGGGCGTGAGTTTATATTCTACTTCGGGTTTTTGAAAGGTCAGCAGCCCGATCACAAAAACCAACGCAATCGCGACGACGGCGATGGTGAGTCTTAAGGTTTTATTCAGTTCATTCATCGTTTCTTGTTTAAGGGATTAACAACCGCCACCGGCACTTGCCCCGGTAGCTTTTTTCGTTATGACAACCGCTTTTTTTGGTGCAGCATTTGATTCCTTCACCGAACCGGTTTCGTTGTTTCCGAAGAAATATTGGCAGGCTCCTTTGCGGAATTGGTACAACTCAATGATCTCAACAGGTTCAGTATCAGCAGGTATTTCGTTTATTACAATGGTATTGAACCATTTATTTACACCACCCTGCAACACATAAATTGCCTTATAACCCAATCGTTTATTGATGATCCAGGCCTGATCTGAGGTAACATCTGCATTTGAATAAAACACTTTGTCGAGGTCTTTATTACCCATGATTTCAGCCGTCGATCTGGCAAGAATTGAATCCAACGGGATATTTATCGCACCCGGAATTGAAAAGGAATTAAACTGGCTTGCAGTGCGAACATCAATAAGCAACAGTGTCGGATCTTTTTTTACCAATCTGTCGGTAATCACATCAGTCGATAAAAAACGGGAAGGATCGTCAATGGCAATCAGCAGATCGACCGGTTTGATCTGATTATCGTGTTTGGTTTCAGGCATGATTAATATACCCAGACCAATCACAACGGCTAATATAGTAAGGAAAATATAATTTTTATTCATCTCTTAAATTCTTAATAATCTACCTTTTTAACTTTCTTTTCGACGAAAGTAGCCGCATAAAACATGCCTATGGCCACGATGATAAGAAGAAATGCAAAAACACCCTTGCTCAAACCGAGCATATCATAAATCATTGCTCCGCCCAGATTGCCGCTGTTATACATCTTTTCGAACAACGGATATATTTCGGAGAAAATGAAAATCCCCACAAACAGTCCTGCCGAAAAAATCATGGCGTCAATCTTGCCGATGGCTACACCACAGAAACTTGTCCCCGGACAAAATCCTCCAAGGGCAAAACCAGCGCCCATCACAAGTCCGCCTGTGATAGCCGAACTCACGTAATACGGATTGATATAAAGCATCGATGCATCCATCCAACCCATAAAGTCGAAATAGATGATGCCGCTCATAGCGGTGATTGCTGCGGTAAAGAACACACGCAAAACAACAAAATCATACCCAAAAAAAGTACCCATGATTTTGCGCGATGATGAAAAACCCGAGGCTTCAAGTGCGAAACCGAAGCCGATTCCGATGATCAATGCGATTACATTGTTCCAGGTTTCGGGTATTACACCCATTGGTATTAAAGGACCAGTCATTTGATTATATTTTTTAAGGTTAAATCCATAATTTTTTAAAAATCCATGAAAAAAGGTAGGCTGATCCGAAGATCGCCATCATGGTGATGATACCTGATGCCGACAACACGGCCATACCACTGAGTGCCGCGCCGCTGGTGCAACCCCGGGCCAATTGTGACCCGATTCCGAATAATAATCCTCCCGAAGCAGCAGCGATCAAACGTCTTTTATCAGTAATTTTTGGTGAGTGTTCTACCTTCAGTTTTAATCGTCCGTAAATGGTTCCTGATATAAAACCGCCGATGATAACTCCCAGCACTTCAAACACTAACCAGTTATTCATCGGACTGGCATCATCGCTCAAAAACTTACTGTAATAACCCGATTCTTCGGCGTGGGAAGGTGCCACCGCATGAACTGCTGTAACAACCGTACTTTTCACGGCACCGCTCGCACCCAAGCCCCGGCCTGTAATATAGTAAGTCGCAAAAAGGACTAATCCCAGCAATATCCCTCCTAAGTAAGGATTGATGTAAAACGTGCCGTCTCTTTTGTTATTTTTCATAGTATTATGTGTTACTGATTAGTAAAGATAACGTGTAATTTGTCCGGCTTCAACCATGATGAAACGGAACATGAGTCCGCCGAGCAAAACCAATATCACCGGGATGGCAACCGGAATGTGAAAATCGAGAAGCTCCAACACTTCCATTGCAGCCGGAATGACAAGACCCAGAAAAATTACAAACACCCAGAAAGAAACTGTGAACTGACCACCCAGAAATAGTTGCGCGGCATCAATCTGAACCTGCGATGCAGCCTGAAATCCCATAATCATGTGGGTGATAAAAAATAATTCAATGACAATTAACAGTAAATCAATCCGACTCATGGTCCGGCGTTCGGTAGCCGATTTGCTAAGAAGCAACACTGTCGCCGCACCGGTTGATAAGCCGGAAACCAAAAACAACGGTCCCAGAATCGAGGTATTCCATAACGGACGTGCATTGAATGCCGAAAGCAAAATCCCTGTATAGATTCCTAAAATTACGGACAATACAACGATGATCCAGGCCAGCCAAATTCTGTTTTTAATGACAAATGATTCGAAATTTTCCAAAAGATTCATTTTCCATCTCCAGCCCGGCACGAGTTCTTTCATATAACTGGCCACCCAAATCATCGATAGCGGTGTGATCGCCATCAACACCCAGGCACCCCATGACATGGGTGATGTAATACGGAAGGTGGTATAAAGTTGCCAGAAAAAGAGTTTGTGTTTTAGGTCAAGAAACAGGGCGATCAATCCCAGTATTAGCGCGAAAGGCGCAATAATCGGGGCTTTTTTAACAACTGTGGGCATTTCTTTATCTTTACCCATAATCGTAAAGATGGCAGCAAAAAACAGGATTCCGGCAGCCAATCCGCCCAAAAACAGATACAATGGAATCTGCCAGTGCCAAACGTTCAGATAGGGATCAATATTGGGAATATTTCGTCCGCTTGCAAATAATTCTTCTTTCATGTGTACTGATTATTAATATGTTATCAGATCAGATAATAAATTTGTGGTTTGGTGCCGGCTTCCGGAGCAAGGGTTTTAAACTTTCGGTTTTTCAACACATTGGTAATCTCGGAGTTGGAATCATCCAAATCGCCAAAATACATGCATTTGGTCGGGCAAACACTCACACAGGCCGGATTCAATCCTTCACGGACACGGTGGATGCAGAAAGTGCATTTGTCAACATAACCATCAGGATGTGAATACCTTGCATCGTAAGGACATGACTCGATACATGCAGCACAACCGATACATTCGTTTTTGGTGACAACCACGATACCTCCTTCTTCAAAATGACTGGCGCCTGTTGGACAACAACGCACACAAGGCGAATTATCGCAATGATTACAACGTTCGGAACGCAATTCAATCTCTACATTCGGATAACTGCCATCAACCGTTTCGGTGATCCAATCGCGGCAATAGCCAATCGGAACATCATTTTCCAACTGACAGGCTACTACACAGTCGCTACATCCAACACATTTCAGGGTGTCAATCGCCATAGCATATCTCATAATCAGGCCTCCTTATTACTTTGATCGTGGTTTAATACAAATGTTACAAAATTGCCGCGCATACCGGTTCCACCCATCAAAGGGTCGATCAACACATTGGTAATCATTTCAGTATCGTTGGCCCCTCTACCAAAAGCACGTGATAACTCTTTCCGGTTATGGCCAAATCCGTGAACCATATATACCGAATCCCAGCGTATGCGCTCGGTGATGCGAACCTTGATCGGGAAATGCGAAATCATACCATCCTGATTTTTCAAATGCACATATTGATCTTTTTTTAAACCCCAGAGTTTGGCAACACGCGGGTTTACCCAAACAGAATTTTCTTTCATCAAATCGACAAGATTTGGATTGTTCGCCGTACGGCTAAAGGTATGCATGGGTGCGCGGCCATAAATCAAACGGTAAAATCCTTCTTCGGGTTCAGGATGTGGTGTATAAACCGGCATCGGATCAAAACCATGATTGGCAAGGTTTTCCGAATATAATTCTATTTTACCGGATGCAGTTTTAAAATGTTGTGCCACACTGTTATCCAGATAGGGCGATCCTTTACGGCGCGGTAAAACAATCACACCCGTTTTTTCGAGGTCTTCATACGATAATCCCAGCTGTTTCACCTGCCATTCCAACACCTCCTTATAATCATCGTAATCGAAATAGGCATGTAAATCTAATTTTTCTCCAATTTGTTTGGCAATCCACCAGGCTGGTTTGGTTTCGTACATAGGTTCGATGGCCGGCATACGAAGTGCTAATGAAGGTTCACGGTGGGGCGCATCACGAATATCATCGTATCTTTCCAGATAAGTACATTCGGGCAGAACCACATCGGCATAACCGGTTATCTCGGTAGGCATAGTGTCAACAACAACTACTAAATCAAGATGTTGTATCGCTTCATCCAATTGTTTTTTTAATGGAATGGCAACCGGCAGATTGGTCCCGGCAACAAACCAACCGCGAATCTGGTGCTTGTTTTCAGGTCCGGGTATCGAGGCTTCGATAAACGTATTGGTGACCGACATACTTGCAAAAGGATATTTTCCATTCAAAACATCTACCCATGACCAGGCCGCTTTTGGATAAGGCGGATGTGGATGATCGGGCAGTCCGGCGCCTTCTTTTACGAAGAAACCACCGCGGGCACCCCATGATCCCAACAGGGCATTCAAAAGGGCAATAGCCCGTGAACGCTGCGAATCATCACCATACCAGGTTACATGCCGACCGGGATGAACAATAACCGCCGGAGCGGCTGCAGCCATTTCCTTTGCTGTTTTACGTATCTGATCCGGAGCGATGGTGGTGATACCGTAAGCCCATTCAGGAGTAAAATTGCGGACGTGTTCTTTCAGTTGTTTAAAACCGGTCGTTTGTAATTCAACATACTCCTTGTTATACAGTTCATCATAAATAAGCACATGAATCCAGGAAAGCAGCAGGGCAATATCTGTGGAAGGTTTTATTGGCAACCAATATTTCGATTTGCTTGCAGCCGTTGACAATCGTGGATCGACGGTGATAATCACCGCACCCTTGTCGATGGCATCCGACATTTCCTGCACCTGCGCATTATGCATATTTTCACCGATATGCGACCCGATAAGCACCATGCAACGTGTGTCGCGGATGTCGGTTGGTTCGGGACTCCCGATCTGAAAGCCGAAAGTGGTTTCAAAACCTACTTCACGCGGCCCGCGACATTGTGCAAACGAAGGAGCTGTGATAGAAGTTGAACCAAATGCATTCAATAAATGGGTGAAATAATGACCGGCTGAACCGTGGTTAAACAAGGCAATACTCTCGGCACCATAGTTTTGTTTGATCGTTTTCATTTTGTCGGCGATGAAAGTGAGTGCTTCGTCCCAGCTTGCCTGACGGTAAGTCTGGCTTCCCGGTTCGCCGACACGAATCAATGGTGTCTTCAATCGGTCGGTGTCATACACCATCCCAACACCGCCGGTTCCACGTGGACAAAGCCGTCCGTTACATTGCGGGTCATCATCATTTCCGATAATTTTTTTGATTTTTCCTTCTTCCGAAACATACGCCCAGCCGGCGCATTTCCAGAAGCAAACTTCGCAATAGGTCGGTACACGTTTGTAATTCTTGTTGTAACCATCCTGAACCGATCCGCTGAACAAGGGCGAACCAACCAGGAACTTCGAGGCACCTGCCGTAACGGCAGCTGCTCCGACACCTAAGGCTGAAATTTTAATGAAATCTCTTCTTGTTTTCATCTATATTTATTGTGTTGAAAATCAGAACCATAATATAATACACTTTCATTCAATTCGTTGAAAAAACAAAATTATCATTACTTTTTGTATTACAGAAAAGTCTGAATTTATTCACTGTGATACAGTTAACAG
>JABFQW010000009.1 GCA_013141455.1 Bacteroidales bacterium
TATACATAAAATGAAATAGATACATAATAACAAAAAAAATAATACAAAAAAGGCTTGACTTACAACATAGAAGGAGTTCATGTGGTCGGCACGACCCAGCATGAACTCCCGGTTGAACGAAATCCGTGCCCTGATTTATACTATGGAAATTGAATAAGTTTTTTGATTGGATATTGGCAAAAGGCTTGATGATGAGGGGTTCGTTCTTTGAAAAATTGAGTAGTTTTTTTTGTAAATTATTTATGGATTTATTACACTTTGAAGCTGTACAGACCGATCCGGAATTAGTTTAAGTATTCTTCTTTTTTCAAAAGGCAATACAATAACCATCCGCTATTAAACAGCAGATAAAACTTTGATGATTAATCGTTTCTATGTCTGATTTCGATTGCCTTTTGGATCAGGTCAGGCGAACGGATGCGTGGCAGGGTTTCGATGGCGAACATTCGGCCTTTGTTACACTTGTGGCAGACAAAAATATCAAAGCCATTCAGCCTTTTCAATCGTTCAGCGGTCGACTCTTTGACCTTAACGATCATTTTATCCTTGTCGTTGAGCACGGTTGCCCGGAAATGGCTACTATAAATGCCAAAATGCCTGATCCTGACAAAGCCTTTTGGCAGGATATGCATGCAGAAACGACGCAGGAATTCTTCACCTGTGAGGGTGATTGGTTTGGTTCTTCCACCATCGGCATAATCTTTCATATTGAAAGTTACATCATGCTCATTTACCGAAAGAATACGCTGGTTACTGATGGCCACCCGGTGGGTGTATTGACCCAGATAGCGGATCACATGTTCGGCTTTACCAAAGGATGGTTCGCTGTAAACAACCCAGTCTGTTGAAAAGGCTTTTTCAATCAGCGTTTTATATGCTGAAAGTTGATTCGTCGTTCGAAGCATGGCTTTTATTCGCGACATCATCCGGCCTTTGAAGTTGCTGCTGAGTTTTTGCACACAAAAAAGGTATCTGCCCGATTTACCAATCTGTTTCATCTTTCCTTTCAGGCTATAACCCAGGGCAGGAACCAGACAATGGATGTGCGGATGCAGACTCAGGTTTTGTCCCCAGGTGTGAAGCACACAAACGGCACCAGATTCAACGCCAAATTGGGTGTAACCAAAAGTGCGCAGTGTTTGCCAAACGCACTCAAAGAGCTTGTCGTAGAACCATTTGCTATCAAATTTACAGATTGTGTTTAGCGCTTCAGGAACCGTAAACACGATATGATAATGTTGCACAGAATATGCATGAT
Organism: Bacteroidales bacterium; assembly: GCA_013141455.1. Taxonomy (GTDB): domain Bacteria; phylum Bacteroidota; class Bacteroidia; order Bacteroidales; family F082; genus CAJBPB01. Next base: position 1,259 of record JABFQW010000009.1, read on the forward strand.
TGATACGATCTTCTACCCATAGCGCTTGGTTGCTTCCCTGACATTTGGGGCAATGCCGGTTGCGACAACTATTGTAGCCAATGTTCATATTACCACAATGATCGCATTGATACCTATGACCGCCTAAGGCTGAAGTCCGGCACAATGCCAAAGCATTGAGCACACGCAGTTGGTAGCTGTTGGGCTGATGTTTATCAATAAAGCTTTCGCCAAAACTCTGGATAATATCGGCCACTTCATGCCTGGGGCGGTTCATTTTTTTGGCGGCCATAAAGCGTATCAAACGGGCTGTGGGCTTTGATCACGGCACATTGGGCCACATGCAGATAAATCATTGTGGTGCTTATCTCGGCATGACCCAGCAGTTCTTTCAGGGTGATGATGTTACACCTTCTTCGAGCAAGTGTGTGGCATAAGAATGACGCAGCGAATGTAAACTGACATCTTTTTTGATGGTGGTTTTCTTCAATGCCTCGCGCATCACCCACGAAAGTCCTTTCACACTGTATCGCCCGTCAGGCTCTTTGCCATTGAACAGATACACATACGGATGCTCAACAGACAGATATTTCTTCAGTCCGATAGCGATATTGTTTGATAATGGAACGATCCGGTCTTTCTTGTATTTACTTTGACGGATGTGAATGGTTTTTCGTTCGAAGTCGATATCGCTCAGCTTCAGATTAATCAATTCCTGTGAGCGTAATCCGGCCGAATAGATCAGCGTCAGCACGATCCTGTGCTTGAGCAATGTGGGCGCAATAAAGAGTTCTCTGAGTTCGCTGCGGTTGAGTATCACCGGAAAGCGGGTTTCTTTTTTCAACGATGGAAGGTTCACGGCACGTTTGGTTTGTCCGATATGCCGGAAATAGTAGCGAAGTCCGTAAACCATGTGTTTGAAACTACTGCGTGAGGGGGAGTTTTTGTCAAGAGCCAATCCTGTCAGATACTCGTTGATTTCCTCATCGCTGATCTCTTCGGGAAGCCGCTTGAAATGCAGGCTTATCAGCGCTATACGACGAATGTAATTATTCATCGTACTCTGGCTCTGATTTTTCAGAGTAACTTGTTGCTGAATGGTTTTGAACACTTTATCAAAACCATCAACCGTCAAAATGGCTTGCTCAACCTGTGTGGGAGCATTTCTTTTTTTTCATAATGAAAATATTTAATTGATCTAATAAAATTACGAAAACACTACCTTTGAAGCAAAAGATGGCCCGCGAATGCGGGATTTAGTTCAACTTCAGCTACCCGTCAATTGCGGCAGCGGTGGTTTTCGGTGGGCATCTTTCCGCCCAGGCTGCTTTTCGGCTTGATCCTGCAGATGCAGGATCCGCAATCATCAACTGCATATAGTTCTGAATGTTGGCAAACATGCAAAAAAAAGATTGAGCATACAGGGTATTGAACACGGCTTTGGACAATATCAATTGGTGGAAGTGATAGTAAATTCAAAAAAGAAAGTTGTGTTTGGTTTATAATAGTTTTCAATAAATAATTTGCACATAAATACGGTAATAATAATTATTCTCCGTAGATTTGTGCAAAATATGCAATATGGGAACAATAGATGAAATATTTGAGAAGAACAAAGGATATTTAATATCGAAACTTATCCGTGGAAACCGATCACTTTATTATCAGTTGAAAAATCTGTTGGAATCCGATAAAGTAGTTCAGATAAAACGTGGGTTATATCGTCATATTGATTTTGCCGAAGAAGCCAGTTGGGGTGAGGTCAATAAAATAGCCCCGCAAGCTGTGTTTTGTCTTTTTTCGGCATGGAGGTTTTATGAACTTTCTACGCAAACACCACCAGAAATTCATATTGCTATACCGGCAAAAAACAAAGTGCTTTTGCCAGTTTACCCACCCATTAAGTTGTATTACTGGGATAAAAAGTTTTATGAAACAGGCAGAACAGAAACGACTTACAATGGGGAACAAATTGTAATTTATGACATTGAAAAATCGGTGTGCGATGCCATTCGTTATCGTAACAAAGTGGGAATAGACATAACTTCCGAAGTATTGAGAAATTACCTGAAAAGAAAAGATCGCAATTTGGACAAACTCATGAAATATGCAGAAAATATGCGAATTGCAACTGTATTAAACCAATACCTAAACGTGATGCTGTGAGCAACAGAGCAGTTTCAATAAGAGCGAGATTGCTTAACCTGGCAAAAAAAGAAGGAATTGATTTTCAACTTATCATTATCCGTTTTTTGCACGAGCGATTATTATTCAGGCTGTCGGTTTCTGATTATTCCAAACAATTGATTCTGAAAGGTGGAGCATTTATTTACGCCATGCAAGGACTAAAAAGCCGCCCGACAATAGATGTTGACTTATTGGGAACCCGAATTTCGAATGACATTGAAACACTATGTGAAATATTTCGACAAATATGTGCTATTAAATCAGAAGATGAAGTGACTTTTGATCCTGAAAGCGTTGTTGGAGAATTAATAACCTGGCAAGACAAGTATAACGGCGTTCGTCTTTATATCGATACAACTTTTCACACCGTTCGACAAAGAGTGCAAATTGATGTCGGTTTTGGTGATATTGTGATTCCGGTTATTCAACAATTGGAATATCCAATACTGTTGGACGAAATGCAGGTTCCGGTTATTCAGGCATATTCAAAAGAAACAGTAATCGCCGAAAAATTTCAGGCAATGATAGAATTATCGGTAGCAAATAATCGGATGAAGGATTTCTATGATGTGTATAAGCTGCTAATCGACAGCAAATTTGACAACGAAACATTAGAAGAAGCAATTAGAGCAACTTTTGCAAACAGGGAAACTACTTTTTCTGAAAATCATGCGTTATTTACAATTGAGTTCGCATCTAATCTGCAAAGAAAAAGAAGTTGGACAGCTTTTCTGAACAAAATAAACAGAGATAAGGAACTCGAATTTGAAGTAGTGATGCTGTTAATATCAGAAAAACTAACGCCTTTCTGGGTGAAAATGAAAGAAATATAAGGCACTATGCATTAATTCCTGAAAACACTACTGATAGTTGGTAAATAACCACTATAAGTAGCGTAATTACAGCCATAAGTGGCTGTATTTATTTGATTTGGCAAAGGAGTACGAATAACTTTGCATCATCAAATAACTAAAAAAATAGCACGTATGTTAAATACTAAAATGATTGGCAATAAAATTGCCGAAGCACGGAAGAGAATAAATATTTCTCAGGCTGAACTTGCTCAGCGTCTGTTCATCAGTTCGCAGGCAGTTGGTAAATGGGAGCGTGGAGAATCAATGCCGGATATCACGACTTTTAACCGTCTCGCTGAAATTCTGGGCGTTGACCTTAATTATTTTTCAGAGAACTTCCAATCCTCAGCCACTGAAACGAAGCTTGCTGAACCATTGGTAAAGCAACCGGCTGAATTGCTCTCCGAAAAGCAAAAGCTTAGCTGGGATATGTCGCTCGGTAACTGGGTGGACGCTGACTTTTCCGGCTTGAAAAACCTGCGTGAAAAATTCAGCTCATCCAATATGCAGCGTTGTCTGTTTAACGGTTCCGATTTGTCGGGCCTTCTTCTAAAAACCAATAATGTTGATAGCTGCGACTTTTCAGGTTCCGACCTTAGCAACAGCCGCATTCAGCGTTCTAACGTAAACAAAAATAAATTTAAGGACTGTTCTCTGAAAGAAGCTGAATTTTCGAGAAGCCATATCAATGTCTGCGATTTCACCGGAGCCAATTTCACCGGAGCCAAATTTTCAGAAAGCTATCTATACGGCTGCGATTTCACCGGAGTCGATTTCACCGGAATGCTGATTAAATCGGGGGGCTTTACCGGTGTGGCGGTTAAATCAGGTGACTTCGTGAAAAATACAATAACGAATGCTGTGTGGAACCGCACCTCTTTTATTGATACACAGATTGCCGATATCGTTTTCACCGGCACGTTGGACGACTGTTATTTTGAAAACTGCGCATTTAACCGTGTGACATTCCAGCAGGCAATGCTTAGTAATACTTTCTTTAAAAACAACAAAAATCTGAAACGAATCCGGTTTGTTGACTGCCGGGCCGACCGGATAACCTACGAATTTTTGAAACAAGGCAAAGCAGAATTAACCGGTATCACTTTGTTAACTGTATGAGGAGGGAAAGTAAATGGAAGCAACAACGAACTATTTTTTCAGTGACACGGGCGTTATGGATGGTCTTTCATGTGCTATTACCTTCGCAGCAAGGATTCCATCTTCACCGTCATATTATTACGAACCTACAAATATGAATAAAGAAGCCCGGAACGCTAACAGGCGTTGGGCAAGAAGGCAGGTTCAATGGTTTTACGAATTTTTGTGCTTCGTTTCAGGTTAAGTGCTGGCAGACAGTTTAGTGCTTCGAAATCCGCTTCTTCGTCAAAGGCCAAAACGTTAACGGTCATCATGACGAAGCGCTGATTATCATCTGACTGAATTGAAAAAGCAATTAAATATTACTCCTATAAGGCTTAATTAACAATAGTTCGGTAATTTTATTGGTGAGATTATATGGCTTTTGATTTATTGACTTTTAAGATTTTTCATCTATATAAACGCCTAAATGCACCAAATCAATACTTTAATGGTGTCAAGTAAATTTTTTTGCCAAATTATTGATTTAAAATACTTCCTGGTAAAACTACCAAATTTATTTTTTTTTAAATTTTTGTAGTTTTTTTAATCATATCCTTACTTATTGTTAAAGAATAAAATTAGCAGTAAACAATGAAAAATGAAAAAGCTAAATCGTTTATTGAAATTATAAACCAAAATATTGGCATAACTCATAAAGTTGCCAGAATATATTTCAGAGAATCCGAGGATAGAGAAGATGTAATACAAGAAATGATGTACCAGCTATGGAAATCATATCCGAGCTTTTCCGGACAGTCAAAATTCTCAACCTGGATGTACAGTGTTTGCTTAAACACGGCAATTACATACAGAAAAAAATATGTGAGCCATTCAAATCAACCTTTAAATATTGAGCATTATCAGTATGAATTGCCTGATTATGAGGATGAAGAAGATGGTATTCGTCAACTTTTTAAAGCAATTGCAAATTTATCTGTACTCAACAAGGCAGTAATATTATTATATCTTGAAAGTATGAGTTACGAAGAAATTGCCGAAGTTACCGGGCTTGCAAAATCAAATGTCAGCATTAGGTTAGTAAGGATAAAAAAGGAACTAGAAATACAATTAAAACATAATATTTGAAAAAATGAAAACAATTGAGGAATTAAAAAATGCTTGGGAGCAAAATAATGAAGATAAATCATTTTCAACTGTTTATGACCAGAATTTGTTTGAAAAAATAGTGAAATCAAGAGCAAGTAAGCATACAAATGAATCAATCAAATATTTTTGGCCTGCTCTTACTTTACAAATAATTGCCTACTCATTATTAGTACATTTTGGGGTGAAGAATTTGGTTAATTCTCAAATTCCCTGGTTCAGTATTGGTGGAATAGTATTATTTATACCATACACTTATATGCTTTTGAAAAAGTTTAAAAAATTGGCGAAAACTGAATTACAAGAAAATTCAGCAATCTCGATACATGAATATGTAAGTAAACAACAGCTTATTTTGCAGAGTTTTTATAAATTTAAAATCCGCTACGATATTTTTAGTGTACCTGCAAGTTGTGCGTTGGTAGTGTTGCTTATTTATAATTATGTGCCTGAAGGTATTTTAAAACATTTAGTAAGTGCTTTTTCCCTTTATATAATACTGTTGGTAGGAGTTTTTTTTGTAATTCGGGCTGAAAACAAAAAGTATTTCAAACTGCCAATACAAAATCTTAAAATAATATTGGATGAATTCAACGCTTAAATCAGAAAAAAATGAATAAGAAAGTAATAATACTGGCAATACATGTATTAATAGCTTGTGTCGGTTCCCCCCAAAATAGTTACAATCAAACATGTAAAACAGACAAAAAAATAAAAGATATGGAAGAGCAAAAAAATGAAGCAGCAAACACAGCTTTAACCAACGATACAACCCCAAAAGTAACCGGAATTGGAGGAATTTTCTTTTATACTGACAATCTGGAGGAAACGACAGCATGGTACACCAAAAATTTAGGGATTGAAATAAATGATTGGGGTTCATCAAGTTTTGAATCCAGAAACGTTAACAGACCTGACGTGATTAACTCACTTCAATGGAAACCTTTCCATAAGGGAGACGAATATTTTTCCCCATCCAAGAAAGATTTTATGATTAATTATCAGGTACAGAATATTGA
>JABFQW010000044.1 GCA_013141455.1 Bacteroidales bacterium
GCGTTTCGAAGGATCGAACGAAACAATAGCGATGGTTTTATCTTTTTGATCGATGAGATAACGCCTGACAATTTCATCCACGAGGCTCGATTTCCCTGCCCCACCGGTTCCGGTTATTCCCAATACCGGTGCTTTACGTTTTGTTGTTGCCGAAAGTTTCTCGATAAAATCACGTATTTCTTCCGGGTAATTTTCGGCAGCTGAAATCAGTTGCGCGATAACTTTTCCATCTTTTTTTTGAATTCCTTTTTCGTCGTGTTTGATGTCTTTTCCGGTAGGGTAATCCGATTGTTCCAATAAATCGTTGATCATGCCCTGCAATCCCATCGACCGCCCATCATCGGGCGAATAGATACGTGAAATTCCATAAGCCTGTAATTCATCTATCTCATCAGGAAGGATAACCCCACCGCCGCCTCCAAAAATACGGATATGGCCACACCCGGCTTCACCAAGCAAATCGTGCATATATTTGAAATATTCCATATGACCACCCTGATAGGAGGTGATGGCAATAGCCTGAACATCTTCCTGAACGGCGGTTCTGACGATTTCGCCCACCGATCGGTTGTGGCCCAGGTGGATGACTTCGGCACCACTCGACTGAATGATACGGCGCATTACGTTGATGGCGGCATCATGGCCATCGAAAAGTGCTGCGGCTGTAACTATCCGGATGTGATTTTTAGGCTGATATGCTGTTTGTTCATTCATAATCTTATCGATCCAATACTAAATAGATCACAAATATAGTGGAATCCTTTTTTAGTCTGCAATCGATTGATATTTCAACAGGTTTAATAAGGACTCAATCTTCTCCAAACGGTTCAACATAAACAACTTGGTCGTATATTTGTGCAGTCTCAAATAAATTGCATTTATGATAAAGCAACTGATATTTATTTCAGCCTTAATAGTTACCCTGGCGGTGTTTGCATTTACCATGCGCAGGTATTTTTTCTATTTCCGGTTTACTAAAGCATTGAAACTCGATAGGTTTTCGCAACGTATTTACGAAACTTTGAATGTTGCCATTGCCCAAACGAAGATATTCAGGCAACCGGTGATGGGATTTCTACACGCGATGGTTTTCTGGGGATTTATGGTAATTCTTTTCGGAAGCATCGAAATGGTGATTGATGGAATTTTCGGTACTGAAAGGGTATTCAGCAGTACAGGATTCGTTTATGATCTGATAATCGCTTCGGGCGATGTTTTTGGAGTGGTCATCGCTTTTGCTTCGTTGGTATTTCTTTTCCGGAGGTTGTTTCTGCATGTGAAACGCTTTTATGGCACCGAAATGAAATCTGTATCGAAAGCTGACGCCAATATGGCGCTGAGTTTCATTTTTTTATTGATGGTCACCTTGCTGGGAATGAATACTTTTTATTTCCTCAACGCGCAAAAAGCCGGGCATGAAATTGTTGGATTTTATCCTGTAAGTGAGTTACTTGCCGGATTCCTCACGCAATTGTCACCTAATCAGATATATATTTTGCATGAAGCAAACTGGTGGGGTCATATATTGTTGATTTTTGCTTTCGCGAATGTGCTGCCTTATTCAAAGCATTTTCATGTATTCATGTCGGTACCGAATGTTTTCGTGAGCCGGATCGATCCACTTGGAAAGATTGAGACCATGGGAAGCATCAAAAATGAGGTCACATTAATGCTGAATCCTTCGGCAGCTACAAACACTGACGTTCAGGCTGAAATTCCAAAGTTTGGTGTTTCAGATGCCAATGATCTGAATTGGGTGAATTATATGAACGCCTTGTCGTGCACCGAATGCGGAAGATGTACGGCAGTTTGTCCGGCCAATATTACCGGAAAACTACTTTCACCACGTAAGATCATGATGGATGTGCGGGCTAGGATGAAAGAAAAAGGTCCGGGAATGGTAACGGATGGTATCGGTTTTTCGGATGGAAAATCTTTACTTGGGGATTATATCAGCGAGGAGGAATTGTGGGCCTGCACCATGTGTAATGCCTGTGCACAAGAGTGTCCGGTTAATATCAACCAGCCTGCCATTATTCTGGATATGCGCCGGTATCTCGTGCTTGAGAAATCGAGTGCGCCATCAGGGTTGAATACCGTTTTCACGAATATCGAAAATAATGGCGCGCCATGGCAGTTTTCGCCGACTGACCGATTAAAGTGGGCGGATGATTTGTATATAAATTGATAAAAACAGTATGGAAAATAAAATCAAAATTGTGGTGCCGGTGATGGCCGATGTTTTTGCCAAAGGGCGTACACCAGAGTGGCTTTTTTGGGTGGGTTCGGCTGGTGCTTTCGACGACAGGTACAAAAAAGTTACACGGGCATTTGTGAAAATTCTGGCGTATCTGAAGGTCGATTATGCTGTGCTTGGTGTTGAAGAATCGGACAGCGGTGATGTGGCGCGCCGCGCAGGCAATGAAATGCTTTTCCAGATGCAGGCCATGACCAATACTGAAATCATGAACGCATACGGAATTAAGAAAATCGTCACCTGTTGCCCACACGATTTCAACACACTTAAAAACGAATATCCCGATTTTGGAGGAAACTACGAAGTATGGCACCATAGTCAGTTTCTTGATAAAATGATTGACGAAGGTCGTTTGGATAAAGTCTCCGGCTTATTTGAAAAAAAACACCATTGTCTTTCACGATCCCTGCTATCTGGGCAGGGCGAATAAAGAATATGATGCTCCCCGTGCCATACTGAATCACATTCCTTCGGTAACGGTTGAGATGGGTCGTAACCGCAGTTTTGGCTTATGCTGCGGCGCCGGTGGCGGACAAATGTTTAAAGAAGCCGAAAAAGGCACCAAAGAAGTGTTTATCGAACGCACCGAGGAAGCGCTGGCAACCGGCGCCGACATTATTGCCACGGCCTGCCCGTTTTGCATGGTGATGATGACCGACGGACTCAAATATAAAAACCGAGAGGAAGAGGTAAAAAACTACGATATCGCTGAGCTGCTGTGTATGGGTCTGGGGTTGTAAACAAGTTAAATCGTTAATACTTCATTAACCAAACAACAGTGTAGCGTGCGAAAGAAGGGCAGGACATTTCAAATCCTGCCTGGCAAATGAATTACCAATCATAACTATCTGTTAGTCTGCTTTCTCAAGGTAATCATTCAGTGAATTGTTGATAATTTCATTCCAGCCTTCTTCAAAATTATGAATCGCGAAATCGGTATTTTCCTCCGGAAATGTTTCAATTCCCTTATGGGTGAGTCGCAATAAGGTTTTTGCATCTTTTTCGATTAGTTCAAAGGTTACAAACGAAATTCCCGCATATCCATCGTAACGCCAGCTATAGGTAAGTTTCCTCTCAACGATTACTTCGGTTACTTCACACAAATGCAGGTATTGGGTTCCTTCATCAGGTCCTCCCATAAATTGAAATTTAAAACCTGTTTCCGCTTTAAATTCTGCAAGGTCGAAATACCATTTTTTCATTTCATTTTTATCGGTAAGCGACTGCCAGACTTTATGAATCGGTGCATTAAACAGACGCTCTAAAACAATAGGTTTATGTTCCATGACTTGTTAATTTTAATTGTTAGGTTTATTTTCTGTGTTATCCTGATTCGAGAGATGCAATTCAAGCGCATCTAATTTGTTGGTCCAAAAGAGTTTATACTGGTTTATCCATTCTGAAACTTGCCTGAGGGTTTCAAGTTTTGCTTCGCAATAGTGTTCGCGACCTTCTGCTCTGATTGTAATGAGTCCGCATTCCGTCAGAATTTTTATGTGTTTTGAGATTGCCGGTCTGCTTATGTCGAAATTGTCAGCCACTGAATTGAGATTTAATGACTGATTCGAAAGAAGATTGATAATTTGTCTTCTTGTTGGGTCTGCAATTGCCTGAAATACATCACGTCTCATTATATCGAATTTTTATGGGTAACCAATCGGTTACAAATATATACGTAACAATTCGGTTACGCAAATTTATTTTTAAATTTTTATTGAACTACAAAAGTTTAAAGGGTCAACCTGATGTCGCTATCCTGGAATTATTCCTGTAAATGATTGAATTATTGGCTCCATCCACTGTTTAGCTGATAAACCTTGGGATTTATAAACCATGAGTAAAGAAAGTGTGGTAAGGGTGGATTCGTTATTAAATGACTTTACTACAAACCTAACTTATCCATTTTATCTTTTTCATAATCACCATCTTCACCCGGGTATCGCAGCAACAGATCATAATGTTCGCTTTGTCGCGCTAATAACCATATCAGACTTTGTTCGGCCGGCATTGCAGATGGCAACGTTAAGTAAACCGGGTCTTTGATGGCATTACTATAGCTATCAATCTCCCAGCCTTCCTGTTTGAATTTCTCGATCAGGTCGGTCAGAAACAGAGCCGATGTCAGGTTGAAATGCAGTAATACCGTGTGTTTGATCTGCCGTTGATTGATCTCAGTGGATAGATTATTATAGTATTGGGCACGTTCAAAAATGTGATTCACATAAAAATCCCGGTATGCATTGATATCAGTCTGAGGTTCTTTCTCCAAACGCTCAAGCATCCGTACATTAATATACCAGTCGGAACCGTCAATTGTAACCCAGCCTTGCTGAAAGCCGTTTTCGCTGAACCAGAATCGTAAACTATCCCGTTTTTCAACCGTATTACCACCTTTGAGATAAGGAAAACGGAATATCTTACGGTAATTGCTGTAACCACTGATAAGCGAATCACAGGCTTGTATTTCATTGATGAAATCTACGCAACTTATCGATGTATCGTTGTAGTTGAGATGATTATACGTGTGGTTGGCAATGATGTTTCCGGCATCGTTCCATTTCTGCATCAGCACTTTACCCTTTTCGTTGTCCATTTTTTTTGCAGCCACAAACCAAACGGATTGAATATTGTATTTCGCTAACTGGTCAACAATCATGGCATTCCAGTCTTCTACTTTGTATTGCATGACGTCTTCCGGATTCCCATCGTCAAAGGAGAAAGCCACACAGGGTTTTTGATTATTTTGCGCCTCTATATTCCATATTAGAGAAACAAAAGCAACGAATAGAAGTATTACTTTTTTTATCATAATCATCTGTATTTGTTCAGGTTAATCTAAGATTTTCATTTACTGAAATGGGTGTCGAACCGGAACAACCGATCAAAAAACCTCAGTCAGCCAATGTATCTTTTAACTTACAAAGTAAAGCCAAATTTTACTTGAAACAAATACGTTTCTAACTGCTTTACAGCCCGTTTTTCAATAGTCCGTCAGCAAAGTTTGGAGCCAATCGCTTTAAGAAACGCAATAGTTTTGTTTTACCGATGTAACTTTCAAACTTGTCGTTTTTGAAGTTCTTAAAAAACTCTTCGACCAAGGCTTCCGGGCTTATTTTACCTGTACCACGCCCTTCGGTCATGGCAGTATCAACCAATGGTGGCATGATCTCGAAAACCTTTAGTGGAGTTTCTTCCATCTGGTAACGAAATGCCTTTGTGAAATTGTGAATAGCAGCTTTTGTGGCACAATAAACAGGCGCCGATTTTTTAGGAGATAAGGCCAGACCACTACTTATAGTAACGATAGCGGGGTTTTCATTTTTGATCATAACCGGCAAAAGCATGGCGCATAATTTTACTGTTGACGTAAAATTGGTGGTTATTTCATAATCAATCTTCTGAGTCAGGTCAGGTTCAGATTTAAAATTGTAATTGTATTGCACCCCGGCATTGTTGATGAGAACATTAATAGTTGGGTACTTTTGTTTAATAAAAGCAATGCATGCATCTAAATCGTCCGGTTTGGTAAGGTCGCATTGAAAGATCTCAACGGCGGGGTACTTTTCTTTTACTTCGTTGAGTTTATGGATGTTCCGTGCTGTGATGATAATTTTATTATCTAAACCGTAAAACTTTTTTACTAAAGCCAGGCCAATTCCAGACGAACCACCGGTTATTAAAATGGTATTATTTGTTGTTTGCATTTCCGTTTATTTTAGTGTTCCACGAAATTCATATTCTTTCAAAGCCTCAGCATAATGTTTTGAAAATAAGTCATTTGAATAAGGATTCTGGCTTGTGATTAGTTCCCTGTCCCTGATGGCAAAACTCTTGCCTGCACCGCCTTTTGTATATTGCAATCCCAATGCTTTTAATTGTCGGGCTATTCTTCTGTTTTCGGGTCTGCCTTTCATGACGAAATTTTCGATAAATAATTCTTCCAGACCTGTTACTGAATTGACTTTGTATCCAATGAATGGATTCTGTGCTTCCGGTATCGAAAGTATCAGGGCCGGTGCATGGCAGATCAATCCAATGGCTTTCCCTTTCTGTGAAAACCCGATCAGGATTTCAGTTATTTTTTTATCATGTATCAGATCCACCATTAAACCTTGTCCGCCGGGAATCACAATACCGGAATACTGATCGAGGTTTGCCATAACATTTTCAAGGGTGTTGGGATTAGTAAATCCAGGATTACGACGTATAAAATTTTGTGCCTCATCAATTAAATTATCCCTTCCGCTCCAGTATTTGGGCTTCAGACTTTCCTTGTCAATCGATGATGCAACCCCATCAGGCGTAGCAAAATCAATTTCATAACCAAGTGAACGGATGTCGATGTATGAAAGGTAAAATTCGCTCAAAAATACCCCGGTTTCAGGATACGTTTTACCATTAGTGAGTTTGAGTTCCTTTGCTGAACTCATCACAAAAAGCACTTTTTTTTGTGCATTTACAGTAATAGCCAGGAATATAATTATTGCTGATAGAAGAATCTTCTTTGTCATCTCTTTTTGTTTATAAATCAGAGCGCAAAGAAAGATCACATTAAATGCTCCTGCATTTACCTATGTAAAGAAATTTTTATTTACTGTTTTTTCTTCGTATCCGGCTTAGTTGGGTTGGTGTAATCCCCAAATACGAGGCAATGTGGTATTGAGGGATTAATTGTTCAAGGCCGGGAAATTCATTCTGGAAAATCAGATAACGTTTGTCAGCATCTAATAGCACAATCTCCACTTCCCTTTTTTCTTTATTCACAAAAAACAACTCTGCAAGTCGTCGTCCGATTCTTTCAAAATCAGGATATTCGTTGTACAGATTGGTTATTTCATGGTAGTCGGCCACAAACATGCTGCAATTGGTAAGCGCCTGCTGGTTAATCAGATTCGGCTGTTTTGTGATCAGTGAAGAATAACCACCGAAAATTTCATTCCTGATAAAGAAATGTTTGTTGTATTCAATGCCCTCGTCATTTCGATAAAATGCCCTGATCACACCATTGGTTAAATATCCGATTTGTCGGGCGATTTCACCTTCTTTAATAAAATAATCACCTTTTTTCAAAGTAGTTTCAGAAAATAGTTCCCTTACCTTATTCCAGGTTTCCTCTTTGATTGGTGAAATTGAAGTCAAATACTTATGTAATTCTATCATTTTTCGGTGTCGTTCATGTTCATGACAGCAAATAAACTAATCATTTTATTTCGTTTTCAGAGGGTAATACTACTTCTCCCACATCATTTATCTGATTACTAATTTGGTCCCGTAGCTCGTCGATTCGGAGGTAAACAAAACGAAATATATCCCGGCATCCAAAAAACTGCAATCGAATGTAAGATTTTCGTTATGAACGATTTGCGATCTGATCAAACTACCATTCGATCCAAATATTTTCATCTCCTTATAGGTAAAGGTTCCTGGTACTACCCTAAAAGATACGTTCGCCGGATTGGGTATTATTTTTATTTCAGGTTTCACAATATCTTCCGGAACAGATACAAACAGTGTATCAGGTATTCCGCAACTAATTCCATTTTTTTTATAATAGAATAAAAAAATGTCCATGTCGGACCAATCAACAGGATTGTATTCGTAATATTTAACCAATCCCAACCCTTTCCCAAAAAGACGGGTGATTGATACTGGTTCGAAAAAACCTATTGAACAATGAAAACCGTTTATAAGTGTATTACAATACTGATCAGATATCACATTAACCGTATCATAATAGCTCATATTGGTATCATTAGAGATCCAACTATCAAAGGTTGTGATGGATGAGTCAAGATTTGTGTACATAACCGTGTCAGTTTTGGTATAGAAATAGTTTATTCCATCGTAATCTGAATAGTATGAATTATGAAATTGTACATAAAACACTGAATCACTTTCACTTGAGAAGTATTTATCAGTAATTGTGATTCTGTCAGCATTCGGAGGTTGATTAAGTCCATCCCCCTTTGTTTGAAATTCATCGCCAATCTCAAAGTCAAAAACTTCGCCAATGGTCATTAAATCCTGGGCTGCAAGGGTAGTGGTTACAACGAAGATCAGAATCAATAAAAATGTCTTTTTCATGGGATTGTCTTTTAATGGTCAGTTAATAGTTTTTATTTTGGTTTATTTCGTGTACATATTGAATCTGTGATTATCTAATTTCAATTTGGTTTTTGTTTTTTTTGATTCAATAGCCAGACAAAGATATTTAATAAAGGCTATTTTTCCAAATATAAATCTGTTGGTTAGACACACGTTCTTTTCAGTCGTCAGACCATCTTTTCATTTTTTTTGTCTGCCTGGGGGCTTCATCTATTCTCACCGATTCTTTCAGCAATTTGAGGATTGCTTCCTGGTCAATTTCATCAACGGATTGATAAATTTTATAGAAAATCTGCTTGTTGGTTCCGTGATTCAGATAATTGTCTTCATCGATCAGCTTATTGCCGTACCAAAATCCAAAAAATACACCTGATTTGATCCCACTTCCAGGAATCGTAGCGGGCCAAATGATGCAAATGCCTTTGTTTCCATAAAAATAAGGTACATTGAATGATATTTTCTCTTTGCAATGCTTTGGAAGATTTACTGAAACGAGTTGTCGCAATACATCAACGATGATACGTTCATCCTCAGGCAGCATTTCATATAACTGCGATAATGACTGTATCTTTATCATGGGATGGAATATAAGATCAACACCTCTTCTGGTTTCATCTCAGGATAAAAACGACATAGCTTTTCAATCCGGACCGGAATGCTTCGTTTCCGTTCAACGAATCCTAATTGCTGCAGATTCATCAGACATTTTGGATTTTTCAGCTCTATCTGACGCAATACCAGCAGATTCTCTTTCGAATCGCTTAATAATGAATCGTTTAACTGACAAAGCGTTAAAATACGAATATCTTCCACATTGTCACGCTGGTAAAACTTTGTCGGAACACTCTCGAAAGGATTATAGGGTGAACTCCACGAACAATGAATCAACCGGACAGGTTTGTCATCGAATTCATCGGCAATGTAGCGGCTGATCTCCATTTTTCCGTTCCCGGAAGGTTTGAAAGAAAAAGCCACTAAACCAATGCTATTCACGATGAACAACATCATCGCGAAAACCAAAACCACAGTTTTCGAAATTCTGTTGAACCGCTTCATGATTCTATTACACTCAACTTTATGAAGACCGAGAACCAGAATAGAAGGCACAAGATTCGCTAATGGTAACAAAAACCTGACTTCCTTATGCGGAATAATTGAGTGCACAATCAAAAATGGTACAATGCACCAAATCAAGATATTACGTGGCGCTTTAATAAGTAACATCAAAAAAGCAAATGCGGTGATAACTCCAATCGGCCAGAAAGGAGCCTTGATAATTTCCTTCAGATAATAATACCAGATTTCGATTCCGAATTCGCTGGCAATATCTTCGATGATCTGTTTGTTGAAATATTCCCAGAAAGTGATGACAAATTTCCCGTAGAACCAACTATCGATAAGGATTCCAAAGATTAAAACAGCAATTCCGGAAAGCAACAGATGTATCATGTTTTTCAATGAAATCTTCCGGACAAATAGGAGCCAGCCAAGCAGTCCGAGTGACAAAAAAACCGATTGAAAACGGAATAGAAATGCCAGTCCTAAAATACCACCCAGCACCAAAAACATGTTTTTTTGATTCAAATTCTTCGAATAAATGATCGATATCGCGAGTAAAAACATCAATCCGGACCAGCTTTCTGACGAAAACCTGACATTGATAGCCGGTAAAAACCATAGGAAATAGGAGATTAAAATGAAAGGCTTTCGAAATCTATCATCAATTTCTGCCAACATGGTTTTCACGAAAAACTGTATGACAGCTAAAGCCAGAATGGCTGATAACAATCTTAATATGAAAGCTTTGGTATATGGATCTGAGATTTGAAAAACATCCAAAACCCTGAATACAACATACACAATGGCTGGCTGAATCGCCTGACGGCTCATGGCTTTGAATTCCCAGGCCTGCTCGTTGGCTGTATTGGTTCCCAATTTTGCCCCTGCAAACTCAATAATCTGATAATGCTCATCAGCATGGTAGTAGCCATTACTATAATAAGCTGTGAAACAATAAAATATGATTGCAATAAAGAAAACCGATCGATGAAATTTCAACATATCATTCAAAAAAGTCATACCGATCGTCTTAGTTAGGAATTTATTTCAAAAGTACACGGATTTTAGCAGATGGCAATATTAGTCAGTTTAACATGGTTCAATATTCTTTCTTTTTAAAATGATCCAAAAAAACTATTTTTGGTGACAAATTCAGATAAAGATCATGTCGATTTTTCGTGTCTTGCTTTCCATCCTCTTTCCTCCGTTGGCTGTCATCGACAAAGGCTGTGGTTCTATCGTTATTGTTTTCATCCTAACCCTTGCCGGTTGGATTCCGGGAGTATTGGCGGCTTTGATTATTTTAAACAAGAGCAGATAGTTACAAAAGCTAAGCGTAGCGTCTCGCTACGCTTGCCTAATCAGGCTTCCAGCCTGAAAAAAACCATGCATAACTGTTGAGCAATCCAATAATTGGCCGGAGGCCAGATCAGGCCAGCGTAGCGGGACGCTACGCAGAGCCCTTAAAGCACGGGTAGCGAGGATTCCGCCTGAAAAATGAATAATATATTTTACTTTTCTTTCGGATAGGATTATTTTTACCTGTTCGTATGTGCCGACTTTAAAACAATTTCTTCATAATTAAACCTTCTGATTATGGCTGACTCTTATCGGATTACGGATCAAAGTGGCTTATACTTTGTCACCTTGACAGTTGTTGAATGGGTTGATGTATTCACAAGAATGAACTACAAAGAGCTTATTATTAACAACCTAAAATATTGTCAAGAAAATAAAGGTCTCGAAATATATGCCTATGTTATTATGACAAACCATATACATCTGATTGTTCGGAGCAATACAAATAACCTGAGCGGTACACTTCGTGACTTTAAAAGTTACACAAGTAAAGAGCTTCTTAAACTTGTTTCAATACCGGAAGAAAGCAGGCAGGAATGGATGCTCAGAATATTCTCAAATGCCGCGTACAAACATAAAAGGAACAGCGTTTTTCAGTTATGGAGTCATAATAACCATCCGGAACTCTTGTGGTCAAACGAATTTATCGAGGAAAAAGTGGATTATATACATCAGAATCCTGTGAGGACAGGTATTGTGCTTCATCCTGAAGAGTATTTGTTCTCCAGTGCAAAAAACTATGCCGAAGAAAATGGACTTCTGGATGTTATACTGATTACCAAAAAGTGGAAAACAATTTGATAAACGGCCTGAGGCCAGATTAGGCCTGCGTAGCGGGACGCTACGCAGAGCAGGATTGATAAAATAGTTACCAAAGCTAAGCGTAGCGTCCCGCTACGCTTGCCTCAACAGGCCTCTGGCCTTAAAAACATTTTTTTATTAATTTATTTCCCTTTCGACTTGCTTTTTAGATTAAAAATACGTAGAATTACTTAGAATCAGTAGGTTAGAGACTAATCAAAAGATTCTACTTTTGCCGGAATTTAATTACTATAAAAAATCATTTTACCTAAAAAGCCATGAAAAAAATCATTATCGTTGCTATTATTGCCTTTATCGGGCTTAGTTACAATTCAAATGCACAGTGCATCAACGAAAAACTAAGTTATCCCATTTATAAAACAGGCGCTGCCCTTGTTGACCAGTTTGATACCGATGGAAAGGAAATCGTTCGTATTGAGTACGATCTTGTGTTTACATCCAAAGAATCATTCCGTAATCTGTCGGCCGATTGGGAGTATTCAATCATCGGTTTTGCCGATGGCGGAGTGAAAGATCTTGATGTAAAAGTATATGAATACGATGATTTGCTCGACAAATGGACCTTGGTTGCCGAAGATGCTTCTTCCGAATCGTATGCCATGGCTACGGTTAAGCCAACCAAAGATGCTCTGTATAAAGTGGATGTGATCGTTTATTCGTTCAACGAAGGCTATGATGTTGCCCGTTATGGATTGATGTACGTGCACGATTAAACAATAGAATTCGAATGAATTGACCTGATAACAGCTTTGCTACGAGTTGTTTATCAGGTTTTTTTCTTCCTGAATCTGTGATTTCATCGACTTGATTGCCCTGCTCAGGTCGAACACTCCGTTGGCCAGATCTGAAGTTAATTCTTTCATTTGCTGTAATAAATTACTGCAGTGGTCGAGCTGATCAAGAATTTTGTTAAGATCGGGCATACGTTTCTTAACATGCTGAATATCATCAAGATGTTTATTACGGAAATCAATGTAAGTATCCCAGTTGGTTACGGCTTCGTTGTAATTTTTGATTGCTCTGTTGTAAAGTTTGATATTCTCGTTATACAGTTCAACATCTAAGTTATCATACAAAAACGACAATCGTTTCGCGATCGCCTGGTTGGTAGCCTGAAATTCGTTTATTCTCCTTATTTCGTTGGTAATCTGAAGTTTATTGGATAATTGTTGATGGAGCTGTATTGAATCGATGAAATCATAACGACTGGTTGTCCTGAAAACTTTATCGTTCGTTGCATATTGCGGAAACTCAAGAAATTGCCAGATGGGATCGAAAGGAATATGCGACAGAATCATTTTCTGAGGAGGAACCATAAAATAACTTTCGTCAAAGTCATGCTCATACCTACCATTTACCAATCTCCCTGACGACCAGGTTGGATCGAATATCCACCATTTTTCGTCAATTTTTGCCGCAACCCAGGCATGTGGATTGGGATTTATCTTACCATCCTGAATGGTGTAACCATCAATCACATACGATTGAATCCCAACAAGTTTGCACAGGCTGTCCATCAACCCAGCATAGCCACCGCAAACCGATTTCCTTGTCCGAAATGCTGATGCAACAATCTCATGGTTTTCTTTTTTGGTCAATTCTTCGATCGAACTGTTGAAATCATAGCTAAGATTCATGGCAATCCAGCGTTGAATGGCGCGCATACGCTCTGGCTTTGCCAAAAACTCAACATTGATCCATTTCGACAGCGCAGGGATACTTTTTTCGGCTGATGGTGGTATCTGCGCGATTTTCTGATCGATAAGGTCCCAGTCTTTTTGCTGCGAAAAAACAGCAAAACCAATAAAAAACAAAAACAAAAATGAGATAATTCGCATAATTAGTTCCTATATCCTGGTAGTCAAGGCTTCACTTTGAGTGAAGCTTTGACTACCTTTGACTACCTTTCGGATTTCCTTGTTTAAAACGGTGGAAATGTATTTTTGTTTCAAACAAAAAACCCACAAACCTGAAATAGGTTGTGGGTTCATTTAATTCGCTTTAATTCAATCTGTTAATATGAATTATTTTTAGGATTTGCTTTCTTTTACTGCCTCGATCAATTGCGGTAACACCTTAAAAACATCACCCACGATGCCATAATCGGCTGCTTCAAAGATTGGAGCATCTTTATCTTTGTTAATGGCTACGATACATTTTGAAGCACTCACACCTCCCAGATGCTGGATTGCACCCGAAATACCGAAGGCAAAATACAGATTCGGGGAGATGATCTTCCCGGTTTGGCCGACATGTTCATTATGTGAGCGCCATCCTTCATCCGAAACCGGACGTGAACAGGCAATTCCGGCGCCCAACAATGCGGCAAGCTCTTCAATCGGACCCCAGTTTTCGGGGGCTTTCAGTCCGCGACCAGCCGAAACAACGATATCAGCATCGGTAAGTAATACTTTTCCGGTGACTTTATTCGTCGATTCAATCCTCGTGGTGAAATCAGTATCTGACAGTCCGGCATCGAATTTCCCGATGGTTAACTTCACAGGATTCTCAAATACTCCAAACGAATTCGGCGCCAGTGTGATGACTTTTATTGCCGTTTGAATGCTGATATTGGCGAATGCTTTGCCGGTAAAAACCATTTTTTTCACTGTGAACGGGTTCAAACTGACCGGCAATCCCTGCACTCCGCTTACCATTCCGGCTTTCAGCTTAACTGACAGGCGTGGCGCGATTGCTTTACCAAGATTGCTCTGGGCGAGAATTACCACTGTAGCTCCAATCTGTTGGGCAGCGCTGGCAACTGCATGGGCAATCGCCTGATTATCGAGCGAGGTGTAATTCGAACAGGAAGCGCTCAACACTACCGGAATTCCATAATTACCTAATTTGGTCAATTCTTCTTCTTCAACCGGTCCTAATGAAATTGCAGAAATGGAAACTCCCATTTCAGCAGCGAGTTTGGCGGCATAAGAAGCCAATTCGAAACTTACTTTTTTAAATTTCCCGTCCCAGTTTTCGGTATATAGTAATACTGACATCTCTTTATATTTTAATGATTTACAATACTTTGGCTTCTTCGTGTAAGAGTCTGATCAACTCTTTGGCCTGATCTTCGGCAACTAATTTGCAGCTTGCTTTGGGTGCAGGCAATTCGAAAGATAAGATGCTCGTGAGCGGTTCAACTTCAATGGGAGTCGCGACTGTCAATTTTTTGCTTCGTGCCATCATGATTCCACGCATGGCCGGAATCCGTGGTTCCTTTGCAATGCCTTTCTGAACGATAGCCAGCAAAGGTAAATTCATTGCCAGAGTTTGTGATCCACCATCAATTTCACGGTTGATTTTCAGGCTGCCATTCTCAAGCTGAATGCCTGAAACCGCTGATACTGACTGAATAGCAAGTAACTCAGCCAACATACCACCTACGGCAGCGCCGTTATAGTCAGAAGCCTCGATTCCGGCGAAAATAAGATCAAATCCGATCGCCACCTGAGCGAGTTGCGAAGCAACATAAAAAGCATCTTTCGGATCAGCATCTACCCTGATGGCTTCATCAGCACCAACAGCGAGTGCTTTGCGCAGGGTACTTTCTGTTTCGACCCGACCGACATTGGCCACGACGATACTTTCGATACAGCTATCAGCAGTTTCCTTTAGTTCAAGGGCACGGGTGAGCGCCAGTTCATCCCATGGATTGATGATCCATTGCACGCCATTCGCGTCAAAGGCGGTTTTGTCGGCATTAAATTTGACTTTGGTGGTTGTGTCGGGCACATTACCAATCAATACCAATATTTTCATAAAATTACGTTTATATGATAAAATTATTTTGAATGACAAAGATAGAAATAAGTGCAGCTCACTTTAATAAATCTCTGGATATTACGATCTTCTGAATCTCTGAGGTTCCTTCGTAAATTTGCGTCAGTTTGGCTTCACGCATCAGCCGTTCAACATGATATTCCTTCACATAACCATATCCGCCGTGAATCTGAACGGCCTCGGTAGTCACTTCCATGGCAATGTCGGCTGCGTATTGCTTAGCCATCGCACTGGCGATACCAAATGACAAATGATTGTCTTTCAGCCATGCAGCTTTCAAACAAAGGTTGCGTGCATTTTCAACTTTCACGGCCATCTCGGCCAGTTTGAAAGCAACTGATTGATGGTTCGCGATGATGGTTCCAAATGCTTTCCGTTCTTTTGAATAGGCAATAGATCGTTCAAGTGCACCGGAAGCCAGACCAAGTGCCTGCGATGCAATACCGATACGACCAGCTTCGAGTGCCTGCATGGCAAATTTAAAGCCAAAACCATCATCACCAATACGGTTTGCTTTGGGAATCTTTACATCGGTAAACATGACCGAATGTGTGTCGGAACTGCGCATCCCCATCTTGTCTTCGTGCGGTCCCAGACTGATTCCGGGCGTGTCTTTATCAACGATAAGCGCGTTAATTCCTTTATGTTTTTTATCAGGATGAGTTTGGGCAATCAGGATATAGGTTGAGGCCGAGTTGGCATTGGTGATCCAGTTTTTGGTGCCGTTTACTAAATAATAATCGCCTTTGTCTTCGGCTAAGGTGCGTTGGCTTGTGGCGTCGGAACCGGCTTCAGGCTCCGACAAAAGAAATGCGCCAATCTTTTTACCACTGGCAAGCGGACGAAGATATTTTTGTTTCTGTTCCTCCGTCCCGAATTTTTCGAGACCATAACAAACCAATGAATTATTTACCGATACAATCACACTCACCGAAGCATCAATTTTACTCAACTCTTCCATGGCCAACACATACGAAATTGTATCCATGCCACTACCATCATATTTCGGGTCAACCATCATTCCCATGAAACCTAAGCCGGCAATATTTCGGATATGATCGGCAGGAAATTCGGCTTTTGCATCACGCTCCAACACATCTTTGATTAATTCGCGTTGTGCATAATCACGGGCTGCCTGTTGAATCATTAACTGTTCCTCAGTAAACTCAAAATTCATAACGTTATGATATAGAATTATTTATAACAAATATTTTATTGTTACAAATATACACAAAACTTTTGATTCCCGTTCAGGTCTCAATCGAATTCGGGCAATTGATTTCGTCGTGCCTTCAGGTAGCCTGATATCAGCGTATTGAAAATCTCCTGAACCGGTTTCATTTCGTGAATGATTGAAGCCGCCTGTCCTATTTCTAATTCTCCTTCAACGAGGTCACCTTCAAACATACCTTTTTTAGCACGGCCTTTACCAAGAAGCTCTTTCAGTTCATCAACCGTAGCACCCGATTGTTCAGCTTTTTGAACTTTAGTAAAGAAAGGATTTTTCAACAGACGAACCGGAACTACCTTTTTCAACATCAAGGAGGTTGAGCCATCACCTGCTTCAACGATCGCCTGATTGAAAGCAAGATGAGCTGATGATTCAATAGAAGATGCAAACAACGAACCTATCTGAACTCCATCGGCTCCCAGGGCAAAAGCAGCTAACATTTGCTCACCACTGGCGATACCACCGGCGGCAATGAGCGGGATATGAACCATCTCGCGAATCATCGGAATCAGTGTCATTGTTGTTGTTTCCTCAATACCGTTGTGTCCTCCCGCTTCAAAACCCTCGGCCACGATAGCATCAACACCCGCTTCGACAGCTTTCAATGCGAATTTAAGGTTGGCTATCACATGCACTACTTTAATGCCTTTCGATTTTAAGTAAGCGGTGTATTTTGCGGGATTACCGGCCGAAGTGAAAACAACCGGTACTTTTTCATTTACAAGGATTTCGATCACCTCATCGGTCTGGAAATATAGTAAGGGAACATTTACACCAAATGGCTTGTCCGTGGCTGCTTTACATTTCCTGATATGCTGTTGTAATACCTCGGGCTGCATTGATCCGGCACCGATGAGTCCTAATCCGCCTGCATTGCTCACCGCAGAGGCGAGTTCCCAGCCGGAGCACCATATCATACCGGCCTGGATAATTGGATACCTGATATTAAATAATGTTGTGATACGGTTCTTCATGCGATAAAAAATGAGTTAACGGCACGAGTTGTCGATGCAGTCATGCGGTAAATAAGGTTAATGTTATCATTGCCTATCCTTCTATTCAACTTCGTCGTTCAGTTCCTTCATCATGGCATCAATCAGGTTGTAAGCGCCATCCCAGATATCAGTAATCTGTGCATCAAGCATATAACAGGGGGTTGTGAAAATCAGGTGCTCGGCATCATACACCACATCGCCATGTTCGGTTTCGACATGTGTGCCACCCATCGCTTCGATCATTTGAATATCCTTTTCATCTGTTCCGAGCGTAACATTCACATCGCCAAGGACTTTTGTAACAAAAGAAGGCGCTATACACATGGCGCCGATAGGTTTCTTAGCCTTGTGCATGGCTTTGATTGCCACTTCCACTTCGTGATTTACTTTGGCATTTGCTCCATCGAAAGCAACTGATGAAAGGTTCTTGGCTGCGCCAAAACCACCCGGAAACAATAACGCATCAAAATCTTTCTCCTTAAATTCGGAAAGTGGTTTGATGTTGCCACGCGCGATTCGTGCTGACTCAACCAAAACATTCCTCTTTTCGGGCATTTCTTTTCCTGTGAGGTGATTGATGACATGGTGTTGCAAGATATCAGGTGCAAAACACTGATAATCACCACCCATTTCTTTGATCGCAAGCAATGCGAGTGTAGCTTCATGGATTTCGGCTCCATCGTAAACACCACAACCAGCCAGGACAACGGCAAATTTTTTCATACGTTCAATTTTTTTTAAATGATCCTTGTGACAAAGATAAGCCATCACACCCATTTAGTTCTAATTGATTTGTACCCTTTTCGGAAATAATTTGTTATATCCGAAAATAGTCAGCAGAATGATCAAAATAACAAATTGCATGGTTGTCAGCGCACTTTTTAAAACTGAAAAAACATTGGTAGTTTTGATCAAACCAACAGCAATATCGGGATACGTGTTCAACAGGATGATGATGCCAAAATTTTCGAGATAATCGAAAAGTCCCGCAAAAATGGGGATATAGCTCAGATAAAACCAACGACTATACAATTTACTGAGTTTATTCAGAAACCATGCGAAAATCAGACAAAAACTAATTCCAGATAAAAGCGGGAAAACGAGATCAAGGGGTAGCTGATTGTAAAGATAGGCGTGTCTTCCTTCGTTACCAAGTGCTTCGAACAAATCGAAAACATAGGCAACAGTATATCCGGTGGGCATCATGTCCAATACCTTCATTCCACCTGTATAATCCATTACTTTCGGAATGGTGATGGTAAGCATAATTGTATAGACGATGCCGGTCAACAAAAAAATAATCAAAACTTTTTTACCGGAAAGGTTACCTGTTATCAAAGCTTTCATGTGATAAATTGTTTTTAAATTTTATCCCAATGCCACATCGAGCAGCATCATGGTTGCAAAACCGAGCATGGCACCAATGGTGGAAAAGTCAGTTTCATTTCCTGATTGTGACTCGGGGATCAGTTCTTCGACGACTACAAATATCATGGCTCCGGCAGCAAACGAGAGCGCGTAGGGGAGCAGAGGTTCGATAGTCAAAACCAGATAAGCGCCAAATACACCTGCTATCGGCTCAACGATACCAGATAACTGGCCATAGTTGAAAGCTTTCCATCTGGAGAATCCTTCGCGCCTTAGTGGAATAGAAACCGCAGCGCCCTCGGGAAAATTTTGCAAACCGATACCAATCGCCAGCGCGATTGCTCCTGCAAGCATGCCTGTGTCAGGATTATTTGCCAACGCGCCAAAGGCTACACCAACGGCCAGTCCTTCCGGAATATTATGCAATGTGATGGCAAGTACAAGTAAAACACTTCGTTGCCACGTGGTTTTAATCCCTTCAGCTTTGTCGATAGATAGTCCTAGATGCAGGTGGGGCAACAATTTATCAACAAGCAACAGGAATGCGCCACCGGCCAAAAAACCTACCAGCGCAGGAACCCAGGGAACAGAACCATTGGCTTCGGCCATCTCGATAGCGGGTTTAAGCAACGACCAGAAACTGGCGGCTATCATCACACCGGCAGCAAATCCCAGCATGGAGTTAAGCACCCTTTTGTTTATCGATTTAAAGAAGAATACCATGGCGGCTCCCAATGCCGTTACACCCCAGGTAAACAGCGTGGCGATGAGCGCCAATAGTACCGGATTATATTTGAGTAATGATTCTAAATCCATCGTAGTTTATTTATGTAATAATAACCGAAAATGCTGATCATTGTTCAACGGATTGGATGATAAGTATCGGATTTACAATTTTGTTGTTTGCCCTATTTGCCCGAATGAACGTTAATTCCACATAGATTAAGTAATTGAAAAATAAATCAATACCTTTGAAAATAGGTATTAGTGAACAAGTCGATGCTTAAAATGTGACAATACAACCACCATTTGGCGGCGGTGTTCGGGTTTCATTTCTAAGTAAGTTATTGCCTTGGACCCATAAAACGGTCGCCGTTAAAATGTATCATGTGTTCAGGAAAATCCATTATCCAAACTTCAGTTTCCCAGGCTATTTCAGCAGTGTGCTTTTTAAACTCTCTAAAATCAGGGAAGGCCGAAACATAAACTTTTCCAAGCTTACAGGCTTTGAGCATTTCTTCAAGTTCAATTAGCCGTTTGGGCGAAACAGGACCATGTGAGGTTACCGCTTCAATCATGAAAAGCCAGTTATTTTTTTTATCAAACAAGATAACATCGGGAAGTTTGCCATGTTCGTTTAATGGAATACCGATTGTATTCAACGAAATTTCATCGATATATAAATATTTGTTCGCAGTGTCACCAACATAAAGCAATTCACTGTCAGTAGCGAATCTGGACGCAAATTCCTTAATTATTGCAACTTGAACCAGATTATGTTTGCCGGGAGAAAATTTCAATACTTTTCCATTTGATAACTTAACAGGAATCAATTGCAGATTTCGTTTCTTGTGATATTTTTCCTGTAATGAACCGATATTCTGGCTGAACAGATCCAATTCAGGTTTCCATTTCTTTGTCCCATATGCCCTTACAACCTGCAAAGCAGCACCAGTAAGTCTGTAATGATTGTCTTTGCTATTCGTTGGTAATTGCGGATTTTCCGGATTATGTTCAACAATCCCGGCCTGTACAAATTGGTGTAGCGTTTGACGTCGAATAGTTTCCCGACTGTTTTCCGCATACTGCTTATTATAATGTTCCGCGATAAAGCGCAACACACCTGCGTATTTTGCATTCTCCCTGTTTCCTACTACTGACATACTGGTTCGTTGAGCATCCTTCCATGAATCATTTTCTTTTAGGTTACATAATGCAAGGAGGGTAAGTGCCGATCGTTCGTTTTGCTGGCGTTTGGGTAAACCAATTGCTTCAAGGATTTGTTGTGCTTCTGTAAGTTTGCTCATATAACCAGTTCGCTTTTATTGGCCAGTGTTTCGTTGACAAGCAGATCAATCTGTTCCTGAGGGAAATCATTCCTATTCAGAATCAACCGGTTGCCAATTTGTTTTATTAAATCTAAGGCGGGCAAAGGCATTTCTCTTAATTCAGTTGCACTCACGTTAACATTTCCATTGAAAATACGGAAATAATTATCGAACAGTTTGCTGTTTAAGACTGCTGCGAGTCCAATGACTTCATTAAGCTCCAATTCACCCTTGGGGCGGTATATGTAGTTTACCTTGTTTTCTACACCTACATATTCTGCATCTTGCGACTTCGCAAAATATGGCGATGCTATTAACCTGCTTTTATCGTCTTTGGCGCTGAAACGGCGCAACAAAATGTAGTTTTTATTTGGAATTAACAAAGATTGACTACCTGAACAAATTTGAATATACTGACCCTTATTTGGTTTGGTAACAGGCCATTCAATATGCATTTTATACACATTGTGTAACCAAATTAATGGTGCCAGAAAAATTGAACCATTTTCATAAACTTCCCTTATGAATTCGGTTGCCCGGAAAGCTACTACAGGGCCGGTCGATATCTGAATGTTATACTTATGTAACGATCCGTTCCAACGTTGAAACAAATCAATAATTTCTTCTTCCTCATCGTTTACGGGAATGTGCAAAATCATTTCCTTGCTATTTAAATTCAAGATCTGATTTTGCGGATAGCTTTTAATTCCAGGTGCAGATAAGTCCCTAATTCCTTTTGAACTGGTTACAGCAACAATCGGATTAATATCGAATCTATCACGTTTGGTAGCTTTTAGAATTAAGGTCTCCTGTAATACCTTGTCCCGGTTAAATGCATCTTTCCGTGAATCAAAAAGATGAAGTTGATTCATTGTAACCTGACTGAAAAAGAACGCACGAAAAGATTTAAAATATCTGCCTGAGGCAAAGCTACGTGGTGTGATGAAGATTAATTGACCACCATGATCCAACATTCTGGAAGAAACGGCCATAAACAACGCATAAATATTAGGCTGACCACTTGAAATTGATTCGGCGGTTTTAGCTCTTAAATCCTCCTTATTCAGTTTAAAATAAGGTGGATTGGAGATAATAAAATCATAAAATGAATTGTCGTGCAAATTAAAAAGTATCTGCTCACTCCTAAGAACATCGGCATTTCGCAGTATGAAGTCCTCAGTGATCATAATATAATGAAAAGAAATATTTCTACTGCTTAACCATTTTCTCAGGTATTCTAAAACAAGGTTTGTAAACGACAATATTTCGTTGTCAAGTTCATAAACATCAAGATGAATAGACTGCAAATCAGGATTTATTGCAACCAGATTTTCAATGAGGGCGCAACTTAAAATTCCGGTCCCGCAGCCCGGATCAAGTATAGTGATATGTTTTTTACCGGATGTTGCCAAGCTACCCATGAACCTTGCAATAGCCGATGGAGTAAGAAACTGACCTTTTTTTCTTTTATGAAGTTGCGTAACAAAAACTGAATAGGACAAACCCACCCTATCGGCATAATCAACAGGGAGTTCGGCATCGTAAGGCAATATATTTTCAATGCTTTTCATCAAATCAAAGGTATAACAATTTGGACGAAAGCCTTAGTTAAAAGATGAGGTAGCTGTTTAAATAAGTAGTCAGCCCGAAACGATTTCACTCACCCCGCTTATACACAATAGCTACCACAGTCACATCGTCGCCACCCATATTGATGGTGAGGCCGTAAGGTTTTTCGGCTGTGATATTGAGTTGGGTCGCGCCTGCTTTGCCGGTGAGTTGCTGCCAGATGGTAACTGCCTGATGTACGCCTGTGGCTCCGGTAGGATGACCCCAACCTATGAGTCCGCCGGTTGTGTTCATCGGTATCTTGCCTGTGCGTGAGGTATTGCCTTCGGCAATAAATCCGGCCCCTTTGCCGGGTTCGGCCAATCCAAGGGCTTCAACACCCAACACGCCAACGATACTGAAACAATCGTGGAGTTCGATGGTAGCAACCTGATCGATGCTGATACCGGCATTTTCCAGGGCTTTGGCAGCCGTTTTTTTGATGGTGGTGAGCTCAAGCGGTTCTGGCGGATCATTTGTGATGTTACGGGTTAACTGTGCCCAGCCGACAATCTCAACCGCGTCTTTTTTGTCAACACCAATGCGTTTTAAGCCTTCTTCCGATACAATAGCAATACCTGATGCGCCATCCGACACTTTCGAACAATCGAGCACATTCAGATGATCGACAAAACTCTTCCCGTTGGGTTTCATGCCATGGTACAAGGCTTCCAGATCGGGTGTGGTATTATGAAACTCCTGTGCGTTGGGATCTAACCGTGCATTCTCCATATCATTGCAAAACCATTTTCCCATGCCTTTGCGGGTGTAATCGTAACCATATTTTTCGTAATAAGCACCGGCACGGTCTGAGTTCTGACCGGGGAAGAAATAGGCATGGCTGTTTTTACGTTTTTGAAACCAGCCGGCACCGGCAAGGATATCGGCGCCATAAATAGCTTTCACGGTATTTTGCACTTCCACTCCCAGGGCCAACACAACGTCGGCCGTTTCGGCAAGCACCGATCTGATACCCGAAACAAGCGCCAGACCGCCCGAGCTACAGGCGCCTTCGACGCGCATGGCTGGTTTATACTCCAATCCCGGATCAATCATGCCGGCAAATCCACCGATATGCCCTTGTTTGTTAAAGCGAGCCGCCATAAAGTTGCCGATAAACGACTCATCTACTTTTTCTGCACCGCCAATCTGATTCAGTACACCTTTTCCGGCTTCGCTGATGTAATACTCTAAACCCGGACGATCTTTCTTCGGGTTAAATTCTTTACGACCGGTGCCCATCGATACGGTGTTGTATCCGGCGGTCATGTATATTTTTCTTTTCATTGTTGTGTGTTATTGTTGATATTTAAATAGTTATAGAAGTTCGGAGTGAACTAAAGTGAGCTAAAGTGCCTAAAGTTGGCTTCACATTCTGTTTCTATTCAAAAAAACTATTAATTGGTCCGTAGGCATGAAAGAAACCGGTTAGCATCACCGTGTTCACATCCTGTTCGTTGTTGGCTACTTTATCTGAAACAAGCTGACGGCCAATAGCATCAGAACGTTTTCCGTAGCGGATGGCAAGTTTCGCCCCTTCGGAATCCATAGCCTTCAGTTCAGCGAAATAAGGTGTAAAATGTGTCTCATTATTGGCAATTCTGACTGCTGCTTTCCAGGGCTTGAAATTTTGTGGCAACGCACCAAGCTGCTCGTCGGATTTGGCTGAGAAAGAATCGAAAGCCACATAATCACCTTGTTTAATGTCGAAAACAGCCACCGGCGCCCCTTTTTCATATTTCAAAAAACCATCTTTCTGCGCGCCACTCGAAAGTTGTCCGCCTTTCACACCAAGTTCCATCATTTTATCGAGCAGATCGCTGTGCAAATCTTCGTTCACCATGAATGGATTCATCACTTTCATGATAAACTGAACAACATCAATACCCACATAATCAACGAGTTGAAATATTCCCATCGGCCTGACAAGGAAATCCTGACTCACCTTGTTTACCTTATAAATGGCTTCGGTAAGTGGGATAGTTTTTGAAAGTTCGATTGCCTGATTGATACCATGTAAGGCATCGCGCATAAAATGCCCGTTGCCAATGAAACCGGCGAAATCGTTACTCGGAACAACTACCTTCCGCAATGCTTTGGCATAACTGTTGGCAAACTGCGTTGCTTCGGGTAAGGTGTAGGCTGTTACAATCAATTCAACCAATTTTTGAATAGCGGGTGGGTTATAAAAATGGAAGCCCAACACACGTCCTTTCAATCCGGCTTCGTCCTCGATGAGGTGAATCGGCACCGAAGAAGTGTTGGTGAAAAACCAGGGTTGATTTGGATTGTTCGTATCGATTTGTTTTAAAATCTTGACTTTCAGGTCTTTGTTTTCACTAACAGCTTCAAAAACGAGGTTTGATCTATATGAAGTCTCAATGGCTGTAGTTGGTCTTACAATGCGTAAAACATCATTGACATATTGTTCGATGATGTCGAAATTTTCGATCAGGTCGGTACGGTCGGCATACAACTGACGGAGCATGACAGCCTTTTTCTCGGCAATTTTCTGTACCTGAACGCGCAGGTAATCCATCAATCCGGCCAATCCATCGTCCGACAGGTCGATGGCATTTAGCACGAATGTTTTTCCTTTGTTTTCGGGTTTCAGGCTGATGTCGGCCATTTCAACGGCTGTCAGGAGCAGTATTCCACTGCCCATCTTTCCTGCGGCACCAAGCACCGAAACATGTTTTAATCTTTCGTCGTAGTTCATTTGATATATTGTTATTTTATATTATTCAATATCAATATTTTAAATTAATAATGTAAATTTTAAAAGGTATTACCAAACGGGTGGTCTTTTTTCAAGAAATGCTTTCATTCCTTCTTCGCCTTCCGATTTTGCGCCGAAAAGTGATCCAAAATGCATGGCTTCGAGATCGTTACCAGCTTCAAACTCCATTCCAAGCCCTTTACGGACAGCAACTTTTATTAACTGAACAGCCTTAGGCCCTTTGGAAGCGATCAACCTGGCAATGCGCATCGTTTCATCGATAAGCATTTCAGGCTCGGTAACTTTTTGAACCAAACCGATGCGAAGTGCTTCGGCAGCATCAATAATTTCGGCTGTAGAGAGCAGGTAGAGCGCGTTGGCCATGCCTACCAGTCGGGGCAATCGTTGTGTACCTGCGAAACCTGGTATCAATCCAAGATTCACTTCCGGTTGCCCGAGTTTGGCTTTGTTTGATGCAATTCTGAAATCGCAGGCCATTGCCAGTTCGAGACCTCCGCCAAGCGCAAAACCATTCAAAGCTGCAATTACCGGGAATGGCATCTTCTCAAGTGAGCGAAATGTGTTTTGACCCATACGACTGAAACCACTTCCTTCCATGGCTGATTTATCCACCATCTCGGCAATATCGGCTCCGGCAACAAAAGCTTTACCTTCGCCTGTTAGCACCATCACCCGTACCGAATTATTTTGTGCCAATGCAGCCAATAAATGATCCATCTCCTTAAAGAACAAGGTGTTCAAAGCATTTAAGGCTTGCGGACGGGAAACAGTGACGAGAGCGATTCCCTCATTTATTTCATGTTTGAGAATTTGGTATTCCATACTAAAATTGACTTTTTTATTATTTCGTCAAATTTAGATGAATTCTTTAGCAATCGTTTGAAATTTTTGAAAAAAGTTGGAAGTGAGAAGTGAGAAGTGAGAAGTGAGAAGTGAGAAATGAGAAGTGAGAAGTTGCCTGTCTCGGCGGCACAACGAGAGAAGTGGGAGGTGGGAAGTGACTTATCTTGGCCGTACGACGAGAGAAGTCAGTATTAAACATCCGGGATGTTTTATTTCTCGTTACTGAAGAAGCTGAAATTCACCTTACCATAGTGCCTTTGATCGGTAAATTTTGGATGTTCGATAAAAGAGATACTGATTGGGTGTTCTACAACTAAAATCCCATCAGTATGAAGCAATTGTTGATCAAAGATCAGATCAACCAATTTCTGGTAATCAGGTGTGTCGAAAGGTGGATCAGCAAAAATGAGATTGTATTTTTGGTGGTGACCCGGAATAAACTGAAAAACATCTGATTTAGCAGTCTTTAAATGTTCCATGCCAAGTTTTTCGCCGGTTTGGTGTATGAACTGGATACAATGGAAATTGTTGTCAACCGCGGTAACCTTGCTTCCACGTGAAATAAATTCATAGGTGATATTTCCGGTTCCGGCAAAAAGATCCAACACATGCAGATCCTCAAAATCGACAAGATTATTCAGGATATTGAACAAACTTTCCTTTGCCATATCAGTCGTTGGCCTTACCGGCAGGTTTGTTGGCGCCTGAATGATCCGGCGCTGATATTTACCTCTTATAATTCGCATTGCAGTGCATTAAAAAGAATGAAATACTCCGAAGGTCTTACATCATCAAGAACATAACTATATTTAAAATTTTCGTTACGGCTTACAAATTTACTGTTCCTGATATGGTGCCAGGCAAGTTCATAGATTGGCAAATCTTTATCAATCTGTCCTAAATAATTGATCTCCGTTGTTTCAGGATTGAGACGCAACTGTTCCATCGAAAACAGCAGGAAATAAAGAAAATCTTCTTTTGAATTGAATTTGAAATGATTATAAAAATGCAGTTTCTCTTCGCGAAGTACTATAAGGTCAAAAACCTGATCACGCACATTTACGAACACTTTGTCTTCGAATCCTTTGTTTTTGATGCTTAAAAGTAAACTTTCGATCAATACCGAACTGAGTTGTACGATACTTGAATTGGCCCAAAGTTCTTTTATTTTTCCTACTAAGGGGTTCGAAAGATAATATACATTTTTTGAGTCGGCATTTTTGAGGGTATCTACTGCAATCCGGCTGTTGTCGCGAAAGGTTTGGTTGAAAGCGAGATAAGTGCCTTTTTCTTTTTCGTCGAACAGTGGCGAGGGGATGAGGCAGTTCGCAATGTGGTCAGTAATTACCAAAACGGATTGATATGGGTAAGCAATCCATTGCCTGTGCATAATTATCTCATCGATCAGTGCTGCATATTTAATATCATCTGTTGGGGGATTAAATTTAAATACCTCAATACCAACATATTTCTGTTTATCGGGCGCATAGATAACAAATGAAAATCCACCTGGTGACAGGCAAATGGTAAGGTGAAAAGATCTTGTTAAATCTTCCTTGAATGCCTTGTCAAGGCGACTGAAAATTGGTTTTAAAGGAGCAATCATAGCAGTATCAATCTAATCGAAAAGCAATCTACACTTAGTAATTTATCAAAATTTTACCTGTGCGTATAATGTTTGCCCTTCTCAATTCCATTAAATGAAAATTGAGAAAGGCAAAGATAATACATATTTTTCCTGAAAACCCAATTCGGGAAGTAAGGGCAGTTTTTGTGAACCTGACTGCCATGATTGGTCGGGTTGCTTTGTCAGCCTACCATTTCGTCGAGCATTGGCAACAACAATTCTGACCTGATTGGTTTTGTTAGGTATCCATCGCAACCCGAATCGAAGCAGGCCTCTTTTTCATCGGGCAATGCAAACGACGTTTGAATAACCACCGGAAGATCGGGTCTGAGTTCCTTAATTTGTTTGGTAAGCTCAAGCCCGTTCATACCGGGCAATCGGATATCCATTACTACTAAAGCTATTTCGCGGTGTTTCCGGCAAAAATGCATGGCCTTGATGCTGTCCCTTGCATGTAAAAGAATCGCTCCTGATGGAATAATCAGTGCTTTCAATAATTCGAAGCACGATTGTTCATCCTCAACAATCAGGATTGTTTTGCCCTCAAGATTAAGAAACTTTTTTTTGGTTCGGTTACGATCAATTCTTTTCGCGAAAATCAGTGGGAATGTAGCCGTAACAATTGTACCGGCATTAGGTTCCGATTCAACATTGATACTGCCTTTGAGGAGTTCCATGTTTTTCTGGACGATACTTAGTCCAAGTCCGGTACCACCGTAAATACGTTTATTACTATCACTGAATTTGGCAAAACGGTCAAAAATCTGATCTTTTTTTCCTTCGGGAATACCTGATCCACTGTCGCTTACGATAACCTGGAACCAATTGGTGTCAACTTCGGTTTCTTTATTGACCAACAGCGACACCTTGATAAAACCTGTATCGGTAAATTTTATCGCATTATTCAGCAGATTGATAATAACCTGTCGTATTTTACCGATATCGGACAGTATGATCAGCTCATTCACAGGAAGATCGATTTGAAATTCGATATCCGTTTTATTACTTTTTTTCAATAACTGAATGTATTGTCGCGCTATCTCATTCAGCAGAGCAACAAGGTCGAATTGGCCATAATTGATTTTTGTGTTGCCAGCTTCAATCTGCGACAGATCGATGATATCGGTGATCAGGGACAAAAGAGCATCGCCATTTTCCTGAATCAACCTCAGGTATTCATGACGTTCGGGTACCTGAATGTTTTCGTCTTTGAGTAAATCGCTGAAACCGATGATTGCATTGAGTGGCGTCCTTATTTCGTGCGACATATTGGAAAGGAAAGCCGATTTCAATCTGTCCGATTCTTCAGCTTTTTTCAGTGCAGCATTTAGTTTAAGTTCGGTTTCTTTTCGTTGGGTGATATCGCGGCCAATTATTATCAGTCCCTGTCTGCTTCCATCAGGGCTAAACAAGGCAACTTTTATTGTATCATATATTTTGAATCCACCCCCGAGCATCGGAACAATCTCATCGCTACGCGTTGGCTGTTTGTTATACCACGACACTTCATCTGAAATCGCACAGGCTTCAAAAGCCTTGGTAAAAAATGGTTTCAGTATTCCCAAATCATGGTCCGTCTTGAATTTATAATCTTCATTGCTGAGGTCAAACAGGGATAGCATGGCCTGATTCGCCTTTAGCCACCTGCCATCGCCATCTTTAAGGAGTATGGTATCGGGGCTGGTTTCGATAAGCGTTCTGAGTATTTCCTCCTGTTCGCTGAGGGTTTTATTCGAAATACGCAGGTCGATGCTGGTTTTCAGGTTGATCTGATTTTGTGTTCGAAGGTCAATTGATGTTCTTTTATATTTGCGGTTAAACCTGACGAGCAGTATTACCAGCACGATAAAGATGAATAAGGCCATGAGGTTCAGATAAAGGAAGGCCCGTTGTGTTTTCAACGCTACGGTTTGCTTAGCCATTTGCTCTTCCTGAATTTTCTTTTGAAGGGTAAGCGTTTCAATTTCGTGAACCTTCTCTTTCATTTCAAATTTTGCCTGAAGGTTGATGATGGCAGTAGAGTCGAACAATGTTTGAACCGAATCGATCAGGCCAATGTACCAAACAGCAGCATTATAGGCTTCAGGTTTATTTCCTGAAGTTTTCGCTGTTTCGAAGATATTACGTAAGGCATCTGTTTTAATTTTTTGATCACCCGATTGTTGCGCTATTTCAAGTGCCTCGTGAAACGATTTCAGGGCTTTATCGTATTCACCTTTCAGATGCCACGACCGGCCAATGCCCAGAAAGTTACTGCCATTTTTTTGGCCAAGATTAGTATAAATACGCTGTGCTTCGTAAAAATATTTCAATGCGCTGTCACTTTGTTCCTGAAACATAAAAACATTTCCGATGTTCTCTGTCGCAACAGCTAATCCGGATAGGTCTTCATTTTTATGAGCATGTTTAATACTTTCTTTAAACGATCTAAGCGCTTCAGTAAATTGATGTAACTCGGTATAAATAAGGCCTATATTATTTGTCGCTATGATGAATGATTCCGTATCATTAAATTGTTGGGCAATAGTTTTCGCTTTTTCGAAATAGGGCTGGGCTTCATTGTAAGCACGTAAATCGTAATAAATTGTCCCCAGATTATTATACGTATGTCCGACACTGATTGAATCTGCTTCCAGACGTTTCATTGTCAGGCATTTGAGGTAATAATCTACCGATTTTTGATAATTTCCCAAATCAGAATGTGCAACGCCCAAATTATTTGAAACATTTCCAATCTCCTTTGTTTTCCCTGTTTTTTCGAAATAACGAAGCGATGAGTCCCAACAAATCACACTTTCTTTTAATTGTTGCAGGAAATAACAGGCAGTGCCCCTGCATTTATAGGCCTTTGCAATTAAACTGTCATTTTTTGATGTTAAGGCTATTTCCAAAGCTGTGCCGCTATATTTCAGCGCCTGTTGGGGATCAGAACTCAGGTTCGATTTTGAGAGTTTGATGAAATCATCCACGGTTTGGGCACCTTGTTCATTTGCCTGACTTGATTGCGCCATGGTTTTATTGGCGGTCATCAGGAGTAGCAAATTGAAAAAAAGTAAGATTGAAATGAGGTTTGAATGATTTACGCCTAAATTTTTCATGCGTTCAATTAATTTCAGTAGCCGTGTTAGTTCAATTTAATTTGTTGACAATTTCGTTCAAATCATTATCTTTCGCATATTGTTTTATAATCAGGGATAAAACCAAGATATTCGAGTTGCTTGCTTTCGCTGTGAATGCGACAATAAAATTGTTTTATTCCGTTGGTAAGCATGAGGTAGTTTACCTTGAGTTTAAAATTGTAACGTGCCGCCTGTTCAAGAACCGATTGG
The DNA here is from genome assembly GCA_013141455.1 of Bacteroidales bacterium. Lineage (GTDB taxonomy): Bacteria > Bacteroidota > Bacteroidia > Bacteroidales > F082 > CAJBPB01. Next base: position 31,175 of record JABFQW010000044.1, read on the forward strand.
TCAATTTCGACAGAACCTGCCTTACACTCAACAATCATTACGGCTTTTCCCTCCTTCGTGAAAACCACGATGTCGCAGCGTTTTTGCAAGCCATTCAGTTTGAGTGAGTATTCAACTGATATCAAACTCTCGGGAACTTTCATGGTGTTGATCAACTGAAATAGCGTATTCTGACGTACTTCTTCTTCAGGTGTCAGAGCAACAAACTTATGTCGGATTGGGTCAAAAACCTGTTTTCTATTGTTTTGCACCCTGATCTTGAACCATTGCATACATGAACATCGTTGTGAAATTGAATGAACCCCGAGTAAAGGTATTGAAAAAGTTATTTCGTGCAGCAATTTGAAATTCAATTTTGTAAGAAAATTTGATTACTATCCCACATTGGTGCACTTGTCCGGTGCAAATGGCAGGCAAATCGATCAATTAGTAAGACATCTTACCATAAAAACTGTACATTTGTTGGTCAAATAGTCAGGGCATGAAAACAAAAAAAGAAATCGTTGATAACTGGCTGCCACGCTACACTGGCTTGCCAATTGATGAGTTTGGCGAATATATTATTTTAACTAATTTTCACCAGTATCTCGAGCTTTTTGCCGAATGGCACAATGTTCCGGTTATCGGAAGCGATCATCCCATGCCATGCGCTACATCGGGCGATATTACCATCATCAATTTCAGTATGGGAAGCGCCAATGCGGCTACCATTATGGATCTGCTGAGCGCCATTCACCCAAAAGCAGTATTGTTTCTGGGGAAATGCGGTGGGTTGAAACGGAAAAATAAATTAGGCGACTTTATTTTACCAATCGCTGCGATTCGAGGTGAAGGAACGTCAAACGACTATCTGCCGACAGAAGTACCCGCATTACCTGCCTTTAGCCTGCAAAAAGCCATTTCGACAAGTATCCGCGATCATGAACGCGATTATTGGACCGGCACTGTTTATACCACCAACCGCCGTGTTTGGGAACATGATGAGGAATTTAAAGAGTATCTGGTGAAAACACGCAGCATGGCCATCGACATGGAAACAGCTACCATTTTCACGGTTGGCTTCGTCAACGAAATACCAACCGGCGCTTTGTTGCTTGTTTCGGACCAACCCATGGTTTCGGAAGGCGTTAAAACCTCGGATAGTGATCGCAGGGTTAACCAACGATTTGTTTCGGAACATCTGAGGATTGGAATAGATGCTTTGCAACATCTTATCAACCAGGGTCTTACTGTTAAACATCTTCGCTTTTAAACGAATAACCCTCTCGACGTGACTTTTGACCAGATCATTACCAATATCCGCAACAAAGTATATTCACCCATTTATTTTTTAATGGGTGAGGAACCTTATTTTATCGACACCATCTCCGATTTTCTCGAAGAAACTGTGCTCGAACCCATGTATAAGGAGTTCAATCTTATAGTGGTTTATGGCCGCGATGTGGATGTTCAGGCTATTATAAATCAGGCCCGCAGCTACCCGATGACTGGTAATTATCAGCTCTTTATCGTGAAAGAGGCACAGGACGTGAAAGATATTGAGAAATTGGAACCCCTACTCACCTCGATTCCCAAAAGTACGATACTCGTTGTAAACTTTAAATACAAGAAACTCGATAAACGAAAAACATTTACCAAACTTGTTGAGAAACAAGGTGTTCTGTTCGAATCAAAAAAATTATACGATAACAATATACCCGAATGGATCATAAAATTTCTGCAGCAACGTAATTATGCCATCGAAGCGAAGGCTTGTCAGATGTTAGCCGATTATCTGGGAACCGATTTGCACAAGGTACGCAATGAGCTCGAAAAGCTGATGATTAACCTGCCGGTAAAATCGCGCATTACAGAAGACGATGTTGAACGAAATACAGGTATCTCGAAGGATTTCAATATATTTGAACTGCAAAAAGCACTTGGTTTTCGCGATATTTTTAAAGCGAACCAGATTATCAATTATTTTGGTGCCAACAGCAAAGACAATCCCATTCAGATGGTGGTTGTGTTGTTATACAGCTATTTCCTGAAAATTCTGAAAATTCATTATGCACCCGACAAATCGAAAAACGGTATTGCCGGATTGATCGGTGTAAATCCTTTTCTTGTAGACGATTATCTGAAAGCATCGCAAAATTACAACATCGCCAAACTTGTCGAAATCATTGCCCTATTGCGCGAATTTGACCTGAAAGGCAAAGGCCTGGGAAGTCAGAATATTGACGATGGCGAACTTTACAAAGAGATGGTGTTTAGGATATTACATTAAAAAAGTGAACTAAAGTTGGGAGTGAACTAAAGTTCCGAGTGAACAACCTGCCAGGCTGCGCCGGCAGACAGGAAGTTTGCATTAAACTAACGTAATAGGATGAACAAAAACATATAATTTATCATTAATGTCCAGTTATAATTTGTCCATCAGTCGAAAACGCGTATATGGTTTAACCTCTACGAGGTATACTGGGATTGTGGCCCGATTTTACTACAATACTAAATCTCCTACGGAGAATTTTCCGCGTAGCGGAAAAAGTATTGTAGAATAATAAAATACAATTACAGGATTCCGCGTAGCGGATATACATTAATTTTTATCGGACTATAGTATACTTTATATACATTTTAACTTTAGTTCACTCCCAACTTTAGCTCACTTTAGTTCACTTATAGAGCTCCTCAATCATTCCGGCATATTTCAGTTGCAGGAATTTCCTTTTCAGTTTCATGGTTGGCGAGAGTTCGCCCGAATCAACATTCCACGAATCGGTGATCAGGGTAAAGCGTTTTATCTGTTCACTTTGGTCAATTGATTCGTTCATGTGGTTGATTTCGCGTTCGATACGTTTCCGAATGACCTCATCTTCAATGGCTTTTTGTGGTCCGGGATAAGCACGCCCTTTCACCCTGCACCACGATTCGATATGGTTAAATGCCGGAACGATAATAGCAGCTGCAAAGTTTTTTGCATCACCCACGACGAGTGCATTTTCGATAAATGATGATTCTTTCAGCTTATTTTCAATAGGTTGCGGGGCAACATATTTCCCGTTTGATGTTTTGAAAATTTCTTTTTTACGGTCGGTAATACGCAAATAGATGCCTTCAAATTTTCCGATATCGCCGGTATGTAACCAGCCCTCCTTATCGAAAATTTCATTGGTAAGATCATCGCGTTTGTAGTATCCCATCATCACATTCGGACCTTTGCACAGTATCTCACCATCATCGGCAATTTTAACTTGCACGCCGGGTAAAACAGGGCCAACAGTTCCCACTTTTACACCTTTAGGCTGGAAATTACCGACAGCGATAATGGGTGAAGTTTCGCTAAGTCCGTATCCTTCAATAACGTAAAATCCGGCTGCGCCAAAAATACGTGCCAATCGTTCCTGTAAACTTGCCCCACCACTCACTATAGCAGTCAATTTACCACCAAAGGCAGCATGCCATTTACTGAAAATCAGTTTTCGGGCAATGGCTAATCTGAGATTATACCACCAGCCCTGATTTTCCCAGGGTTCGTATTGCTCTCCAAGTTTAACAGCCCAAAAAAACAAGACTTTCTTTATACCGGTCAGGTCCCTGCCTTTTGTCATTATCTTGTCATAGGTTTTTTCCAAAACACGCGGCACGGCGGCAAACATTTCGGGTTGGGCGGTACGCATATATTCGCCAATCTGCTCGATATTATCGCAGTAATACACGGTTGCCCCATGACGTTGAAAAGTGTAATTCATCATGCGTTCGAGCACATGACATAAGGGTAAAAAACTCAACACCCTTGTCACGGGATGGTGCGCCAGGATGTTCGTTGATCCTTCGGAATTACTCATCATATTGCGGTGCGACAGCATCACACCTTTTGGTGTACCGGTGGTGCCCGATGTATAAATTAATGTGGCAAGTTCAGTATCAGCGATTGATTTTTTTATGCTTTCGAGTTCAGCCGATTTTGTCGATTTTTTTCCAAGTTCGGTTATCTCTCTCCAGTTGCGCAATCCTTCGGTGGGTTCAATACAAAAAACTGTTTCAACCGTATCGTTGTTCGGAAGTACATCTTTTAGCCTTTCGTAGATCGACTGATCGGTCACAAATACAAACCTTACCCCGGCATCATTGAAGATAAAACTATAGCTCGCATTACTGATTGTTGGATAAATCGGTACCTGTACGGCGCCAATTTGCAGCAAAGCCATGTCGATATAATTCCATTCCGGAGCATTTTTCAATACAGTTGCAACCATGTCGCCTTTTTTCAGTCCAAGTTCGAGAAATCCAAGACTAAGTTGCTCAACAGTATTTAAATATTCCTTTGTTGAAATACTGATCCATTGTTCATTTACCCGTTTTCCAAATGCTTCCCTGTTAATCCTGCCGGGTTGCCGGTAGAGGTCGAGTATATCAAAAATCCGTGTCATTTCCATTTTTTTTTAAGTATTGGTGGGCATTTTAAGTATTGTACAACAGGTTGATCTTTTCGGCACATTTCTCGGCAATCAGCGCTCTTTTCAATTTCAGATTGGCGGTTAGTTCGCCCGACTGCACCGTCCATTCATGGTCGGTGAGGTCGAATTTTTTGATCTGTTCAAAATCACCGAAAAAAGCATTGTAATGTTCAATTTCTTTACGAAAACGGGCCCGCACCTCTTTGTTGGTAATCATTTCATTATCTGAGGTGTAAATGATTTCTTTGATCGTGCACCACGACCGCAGGTAATCGAAATTCGGAACGATCAGCGCCGCGGCAAATTTCTGGTTTTCACCGATCACCATGATTCCATCGATGAATGGGGATTCCTTAAACTTATTTTCGATGAGCGCCGGACTGATATATTTTCCCATCGAAGTTTTAAAAATCTCCTTGATTCGACCGGTTATCCTTAGGTGGCCGCTGCTTTCGATAAGTCCGACATCACCTGTATGAAACCATCCTTCGTCATCAATGGCTGTTTTTGTCAAGGCAGGATCTTTGAAATATCCCTGCATCACGTTTGGCCCTTTGACAAGTATTTCGCCTTCGGGAGATATTTTCACTTCAACATTTTTTATCACCGGTCCAACGGTTCCGAACATGGTTCCGCCTGGTTCAAGGGTGTTTACCGCGATAACCGGTGAAGTTTCGGTAAGGCCGTAACCTTCCAAAACTGGTATTTGGGCAGCTGTGAAAACTTTTATCAACCGTGGCTGAATGGCGGCACCGCCACTTACAATCACACGCATTTTACCGCCAAGTCCTTCGCGCCATTTATTGAAAACCAGTTTGTTTGCCAGTTTCAACTGTATTTTATAGGCGAGACTGTTTTTACCATTTTCCTGATATTGCAGACCAAGATTAACCGCCCAAAAGAAAATCTGTCGTTTAGCGCCGTTTAATTTCAGTCCTTTAGCAATTATTTTATCATACACCTTTTCGAGTAAGCGGGGAACTGTGGTCAATATTTCGGGTGAGACTTCACGAATATTGTCGCCAATGGTTGCCATATTTTCGGCATAATAAACCGAAACACCCAGGTAGAGGTAAATATAGATATTTGTTCGTTCGTAAACATGGCATAAAGGCAAATAACTCAATGCTTTGCATGTTTGGTCGATCGGAAAATATTTATAAACAGCACTCACATTGCTTAACAGATTATTGTGTGAGAGCATAACTCCTTTTGGGCTGCCCGTTGTTCCAGAAGTGTAAATAATGGTAGCTGTATCGTAAGGTGCGATTTCCGACTTAATCGTTTTAAGTTTTTCGGGATCGGCATTTGCTTTCCCAATTTCAATAAGCTGGCTCAAAGGCTTAACATCTTCAACAGGCCTGAAAGTGTAAATGCCTTCCAATAAGGGAACCTCGGGCAAAATGTGTTTGATTTTCCGGTAGAGGTCAGGCCCCAGGATGAAGG
>JABFQW010000051.1 GCA_013141455.1 Bacteroidales bacterium
GTTTTACACTATCTAAAGCAAAAATAGGTAATAAAAAGCTCAATAATACAAATATATGGGAAGTTATTTACAAATTCATTGTTAATAACTTATATGAATTGTTAGTTTATTTGTAACTATTCACCCGAATTAAAGCCACAGATTCACAGATTATTAGCTAAGGATTTAATGAATAGAAAGCAACAATTTAACTGATTTGAAATTTTTCATTCCGACAAGTCGGAATGAAAAATTTTATTAAATCTGTGAATCTGTGGCATTTATAATCTTGAATTTAATAAATTAAGGGCTGAATAGTTACGTTTATTTTTCTAATCATGACGATTTACATTGTGTGTCTGCTTACTTCGATTCAGATTTTTTAGAACCCAGAATTTTCTCCAATGCCAGAATCTCGTCCCGGCAACGTGCAGCTTCAATAAAATCAAGCTCTTTCACAGCTTCTTCCATGGTTTTACGCGTTTTCTGAATCACTTTTTGCAAAGCATCAATGGTCATATATTGTATGACGGGATCAGCAGCCAAAACGATTTTCTCGTCATTTTTGAACTGTTTGTTTTCCTTCCCGGAGTAGTCAACAACTGATGTTTGACCCATGATTGCCGAGGTTGATTTAATGATGGTTTTGGGAGTAATACCATGTTTTTCGTTGTATGCCATCTGTTTAACCCGCCGGCGCAAGGTTTCGTCAATCGTTTTCTGCATCGAAAAAGTAATTTTATCGGCATACATGATTACTTTACTTTCCGAATTTCTGGCTGCCCTTCCTGCCGTTTGTGTCAACGAGCGTTCCGAACGCAAAAAACCTTCTTTATCAGCATCGAGGATAGCAACTAAACTAACTTCCGGAAGATCAAGACCTTCACGTAAAAGGTTCACACCAACCAACACATCAAATTCGCCCAGCCGTAAGCCTCTTAAAATTTCGACCCTGTCTAACGTATCCACGTCGGAGTGAATATACCTGCTTTTAATAGATAGCTTTTGCAGATATTTATCTAACTCTTCGGCCATTCGCTTGGTAAGTGTGGTCACGAGTACCCTGAATCCCGAGTTGACAGTTTTGGAAACTTCATCAAGCAAGTCATCGATCTGGTTCGAACTTGGCCTGACCTCAATTAACGGATCGAGCAAGCCCGTTGGACGAATCACCTGTTCCACATACACGCCATCCGTTTTTTGCAATTCGTAATCACCCGGTGTTGCACTCACAAAGAGGACATCCCCTGTAAGCGCCTCAAATTCATCAAACTTTAATGGTCTGTTGTCTAAAGCCGAAGGTAACCTGAATCCATATTCGACCAATGTTTGTTTACGGGAACGGTCGCCACCATACATTGCCCTGAGTTGTGGGATGGTGACATGACTTTCGTCGATAACCGTGATATAATCATCCGGAAAAAAGTCGAGCAAACAGAATGGCCTTGAACCCGGATTTCGTCCGTCGAAATAACGCGAATAATTCTCAATACCACTACAATAGCCTAATTCGCGCATCATCTCAATATCGTAGGTCACTCTGTCTTCGAGCCTTTTTGCTTCTTCGTATTTGCCAATTTCCTTGTTATAAGCGACCTGTTTAAACAGATCATTCTGAATTTCGATGACCGAACTCTTCATTTTCTCTTGTGAAGTGACAAAAATATTGGCAGGAAAGATGGTTAACCTGTCTAAGGATTCAAGCCTCCGGCCACCTACTGGTTCGAAACTTTCGAGAGATTCAATTTCATCTCCCCAAAACTGAATACGATAAGCAAAATCGGTATAAGCCGGGTAAACATCGAGGCTATCGCCTTTCACCCTGAATTTACCTCGACTCAGTTCCAACTCAGTCCGGCTGTAAAGCGAATTCACCAAAGTCTGTAACAACAACTGCCTGCTTATCAACTGTCCTTTTTCGAGATGAATGACGTTGCTGTTGAAATCATCCGGATTTCCGATACCATAAATACAAGAGACGGATGAAACAACAATGATATCGCGTCTTCCGGAAAGTAGGGAAGAGGTCGTACTTAATCGTAATTTTTCAATTTCATCATTTATCGACAAATCTTTTTCGATATAGGTATTCGTTGTCGGAATAAAGGCTTCCGGCTGATAATAGTCATAATAGGAAACGAAATATTCAACGGCATTTTCAGGAAAGAACTGTTTAAATTCTCCGTACAACTGGGCTGCCAGCGTTTTGTTATGACTAAGAACGAGAGCCGGACGTTGTACCTGCTGCAACACATTGGCAACAGTGAAAGTTTTCCCGGAACCGGTTACACCAAGTAAAGTCTGAGCCGTGTCACTACGCTTAAGTCCTTCAACCAATTGTTTGATGGCTTCGGGTTGGTCACCGGTTGGTTTAAAATCGGATACTAATTTTAATTGCATGAAATGATTTTGGTGTAAAAGTAATTGAATTACACTTTTAATCAGGTTTTGTGAAAGGCATTATTTGTTTCTGTTACTCATCCTGAACAAAAACTCCTTTTCTTTGGAGGTAAGGCTGTTGTAGCCCGATTTTGAGATTTTATCAAGAATTTCGTCCACTTTTGCGGCATATTCATTTTTTTGTGCATTGTAGGCTTCGTCAGTCAGCGGTCGTTCAGTTTTACCAAAATCCTGACTTTTATATGAAACCTTTAATTTTTTTCTTTTGAAGACATTAAAAACCGAATAAATATCGAATTTATTTTTCAAAGAAAGTATATAAACAAAACCCCACAAAGCCCCCCCAAGATGCGCGATATGGCCTCCTGGATTGCTGCTTCGTATGCTGAAAACATCCAATACGAGGAATATCAGCGCAAGATATTTAAGACGAACCGGTCCGATGAAAATCAAATGAACCGTGTATTGCGGGACATACGTAGCAATGGCAATCATAATTGCCAAAACTGATGCCGATGCACCCAGGGCAATCGCATTCGGGTTTGCTTTTTCGAATACCGGGAAAAAATTAAAAGCCAGAATGAAAAATAAGGCTCCGAAAATACCACCAATAATGTATGTCTGAAACAACTGCTTTTCGGAAAGATATTGTAAAAATATTGTACCACCAGAATACAAAACCATCATATTGAATAAGATATGAAAAAAATCCTGATGTAGAAACATATAGGTAATAAGCGACCATGGCCTTTCGATCAAACTTCCGGGGTAAGAAGGAACGGCCAGCCATTGCGTTATAAAAGAGATGCCTTCCGATTCAGGCGCGTAACCGATTTGAAATAGCCAAAGCACCAGACCTGACAGTTGTATAAATACAAACACCAGAATATTTGCCAGAATAAGACGTGGAAGCATCGATTTCTGCTCAAAGAAATACCTGACCGAGTCGAAGAAATTATTTTGTCCGTAAGGGTTCATTATTTATCAGCGATTTAAGGTTCCCTTTTTCTTCCAGTAAAGAATCAATAGAATACCAAATAACATGCCGCCAAGATGAGCAAAATGTGCAACATTGTCGCCCGAATTTCTCCATCCCTCAAATAATTCGAAGGCGCCATAGAGCATCACAAAATACTTCGCTTTCATGGGGATCGCGAAATAGATATAAATGATTGAATTCGGAAACATCATCCCAAAGGCAAGCAGGATACCAAACACAGCGCCTGAAGCGCCAACAACAACAGATTGGTTCAGATAAAATTCTTTATAATCCGCCACAAAATTGATTACCGATTGCATCGCAACTGCATCATCAGGATTGAAAGTCAGATGCTGTAAGTTCAATTTAAACTGTTGAAAATCGTTCCAAATCTGACCGGAGTATTCATTTAACTGAAAGGTATGCATCGAGGTAAACTTAGCAAGTGCATCCATGTCGTGGTTATTCATAAAAGCCTCTATCAATTCCAGGGTAGGCGACATTTGAAAATAAATCCAGATTGTGTAAACAATCCCGGCGCCAACACCGGTAACCATATAATACAATAAAAACCGTTTCGGACCCCACACATTTTCCAGCACATTACCAAACATCCACAAGGCGAACATATTGAACAATATATGTGTGAAACCACCGTGCATAAACATATAGGTGATAAACTGAAAGGGCATAAAATCGGAAGAACCCATGAAATGAAGTCCAAATATTTTTGTGAGGTCAAGGTTAAATGTGCTTCCAAATGTTATTGTAGCCAGAAAAAGCAAGCCATTGATGATGAGCAGGTTCTTGACTATTAAGGGAAGCACCTGAAAACGTGTCGGTTGAAATTGATTCATTCGTTAGCTTATCTTTATTTGAATTTCGTTAATAACTCCTGTAATGTGATTATCGTAAATGTTTTACGACCATCGGGTGCAACCTCTGGCGTGTGACAGGCGAAAAGCTGATCAATCAGATGTCCCATCTCCAGATCACCCAAATGCTGACCTTGCCGAATTGCCGAATTGACAGCCATAACACGCGCCAAATTTACTTTTTTATCGAGTTGCAGATCGTGAAGGTTTCTTTTATAATTCTCAATAATGGATTCTATCAATTCAACCGGATCAGTTTTTAACCCTTCGGGAAGGCCGTTCACCACGAAGGTGCGTTGGTTTACAGCTTCGATATTAAATCCAAGTATCGTCAAATCAGATCTGATTTCATTTAATATTTCGGCATCTGATGCGCCAAGTTGCATGGTATGAGGAAACAATTCCTGTTGCGAACCCGATTGCATTCGCTCGAGCTGTTTCAGGTAGGTTTCATACAAAACACGATAATGAGCCAAATGTTGATCAATAAGCAGTATCCCGGATTTAACAACAGTAAGTATATACGTTTGTTGCAACTGAATCCGCTTTGATTGCTCAGGCAAATCCAGGTCATCATCGCCGGTTTTCATGGGAATTATGATACCGTTTGCCGGATTATCTTCATATAAAATCCGCCAGTTTGACTGATCTTTATTTGTCTGATTTTCGAAATGTTGTGAATCAGATTTCATCCCCCCCTCATTGCGAAATGGATTGAAATCAGGATTAAAACCAATGGTTGGAGGAGAGATAGGCCTACCTTGTCTGCTTATCTCACCAAAATCGATACCTGAACTGTCAGTTGAATCAAAATCAATACGAGGCGAAAGATTGTATTGACCGATGGTTTTGCGCACTGCCGCATGTATTACAGCATAAACGAGTTTGGTATTCTGAAAATTTACTTCTGTTTTTGTTGGATGAATATTTACGTCAATTTCATTGGGATTGATGGTGATATTCAAAAAATAGGATGGAAAACTATCCTTTGGCAGCAGCTCCAGAAAGGCATTTTCGATGGCATGATGCAGGTAAGGATGCTTTATAAATCGCTGATTAACAAAAAAATACTGTTCACCTCTTGTTTTGCGCGAAAACTCAGCTTTAATGATGTATCCATCAATTGAAACTGCCTCTGATTGTTGATTCACGGCCAGCAACCTTTCGTTATAGGCATTACCAAAAAGAGAAACGATGCGTTGCTTTAGATTACCGGCATACAAATGAAAAATCTCTTTATCATTATGAATCAGATTGAAAACAATTTCGGGATGGATCAGACTTACACGGTAAAACTCATCGAGTATATGCCGGTATTCGGCAGAATCCGATTTCAGAAAGTTCCTGCGTGCCGGCACATTAAAAAACAGGTTCTTAATCGATATGTTTGATCCTGTGGTTGTTATCACGGCTTTTTGAGAAACGAAATTCGATCCTTCGATGATGATCTGGGTACCAATATCATCAATACTTCTTTTCGTTTTCAGTTCGACCTGAGCGATTGCCGCAATACTTGCCAAGGCCTCACCTCTGAATCCCATCGTTTTGATCGCGAACAGATCGTCAGCTTTTTTGATTTTAGAGGTGGCGTGACGTTCAAAACTCATCCTCGCGTCGGTAACTGACATACCGCTACCATTGTCAATCACCTGAATAAGTGTCTTACCCGAATCCTTTATAACAATGTCAATTTGTTTTGAACCGGCATCAAGGGCATTTTCGAGAAGTTCCTTAACGGCTGAAGCCGGGCGTTGGATAACCTCACCTGCAGCTATCTGATTAGCAACTGAATCAGGCAATAATTTGATAATATCACTCATAAAAATCCAGTGCGGTTATTGATAAAAAAACACGAATCAGCTATTGCAAATTTCTGATATGATTTCATTCGTCCGGTCAAAAATCCAACAGGGATAAAGATTAATGGAAATAATTCTGAACTGTTTGATTTCGATTGTAAAAAAAATAAAAAAATTGATAATCAATCTGTTAATGAGATTAATAACCGCATTAACCATGCAAAGATACCGATATTTTTTCAAAAGCAGAACCCTCGTTCATGGGCATTGTGTATATTTGACGAACGAAAAATAAAATGTGAGTAAATCGAAACTTCAACTGGAAAGCCTGATCGTTGTAGGTGACAGGGTTCTGATAAAGCCAAAATCAAATCCGGATAAAACCGGAAGCGGATTGTTTCTGCCTTCGGGGTACAAGGAGAAGGAAGAGATTCAAAGTGGCTATGTGGTAAAGTGTGGCCCCGGTTATCCGATACCCTTACCACAGGATAATGATACCGAGCCCTGGAAACAGGCTGATAATGAACAATCGCGCTATATGCCACTTCAGGCTAAAGTTGGGGATATGGCGATTTTTATGCAGAAAAGTGCCATCGAAATAATGTATCACAACGAAAAGTATTTCATCGTTCCCCACCAGGCCATTTTATTACTCGAGAGAGAAGAAGAAACGCCTGGTTATTAATTCGTGAATCGTAGTACTATGAGTCGGATAAATTTAGTTATTTCTTTGTTAGTCAGTATTTTATTCGGATGTACTTCATCAGAAAAAAACGCGGCTACCGATGATAAGGATTCAATATCCGGCCCGTCCTATGCAGTTGGATTTCAGATATTTGAACAGAAATCAGTTCGTAAACTATTGATTCATAGTCCATGGAACGAAAATTCATTACTGAGTAGTTTCATAATTTGGCCCGATTCAATCCCATTGCCTGATAGTTTGAAATCATCGCAGGTCATCTTTACACCTGTTAAACGGCTGATCACTTTGTCGTCAACACAATGGGCTGCTGCACTTAAACTTAATAATATTGGCGTGATTAAAGGCATTTCGGAAGCATCCTATATTCAGAATACCCAAATACGTGATCGGTTAAAAGCGAATGAGTCCATTGAAGTTGCAGTAAATGGCACCTACAAACCGGAGTTAATCATTCAGATAAATCCGGATTTGGTTTTGTATTCGCCCGATCCATCGGGAATTCCGGATGTATTATCCCGATCCGGTTCCACTTTATTAGCCTGGCCTGACTACTATGAAAATCACCCGCTCGGGCGGGCCGAATGGATAAAAGTTATGGGATTGTTGTTGCAAAAAGAAGATGAAGCAAACAAGCTGTTCGATAGCATTACACATTCGTATAACCATTTAAAAAAGCTTACCGTAACTATTGTGGAGCGACCTACCATTTTTGCTGACAAGGAATTTAGCGGTCAATGGTATGTTCCGGGTGGGAAAAGCTATATGGCTTGTCTGTTTCATGATTCAGGCGCCGATTATATCTGGGCAGATAATCCATCCACGGCCAGTTTTCCATTAGGCATCGAAACGATATTGAATCGCGCACATGAGGCAAATTACTGGCGGATAGCTCAGGCGGCCACCCGTGATTACGGTTATGACGACCTGAAAGGTGAAAATGAAATTTATGCATCATTTAAGGCGTTTCAGCAAAAAAAAATCATTTTTTGCAATACCTCACAAACGGCATATTTCGAAAGAAGTCAATTTGAACCTCAAATCGTTTTGTCTGATCTGATTTTTTTGATGCATCCCGGCTTGCTACCCAATTATCAACCCGTGTATTATCATTTTCTACAATGAAAAAACGATCCGGTTTTCTGTCAGACCCTATGATATTTGCCTGGTTGTTCGGATTGTTGTCGTTATTGTTTATTCTCAATTTGTTTCTTGGTTCTGTAATCATACCAATTGGTGAGGTTTTCAGGATATTGTTCGGCGAAAGTACAGCCGGACAAACCGAATCTATTATCGTGCTGAACTTCAGGCTACCGCAAACAATAACAGCATTATTTACGGGCGCTGCCCTCGCAGTTGCAGGATTAATGATGCAAACACTTTTTCGGAATCCACTCGCCGATCCGTCCATTTTGGGCATCAGTTCCGGTGCGGGATTAGGAGTTGCGATACTCTTGTTTTTTACCGGGACTGTAACAAGCCAGGTATCGGGCGCCGCTGATATTTTAACCCATCTTGGTCTTAATATGGCTGCTTTCATTGGTGCGCTGGCAGTTCTGCTTTTGATATTATTCATCAGTAATAAATTGAGAAACGCGGTGAGTCTTCTGATTGTAGGTATTATGATTGCCTATGTTGCCGGCGCATTGGTAGGTATCGTCAAGTATTTCAGTCGTAAGGAAGATGTATATGCCTTTGCCTTATGGGGTCTTGGTAGTTTCTCGAATGTAGGCAACTCACAATTGCCTGTTTTCATCGTTTCAATATGTATCGGATTGGTATTTTCGGTGCTCATGATGAAATCGCTCAATTTATTGTTATTGGGTGACAGATATGCCGCTAATTTGGGATTAAACATAAGAATGACAACCATTTACATAGTAATCATCACCGGTTTTCTGACTGCCATTGTTACCGCTTATGCCGGCCCGATTGCATTCATTGGATTGGCAGTGCCACATTTATCACGAAGTTTATTCAAAACAGCTGATCATAAAGTACTATTACCGGCCACCATGATTCTTGGTTCTTGTCTCGCCTTGTTTTGTAATCTTGTTTCACGGCTTCCGGGTTTCGACGGGAGCCTGCCCATCAATTCGGTAACCTCACTCATTGGAGCGCCGATTGTGATCTGGTTTATATTCAAACACCGTAATTTCAGCTCACAGGAATCATGAAAAACCTGATCGAATGCCGAAACCTTGCGATAGGTTATAAAGATAAGAATGAGAAAGAAAAAATTCTTTTTCCAGCCATCGATGTTTCCCTGAAAGAAGGCGAACTTACTGCCTTGGTAGGTCCAAACGGGGCGGGTAAAACAAGTTTACTGAAGACCATATCCGGAAATTTATCCCAGTTATCTGGGCAAATTATTATCAGGAATAAAGACTTGAAAAGTTATTCAGCTGGTGATCTGGCAAAAATTATAAGTATCGTGTTGACCGACAGAATCTTAGATCAACATATTAAAGTATTTGATGTTGTTGCAACAGGAAGATATCCCTATACCGGTTTTTGGGCAACCCTCGATCAACAGGATCGAAAAATGATCAATATGAGCATGGAGATGGTTGGCATTGAAAGTTTCAATAACCGAACCTTTGTTACACTTAGCGATGGCGAACGTCAAAAAGTAATGATAGCCAAGGCATTAGCTCAGGACACACCCATCATACTCCTTGATGAGCCGGCGGCCTTTCTCGATTATCCAAGTAAAATTGATTTGGTGCATTTGCTGCAATCACTCGTCAATAATCACAAAAAAACCATCCTTTTCTCTTCGCATGACCTCGATCTTACGCTCAGAACGGCCGACCGGCTTTGGTTAGTTGGGGCAGCCTTGCCAATCAAAACCGGTATTCCCGAACAGTTGGTGTTGGATGGATTTATTGAAAAGTATTTCGTCCGTCACGGGCTTCATTTTGATCCCGAAAAAGGACAATTTATACAGCCTCCTGCCGGAAACAAAAATATTTGTTTAATCGCGAAAGGTCTCAAGGGTATCTGGTTGCAAAATGCCCTCGTAAGGAAAGGTTGGTCAGTGAATCAAAATGAAGATGAAAATATTGTAATACAATTAGTTAATGATGAAATTATCTTTCGAAAAGATTTGAAAACTGAAAGTTTTGAGAACATAGAACTATTGTTAAACAAACTTTGCCAAAATGAAAACTCATAGAAATCACCTATTTCACGGATTAATGATTATGGCAATTTTAGTAACCAATTGCAATCCAATGAAGCAAACCGTTGATATGATTGTGTATAATGCCCATGTTTACACAGTGAATGAAAAGTTTGAAACTGTAGAGGCATTTGCGGTAAACGATGGCAGGTTTTTAGCAATGGGAACCACGGATGAAATACTTTTCCGGTTTGAATCGGCAAACACTATCAATGCGCTGGGGAAACCTGTTTATCCCGGATTCAATGATGGTCATTGCCATTTTTACGGTTATGGTGAAAATAGTATTCGCTATGCCGATCTCTCAGGAACAAAATCATTTGACGAAGTACTTGAACGGTTAAAACGTCATGCCGAAAAATTTCCATCAGAATGGTTGTTGGGGCGGGGATGGGATCAGAATACATGGGAAACGAAGCAATTTCCTGATAACGACGATTTGGAAAAGCTTTTTCCCGGAAAAAAAGTTTACCTGATTCGTATTGACGGACATGCGGCACTTGTGAGTAAGCAGGCATTAAAATCGGCTGGGATTAACGAAAATTATAGAATAATTGGCGGCGAGGTGATAACAAATGAACAGGGTGAGGCAAGTGGAATTTTATTAGACAATGCCATGGACACTATACGCGATTTGATTCCCGCTCTGACGGCTGAACAAAAGGAAACAGCGCTGGTGAAGGCACAACAAGACTGTTTTGCAGTTGGCCTGACAAGTGTTACTGATGCAGGATTGTCGTACCAGGTCATCGATTTGATAGCAGCCCTGCAATTGCAGGATAAACTAAAAATGAAAATGAATGTGATGCTTACACCCGATTCAGTTTCGCTGGCCCGTTTTTTACCATTTGGACCAAAAGTAACCGAAAGGCTGATTGTTCGTTCAATTAAGCTTTATGCCGATGGCGCTTTAGGAAGCCGTGGGGCTAAATTATTATTGCCATACAGCGACGAAACGGATAAAACAGGAATGATCATGTTCGAAAAAGATTATTATGAAAAAATTTGCAAACAAGCTTATGAAGCCGGTTTTCAGGTAAACATGCACGCAATCGGAGATTCGGCGAACAGAATGGCGCTGAATATTTTTGGTAGTTTTCTGAATGGCAAAAACGACCTTCGCTGGCGAATTGAACATGCCCAGGTTGTTGATCCGGCTGATTTTGAATTATTTGGTAAATATTCCATTATCCCATCCGTTCAGAGTACACACTGCACATCGGATATGGGTTGGGCTGATGAACGGCTGGGACCGGAGCGTATAAAAACGGCCTATACTCAAAAGCAATTGATCCTACAAAACGGATGGCTCATCAATGGTACTGATTTTCCGATTGAAAGTATAAATCCGGTAAACACTTTTTATGCAGCGGTTGCGCGCAAAAGCACTGATGGATTTCCTGTAAATGGATTCCAGACTGAGAATGCTCTAAATAGGGAAGAAGCACTTCGGTCGATCACGATCTGGCCGGCTAAAGGCGCTTTCGAAGAATTGGTAAAAGGAAGTATCGAAATTAATAAATATGCTGATTTTGTGATACTTGATAGAGATATTATGATGATTCCATCGGATAGTATTCTCCTGACAAAGGTCCTCAGAACAGTGAGTTCCGGAGAGATAGTTTACGAATAAAATGCCAATGGCGTCAAGTTAAGGGATTAAACATCAATAGATGATTCATCTACTATCCTTCGACTTCCTCGTCTTACGGACGAGACAGGCTGCTCAGGATGACTGTAAGTCTATGTGTAGTCGAAGAATGTCAGTCTGAGCTGAGTCGAAGACAGTTTTTTTTAACCAAACGACCTTGATTACGAATTTGTTATCAAAGCTTTTTCCGGCAGATTCAATGTCACTTTAATTCATGATACCCATAAATGACATCGCCCGATTGTTGATAAACTGAAAAATCCTTCGATTTATACTTGTAATTATCATTTCTTTATTATCTTTGCACTCTCAAAATGGACCCGTAGCATAATGGATAGTGCATCTGACTACGGATCAGAAGGTTGGGGGTTCGAGTCTCTCCGGGTTCACTACAGTGGCAAGGGTTTCAGCGGTTTCGCTGGAACCTTTTTTCATTTGGGTGCATACAGGAGTACTTGCTCAGTAAAAGATAAGCCATTACATCGAGGCATTTCTTTGATTCATTTGAAAAAAAGCTGGAATAATCCGACTTTCTGTACTTACAGCTGTAAGCAATAGGAATTATTTTGCCATTAAAGCGAATAAACCAATTCAATCTATCAAGGCAAAAAAGAAAATTATTGGCAAATTTATTTTTCAGAATCGATGAAAGGAACTGTCTGAAAGAATCAAGATTGATGAACTGGCAATAAAAAATCTGACTAAAATGTTTCAATGTATCATCGAATCCTTAGAAACCACTTAGACTCGAAATGAAAATTTTATAAAAATTGTAAATCAATGAGTTACATATTCAAATTATGTCTTAACGCTTTCAGTAAGATTAATTTTGTGCGATACATTAGTTATTTAATTACAATTCTATAGCAAAACTAAAGGGTAATATTATACCCATTTCGAACAAAACAAATAGTAAACTGTTAATGTGTGTTAATATAGGTTTTCGATCAGCTATTATTAATCAGTTTTTCAATTCTACAAAAACTAATATGAGAAATTCTTTAACACCTTTGATTTTATTACTGATGCCGTTTGTTTTGCTTTCACAAACATCTTCCTATTCATGGCGATATTATCGGCCAGGTAATACCGGGATTCAGGGTGATATGGCAACTGCACTTTGGGTGGACGAGCTTGGAGATCCGTATATAGCTGCCAATACAGGAAATTGGGGCGAAGGAGGCTTTGCGAAGTTCATCCAATCTGAAAACAAATGGATAAACTTCTCTAATGTTGATAACCAATTATTGGGCTCATTTGACAATGGAGATGTGCAGATACATGATATCATTGAAGATTATGATAAAAATCTCTGGATGGGTAATTTTACTGGAGCAATAAAATATAACCCGCAGGCAGGATCATCTTCTTTAGAAAGATTTGGTCCGGACAATTCCGGATTGCTTGGATTCACCTATGATGTGGATTTAGCTCCCGACAGTACGATTTGGTTTACAAGCACCGGTCTTGTTCGTTACAATCCAAAAAACGATCAATGGACTTACTGGCAGGAATCAAATACGCGGATTGCCGTGCAGCCAAAACCCGATGGGAGCTATTTGGTTTGGTCAGCTGATACCTATTACGGTTATGTTTTCACGTATAGCAGTGCGATGAATCAATTAACGAATTACATGCCATCTGCCCTGGGCGAAATCGCAGGCTTGCCAGGAAAAGATTGTGTAGATGATGCGGGGAATTTTTGGGCATTGAGAATGTCGGTAGATGGATATTGGGAAACACTTGAATATCAGCGTCCTGATGGAACCTGGGTTTATCCGACACCTCCTTATGAGAATGTGAGTTTTTATATTGACTCTTTCAGAGCTTATGGTGACGGTAAAGCGTTATTAGTCATTTCAAACGGAGAAACATGGATGTTTGATGGAACAACCTGGCAAAACTATGGAACCTGGCGTACTGGTGGTGTAAATCTATCAGTTGATACTGATCAGGATGGAAATGTGTGGGTTTGTGGTAGTGGAGGTGCTGCAAAACGGGATGTAACAACGGGAAACTGGCAGCGCTATAGAATTACCAACACTTCACAAATTGATTATTTTGTTGAAGATATTTCAATTGACAGCGAAGGTAGTGTTTGGATGGCAGGTAATGCAGGCGCCGGTGTTGGGGGATTTCAAAAATTTGATGGCGAAAGATGGACTGGATTTAATGAGTTCACGTATGGGTTAGGGTATCCGTTTCCATTCCAAACTGACAATACCAATGCAATATTCTGCAGACCATCGAATAATGATGTTATCATCAATCCTACTTTTCAAGGAATACATGGATGGAATGGTACAAACTACCACCCTCTGGAAGATATCATGTCAACCTCAGAAGGGTTTACCGAAGATTCTTACGGCCGATTATGGAGCCTTGGGGAATATTATAATATCCGGTATTATAACGAAAATACACAGGAATGGAATACCGTACCGATAGTAGGGTGGGGAAGTCATATCACGAAAGACCCTGCTACTGAAGGAAGTATCTGGGCAACTACCGACAATGAGATATTACGCACAGATGGCACTAACTCTTTTAGTTGGGGAGTAGGAGATTTTCCCAACAGTGCAGGTTGGTTTACCGGATTTGCTGCGGATGCAAATGGCATCGTTTGGGTTGGAACCTGGTATCAATTTACTAGCACCGGTAGCACGCTTATCCGTTTAGATGTTAATACAGGAGAATCACAGATATGGTCACATGATGAAGGCTGGCCTTTTCCTGGCGAGCATGTCAGACCATTAACCGTAACATCAGATGGCCGGGTGTGGATGCAATATGACTCTGAATATCCATCAACAGAAGCTGGTTTATTATGGTATGATGGTGTAAATATTGAAACATTTCCAGCACCACCAGGAGGCGCTCCACAATGGGGTGGTTTGCCAAACAGTACGATTGATGAAGTAGATGTAAAGGAATTGCCTAATGGCTATGAACTTTGGATGAGTTGTATGGGAAGAGGGATTGCAGTTCTTGAGGTAATCAACGATCAGGTGGGGATTGAGACACCGTCGCCCAAAGAAAAGGCAAATTATGTAACTGTTTATCCAAATCCGGCAACCGAAAAAGTTACTATTACTTTCAATCAGGAAAATGATGGAATGATTCATATGTCGGTCTGTGATATATTAGGCAAGGAAGTTAAAGTACTTTTGAACAAATCTTTTGAATCAGGGCATCAGACCACTGTTTGGGATCTAACAGATCAAGGCGGAAACCGGGTTGATAAGGGAGTATATTACGTAAGATTATCAAATTCACAAAGCGTTAAATCAGCCAAAGTCATTGTGCAATAATATTTTAGATTACGACATCGCTTAGTTAACATAAAATACTTAAAATTAAAATGCAGACCTGTCTGGAGAGAGAAGGGTCTGCATTTTCTTTATGAACCATGTCAACCGGTAGCAGGTTTGCGGTAATAACTAATAAAAACAAAATCAATTACTAAACAACATCGTTTCAGAATTTCTATAACAATAACCTAAAGATACTATACTTTAAGTGGGATAAATATCCACATTTATCTCTGGACTAACGCCCTTATTGTATTGATTATCATAATTATTCCCGAACTTGGTTCATTGGGTTCACCATCCATAGTCGGACTTGAAAATGCGGAAATTTATTCCGTTTTACATACAGCATGATAATTTTCAACATTAGGATAACGCAATTTATTTCGTCATCATGGCAATTTTACTGAAATCAGAAGTTAATTTTCACAAGCTTTTGCCATAATAAATGATGAATAATTTCCTACATTTACAGCATATTTCTGAATATGATATAACACAGGTTAATCAAATCATATATTCAATTATTTAATCATTTCTCCATGAAAAAACTTACCTTCACCCTGCTTCTTGCAGTATTTTTTAATCTGCAAGGAGTCATTTCGCAAACCGATCTTACCGGCGCTATTCCGATCAATCCGGATGTAAAAACCGGAACCCTCAGCAATGGTTTGAAGTACTATATCAGGTACAACAATAAACCAGAAAACAAAGTCGAACTACGCCTGGCCGTGAATGCCGGAGCCATTCTCGAAGATGAAAGTCAGTTAGGATTGGCGCATTTTATGGAACACATGAATTTTAACGGACTGAAGCATTTTCCGAAAAACGAATTGGTGCATTATCTGCAGAGTATTGGCGTGGCATTTGGAAATGATCTCAATGCATATACAGGTTTTGATGAAACGGTTTATATTTTGCCGGTACCAAGCGACAATCAGGGTAAACTTGACAGCGCTTTCATGGTTCTTGCCGATTGGAGCGGTGCTTCACTACTCACTCCCGAGGAAATTGATAAAGAAAGGGGCGTGATCCTTGCCGAAAGCAGATTGGGCAAAGGCGCCAACGACCGCATGATGAAAATATGGCTACCCGAAATGTTTAATGGATCCAAATATGCCGTTCGTTTGCCCATTGGTAACGATTCAATTATCGAAAACTTCGACCATGCGGTGTTGATCAAATTCAATGATGACTGGTACAGACCAAATTTACAGGCTGTTATAGTAGTCGGTGACATGCCCGTTGATGAAGCTGAGAAATTGATTGTTGAGAAATTCAGTCATTTCGAAAACCCGAAAGATTCACCCGAAAGACAGGAAACGTTTCCTATTAGCCCGTATGAAACAAACAAAGCAATGGTTGTAAGTGATAACGAAGCGAATCGCACCTCCATTTCTATTTATGGAAGTTCACATCCTCGCAAACCCATGACAACACTGGCCGACTATCGTAATAAGCTGATCGAAGAATTATGTTTCAGTATGTTAAGGGCTCGCCTGACTGAATTGAGTGTTTCTGCCAACCCTCCGTTTATTGGCGCTTATGCCTATTTAGGTGGTGGCTGGGCCCGTGGATACGAAAGTTATATGGCAGGAGCAAGATGTGGGAGTTCTGAAATTGAAAAGGCAGTGGTAGCCTTAGTAACAGAAAGTATGCGTGTTAAAGAATTTGGATTTACAGAAGATGAACTCACCAGAGCAAAAGCTGCCATGCTCTCTGAATACGAGAAACAGTATAACGAGCGTGATAAAACAGAATCGGAACGTCTTACCAA
This sequence comes from Bacteroidales bacterium, assembly GCA_013141455.1. Lineage (GTDB taxonomy): Bacteria > Bacteroidota > Bacteroidia > Bacteroidales > F082 > CAJBPB01. The sequence continues at coordinate 16,659 of JABFQW010000051.1, forward strand.
TGAATTGGTTAGCAACTTCTTCGAGAAAGATGCCATTCCCGGGATCGAATGGGAATATGATTTCGTGAAAAATAATATCAATCAGGTTATGCTTAACGACTTCGACAAAGTACGCCGGCAGATTGATATTGACAAAAGTTTCTTCGCACTCGTTACCTCAAAAACCCAGGCTGATTTACCTTCCAACGATCAGGTAAAAGGCTGGATCGAATCTGCATTGAAAAATCATGTTGAGGCTTATACTGAAAATAAAATCGCATCGACCCTTTTGGCAAAGGAACCTTTGGCTGGTAAAATTATTAAAACCGAAAAAAATGAAAAACTTGGTACTACCACCTACACGTTAAATAATCAGGTAACGGTCTGTATCAGACCAACGGATTTCAAAAATGATGAGATTCTAATCAAAGGCTCTCGTTTTGGCGGCTTCAGTCTTTACAAAGGAGATGATTACCAGAGCGCCCAATGGTGCAGTAATTTACAGAAGGATATGGGTTATGGAAATTTCACGAACCCGGATTTAACGAAATTCTTATCTGGAAAAATTGCCGCTATCAATACAACTATCGCAGATTATACCGAATCAGTCGATGGAAAATGCAGCGTGAAAGATATGGAAACGATGTTTCAGTTGTTGTATTTAAAATGTACTTCACCACGAAAAGATGAGGCAGCCTTTCAATCTTTTGTAACACGGTCGAAACAGCAATTAGAACTTTTAAAGCAAAACCCACAATATCTGTTTATCGATTCAGCGTATAATACATTCTATCAGGGAAATAAAAGGGCACATTTAATTCAAAATGCAACCGATTATGACAAGATCAATATCGATCATGCCTTAGCGTACTATACAGAACGAATCGGCAATCCATACGGTATGTATTATACGATTGTTGGAAGTTTCACAGAGGAACAAATTGTGCCGCTCATCGAAAAGTACATTGGTGGGATGGTTTCTGCTGATATTAATGTTCAGTACAATGACATCGGACTGTTCCCATTGGCTGGCAGCGATAGTTTCACACTGCACAAAGGTACCGAACAACAAGCCATGCTGATGCATTATATCAACGGTAAAATGCCATTTAATGCTGATGATAATTTTATGCTGGAACAACTCAATGCCGTTTTAAACAATAAGGTTATTGATACGATACGCGAAAAAATGAGTGCCATTTATGGTGGTGGATGTGGCGGTTCGTTGCAAAAATACCCGAGGGAAGAATTTCTGATTCAATCGTATTTTCCATGTAGCCCCGACAATATCGAAAAGGTACATACAGCATTCATAGGACTCATTGAGAGCACAAAAATAAATGGAGGTATCACTGATTACGACTGGCAACAAGCCAGAGAACCCGCCATTGAGAAGAATGAAGTTGATTTGAAACTCAATGAATATTGGCTGAATGCACTTCAAACGTCATTCATTTATGGTACCGATCCTGAACGTATCCTTACAAAGGATCAACGTTTAAAAGAGATTAAACCGGAACAACTGATCGCTACAGCAAGAAAATTCTACGGAAACCCAAACATTTTCAAGGCTGAATGGTTACCTGAAGCAGCAAAATAAGTCAGGATATAAATTAGAGCACTCAAAAAAAACGCAGGACGATTGTTCTGCGTTTTTTTTGCGATTATTTTTGAAGATAACTACAGAACCACTTACAGCACATTAAAGTTCTTTTTCAGGACACTTTAATTTTTTCCTCAATTCATATATTTTCTTACCGCCATAGGCAGCGCCAAGTGTTAATAATATGCCAATACCAGAACCAATCGGTGCATCACCACTGGCTTCCTGATTACCACCCTGACCAACACCACCAGATGGTGGGGCAGGAGGTTGCGACATTATCTCTAAACCTGTTATACTGAAACTAACAATAAATATCAGTCTTATTATATTTTTTTTCATGGTTATTCCCTCCAGATTTTAATATATAATCACTTTTATAGATTTTACTGAGGATGAATTTTGCAATCGTATTATATATGCACCTGCCGGAAGATCCAAATTCCTGTGAAATGTTCCATTTGATACAATCCTAAACACTTGCATAATATGCCCTTGAATATCAATAACTTCTGCCTGGTAATCATCAGTAACGTTCATGATATATAATTGATTGTCATAGGTATATACTTCTAATCTATTATTATCAGGGGTATTTTCCGTTAGTCCGACCGGGCCAAAACGCAGGACGAATCGGTTTGGGTCATCATTTGCAAAGGCATTGAAAGAATAAATCTGTCCGTCATTTAAATCCTGCATTAAACCTGTTTTATTGTCCTCCAACCTGATTTCAGGTGCTGTTACAAAATTTTCAAGGCCTTCAATTTTGAACCAATATTCACCTTCAACCGGGATATACAGACCAACAGGTACGCCGAATGATTCCGAATTGTATGGCATTGAATTGAATGCAAGTAGGATATCATTGTCGATGACGCTATATAACTGAGGAATTTCAGAATCCATACTAAACATCTTCTCTGCATCGAAAAAATCTCTTCCATTCGCACCTTGTGATTCGAATTGAATGAAAGTTTCGTCATAGTTTGAGTTATTTCCTAAAGTCAGTTTCAGCTGATTCTGTGATTCGGCGGTGAGCTTTTTCATCCAGTTATTGTCATGAACCCTTGCCGAGTTAGGAATAGTAATATCAGCGCCTGAGGCTTTTACAAAGAATCCCTGGGCAATAGATATGTTTCCATTTGCGCCGGATGATTTATGAGAAGCATCTAAATAATATTCGTAACCAGCGCCACCGGCTTTATTCTCATTGTAAACATTATAATAACCATCGACAAGATTTGTTTTTGAAACCACATCCCAATTAATGGCCGAGGCAAAAGGATTACCAATCAGATTCCATTGATTTCCTGTACTTCCTAAAGTAATGGATTGATCACCAGATAGTAATGTTCCTGTAAACGTTTTAGTACTGCTGCCACCAAAAGTTGCGCCATACGCTACCAGATATCCCTCACCAACACCAAATTGAGGAACAAGTCCAAAATCAATTGTGTTTAGCGACCAATCTGTGTTTTTTAAGTTGAGCCAGTTCAAACTTCCGGCTGTAACACTCCATTTATAACAATCATAGGTGGCTCCGGTTGTTGAATTAAAATTTGCTTCCAACGGAGCAAAAACATCATCACAAATATTCTGTCCAGAAACCGGTGATGAAATGAAATGTCGTTTTGCATCAGCGTCGATCACCTTTTTGATTGTGGCAGAACCTGATACAGCGCCATTTGTAATAAATGAACCCCCATCTTCAATTACCAATCCGCCGGTGCCGGCACTGTTGGTGAGAGTACCAGATACCGTTAATGCCTTTGCTGCAGCAATCGTAAGAACTACTGATGAATTAATAGTCAGGTTATTGCACAATGCCGGACTCAAAACATCCTGATTAATGATAGGTTGATTGCCACCAGAAGGAATAATTATATTATCTGAACTAGTAGGTACATTACCAAGTCCCCAGTTTGAGGCTGTATTCCAGTCAGTGGTACCCGTATTAAGCCAGATAACAGGAATCGGATTTATTTCGAAATCATCCAGCGAAATCGTAGCCGATCCAGCGCTAAATACAAATTTAAGATCGGTCATACTCTGCGTAGTTGTCTGGATTAATACATCATCAAACAATTTAACACTTCCTGCCCAGATATCCGTTCTATCATCTGCAATCGTTTCATAAGAATTATCCGGGGCTAAATACGTCAAACTGACACCTGAGTTATTTAACAACCAAGTAATCGATTGTGTTCCTGACAAATCAGTAGAATTCGTACCATTAGTGATATCCCTGATCTGGAATGTTCCAGGCGTCGAAGAAAGATTAATGGCGAACCTTGCATAAACATTGGCATTACTCTCCGCACTGTTTGCCGTTCCGAAACCACTTCCAACCTGAAAAACTGCCGCTGTTGTCTGTGCAGATAAATTTCCCGATACTGACATGTTAACTTTGTATTGCAGGGTAGTCGGTGTTGGTGAAAAATCAGTAGTTCTTGAAAATGACCCTGTATTATTTAGGGCTCTGGTAAAATCTAAAGTACCCAGAAGAACTGAAACTGTTACTCCAGCTCCTGTGGTACCAATAGCATTAAACTGGCCATTGTTTGGGGCAGATGAATTGTAATAATCACTAACTAAGATGGAACTGGAAAAATCTTGCATTAGTAGTTGTCCTATCCCTTGATAACAAAAGCCGAGAATTAAAAAAGGTAGTAAAATTGTTCTTTTCATAAGGAATTGTTTTATTGGTTAGTAAAAACGTGTCTTATTTCAAGAAAAGAAATTGAGCTATTGATTGTCAGGTAAAAGTAATCCGGGAAAATAAAAAAATCAAGCAAAATCTAACTAAGTAATTCAATTTAAAACGATTATAAATTGCAATCTGATTGAAAGAGAAATTTTTATTCCGGGAAAATATTTTCGATACAGAAAGTAATAACCCTTTATTATCAATGGTTTTATTGATTTGGGCAACAAATAAGCAACAATAAAAAGCAAAACAAAGCTGGAACAAAAACAAGATCATTTCTTTATATAAGTACAGATTATTTTAACTAAGCGTACTATTGTGAAGTTGAAATGATCAATGAATTACAATCGGGTAGGGGGAAAATAAATTGGTCTTCAAGTTTTTTTAGGGTTCTGAGCCAACAAAGATATGAAAAATATTTCAATTAAACGTCAGATAATCAGTAGTATAAATAATGCTTTTTTAGTTTTACCCTACAATATTAGTATATCAAAATTCTATTTTCAGACAGTTTATAAGTCATCAAAAAAATGTTTCATGAGTAATTGACAGAATTGATAATTGCTGTAAAGTTTAATTGTTATTAAATAGTTGATTGACAGGATAATTAAATGGTTAATTTTGTAGGAGTTGAGATTAACAGCAAGATGATAATGACTGATAACGGATAATTTGCATATATGTTACTGACAAAACTACATATTCCACCCGTCGGAAATAATATAATTCATCGCTCAGAACTTCATGAGAAATTAAACACCGGTCTGAGCCGAAAACTGATACTTGTTTCCGCACCTGCCGGATTTGGCAAAACAACAGTTTTGAGTGATTGGATTAATCAAAATAAGATCCCGGCGGCATGGTTCTCAATTGACAACGGGGATAATGACCCGGTAGATTTTTTAAGTTATATCATATCCGGAATCCAGGGTTTACGTGAAGAATTCGGGCAAAGTACTCTCAAGCTGTTACATTCACCCAATAAACCATCTGTCGAATCAATTGTCAGCCTGTTAATCAACGAAATACTCAATATAAATCAAAACATTTTTTTAGTACTCGATGATTTTCATCTGATAAAGAGTATCGAAGTATTGAAATTGGTAACCTATCTGTTAGAGCATATTCCCGGTAATATCCATATTGTAATCCTGACCCGTTCTGACCCGGCCATAGCTGTTTCCAGGTTAAGGAGCCAGAATCAATTGGTTGAAATTCGCTCTTCGGACCTGAGTTTCTCAGCAAACGAAATATCGGTATTATTCAATAAAAAACTAAAACTGGGTTTATCATTAGATGATGTTTATTCTCTGAAAACAAAGACAGAAGGCTGGATAGCAGGTCTGCAGCTTACAGCCTTATCAATGCAAGGCCGTGAAGATATCTCCGGATTTATCCAGGATTTAATGGGAGATAACCGTTATATCATGGATTATTTAATGGAGGAAGTTCTAAAGATTCAAACAGATGATATAAGGGAATTCATGATACAGACTTCGGTTTTGGAACAAATGTCGGGACCCTTATGCAATAAAGTTTTAAATAGAAACGATAGCCGGTTAATTCTCGAAACCCTCGACAAAAACAATATGTTTATCGTTCCGCTTGATAACGAACGACATTGGTACAGGTATCATCATCTTTTTGCCAATTTGCTGAAACAAAGGCTTCTGCAAAAGGACCCAATGCTGCTTATTGATATCCACACGAAAGCGTGCGAATGGTTTGAACAAAACAATATGTTCAATTTTGCTATAGAGCATGCGTTGGAAATTAAAAACTACGAAAAAAGCATCCGGTTACTTGGCGAAACAATTGAAAGCATGTGGGAAAAAGGACAACATGCTGCAATTATGAATTATGGCGATATTCTGCCTGATGAATTGATTAAAACAAATCCCGAATTCTGTTTATATTATGCCTGGATATTAATTGCGGCCGGCAAAATCCAGATAGCGGAACCCTTTCTGGTGAGCGCCGAAATAATTACTGAAGAGCTTATTAATACTAAGAATTCATCCAAAGAAGCTATTCAATACCATAAGAAATTATCAGGAAAAATAGCTGTCGCGTTTACATACCTGAATTCACATTTGGAACATTCGCCGAAGATTTTTAATTATTGCAAAACAGCAATGGAAAACCTTTCGGAGGATGACCCTTTTTGGTTTAGCTGGGCCTGGTTTTCGTATGGTATTGCCTATTTCTCGAAAGGAGACATACTCGAAAGCAACAAAGCCTTTAATGAAGCATTCGAATATGGGAAAAAATCCGGCAACATTTATTTAATTTCTACCATAGCAATCAGGATGGCTGAAAATGAACAACAGTTAGGCCATTACATATCAGCATATAATAAATGTTCGGAACTCTTAACTTTAATGAACGACAAAGGATATTCGGAAATAGCCAGGACCGAATGGACCTATGCCGCGTTGTACTTTGTTATGGGAGTCTCACAACTCATGTGGACGGATGTGGATCGTGCCTATGAGAACTCAAAAATTGCTTATAATTTATGCAAAAACGGAAGTGACATTTATCTTAAAATATTCATTTTAATGGTTTATACCATCGTACTCAAAGAGCGCGGAGATAGTGAGATGAAAAAGAAAATTGGCGAAATGGACTCCTTGATAAAACAAAATGATATTCCGCCATATTTGACATCGGGTTATATCGGATGGAAAATCTATTTATCCATGGAAAACAACCAAATCGACGAAGCCAATCGTATCGTTTTGGAATATGGACTTGATACCGGCAAAAAGAAAACGTATGCTAATGAAGGCGCTTACTCGGCTTATGTTCGTTTATTGCTTGTACAAAACAAATTGGATAAAGCAGAACTGCTCCTTTCGGAATTGTTAGCTTTAGCTGAAGAGAATTATGCAACTGAAAAGATAATCGGACTCAAAATCTCTTATGTGGTACTGTTTACACTGAAAGGAAACAAGGAAAAAGCATATACAACATTGATTGAAGCCATGGAATTGGCCTCAGCCGAAAATTTATTGTATTACTTTGTAAACGACCACGACCGTATAAAAGACTCATTGAAAGATGCGTTTTATGTATTGGCTACTAAAAAAAACAATGTTCCTGCTAAATTTATTGATAGCCTTAAGCTGGCTTTAGAAAGAAAAGAGAAGCTTAAGAAAATGAATTCCGGAATGGATTTAAGCGCCCGCGAACTCGATATGTTAAAATGTATCGGTGATTTATCTAACCAGGAAATAGCGGATAAGTTGTTTGTTTCGCTAAATACCGTTAAAACTCATTTAAAGAATATTTACATTAAGCTTGATGTTGATAACCGTACCAAGGCTGTTGCAAAGGCGAAAGAACTTGGAATTGTTTAATTTCTGAGACCGGAATTGCAATCAAATAAACTCCTCATTTTCTGTGCGATACTAAACCAGGTATTATTTCAATTCAGATTTTTCTTTAAAAATCACCCTCCAAATCACCCGCCCGGGTGATTTTTTTGTGTTGGGTGCGCAAGAACTTTGCCGAAGATTTAATCAACAAGAATATGAAAGGCAAAACCGAAATTAAAGTTGAGGGGCTTCTTGATAAAAAATGGAAAAGTTCATTTGAAGGTATGGAAATAAGTTATGCAGGCAACAATACCAAACTTACCGGAAATATTAAGGACGAAGCCCACCTGCATGGGATTTTAAACCAAATCAGGGATTTAAACCTTAAGCTTATTTCAGTTAATCCTGATATAAGAGAAATATAAAAATGAAATTAATACTAAAAAGTAGAAAAATGAAAAAAATCACCTTAACATCGCTGATAATAGTAATGTGCATGTCACTTACTTACAGTCAAAAAACAAAACAAGACTCCACTTACAGGAAGTTCTATGTCGGAAGTTCAGCTTTCATTTTATTGAATCTTAATACTTCCGACCCCAATGCACCGGATTTTGGTCAACTGAACTTTGGTTACCGAATATCACCTAAAGATGTTATTTCCTTAGAAGCTAAAACATGGAAATATGCCTGGCCATTAGGAATACCTTATGGAAAATCATATGAAGCCCCCGAAGAAAAATATCCCGGGCATGTAAAAGCTTTTGGTATTGGTTTGGTATATCAACATTTTTGGTGGAAAGGAGCATATACTTCCATTGATGCAGGAAATATGTTACAAAAATACATAGATGAAGACAATAAACACATCCAAAACGGCTATCAGTTATTTATGACCTATCGTCTTGGCTACCAATTCCAGTTTTTCAAAAACCGGTTCTTTATAGAGCCTTCGGTAGCAATAACACATTGGCCAATTAACACCAATGTTCCGGAATCATTTGCCATAATAGAAGATAAATGGCCAAATTATTTCTTGTTTGAGCCGGGACTTCATTTTGGCGTTAAATTTTAAAAGTCAGTCTATTTACAATATTAAAAACAAGTCAAAAACTAAACTTTAAATTAGCAAACACATGAAAACAAGTATTTTATTCGTTACTTTTCTTTTGCTCTCAATTGCCATTTTCGGACAGCAAAATAAAAAAGACTCAATTCCCAACTACAAATTCTCAGTAAGCACTACGTGGCTGACATTCGCCAATTTTGGTGAGGAAAAAACAAATACACACCATTACGAGTTACATTTTGGTTATCAACTTACTCCTAAAGACAAAATTGGTATTAAAGTAACCACATGGAAACTATTTGCCCCTATGGGCATACCACTTGGGGATGCAATTCAGATGAAAGAAAGTACTTTTTTCTCTGGTAAACTCAGCGAAAAAGGTATAGGCCTTACTTATCAGCGTATGTTTTGGAAAGGGTTATTTGCTACAATAGAAATTATACCATTAATGAAAACATATTTTGATGAAAATAAGAAGAAGTTAGGTAACGGTTTTAAATTATATACTACGTATCATGTTGGCTACCATATTCCTTTATTTAAAAACAGAATGTATATTGAACCTCAAATTCATTGTAACTATTGGCCAATTGATACAAAAACACCCCAGAGTTTTCAAGTGGAAGAAAACAAATGGAATAATTACTTACTTTTTGAACCCAATTTATATATCGGGGTCAAATTTTAAAACCATTTTTTTTGAAAATACTGGATAGCAGGAACAAGAATAAATCCTTACCTTTAACAACATCTTATTGTCAATAACCTGAATTTTAGCATGTTTTAATGTTATATTATGAAAATCAAGCAAGAATTTCTTAAGAAAAAATTAGTATGAAAACATTACTCATTACAACACTTCTCTGTTTTGGAATGGTTACAGGGATTTTCGCCCAGAAAATTGACTTTTCAGGCTATTTGGCTTCGAGTGGAGGAGTGCACACTTCCACACCTTCGGTTGTAGATAAGAATGGAAATATATTTATTGCCGGTGGCACAGGAGGTGGGTTAAAGGTAACAAACGATGCTTTTCAAAAAAGTTATAATGGGCATACTGATGATGATGTGACTGGAGGCGATGCATTCTTAATGAAATTGTCACCCACAGGAGACATCATTTACTCTACCTATATAGGCGGTTCGGGGTCAGAAAACTACTGTTTGAAAATTGCGCTTGATGATTCCGGAAACGTGTATGTTGGCTTTACAACTGAATCGGGGGATTTACCTGTTTCAAATAATGCCTGTCAAAAATCAATAAAAGGCGATAATGATCATTATATAATAAAATTCAGTAATGATTGCAACTATATTGCATCCACTTACCTCGGAGGTTCAGGCAGCGATCACTGGACAACACTCGCAGTTTATAATAATATCTTGTATTTATTTGGAAAAACCAAGTCGTTGGATTTCCCCACAACTCAAAGAGCCATTCAAAAGGAATATGATAATTCTGCACCACCTGACAGCAATCAATCATGGATGGCTGGTGATATAACAATTACAGCATTATCTCTGAATCTCGATAAAATATTAAACTCTACTTATTTAGGAGGAAATTCGTTGGACTATATCAGATCTTATTCTTTCGATTCAGATAAAAAAATTATTCTGGTCGGCGCAACTTATTCTGGTAATTACCCCGTCACCAAGAAAGCTTATCAAAAAACTATGGATGGAAAACAGGATGGCTTTTTAACAATCATCAGTCAAAATCTTTCTAAGATTGATTATTCGACATTTATCGGAGGGGATTCAACGGATCAGGTTAATTCTATTTCTGTAGAAGATGCCGATAATATTATTCTTGTCGGTGAAACAAAATCACCTGATTTTCCGGTCACATACGATGCGACAAATAGGAAATATATTGGTGGTAATGCGGATGGTTTTATAATGAGATTTAATTTAAAGTTGAATAAGCCGGTATATTCATCTTTCATAGGCGGTTCAAAAACCGATCAGTTAAGATATATTGCAAAAACCGAAAAGCAAAAATATGTGTTGGCCGGAACATCGGCATCAAAAGATTTTCCGCTGACAAAAGATGCGCTATACCCATCCATAAATGCAGGTATGGATTTAGTGATATTATCATTTGATAAGACGCTAAAAAATATTGAATTCTCAACATACGGAGGGGGGGCAAAACAGCGAATTATGGATCCAATCTTCAACTATGTTAAAGGGGGTAAGTTGATAATATCATCCATGTGTGTTTCTCCCGATTTCCCGGCAACATTTAAATTTGTTGAACCGGATAACACCTGGTTGAATTGTATTTGGAAATTTGATCTGAACGATAAATTATAGGTATCCCAATTACTCAAACATTGGCAAATAATCCTGAATCCTTCTTGTATAATAGGATCCGGTTTGAGCAATTAATAAAAACATAAACAAGAAAAAAATGAAAAAACTTTTGCAATTTTATTTACAATCAGTCTTATATCTGCAACACAAAAAAGGACTGTTCCTCTCAGATACCATTGGTTACAAACGAAGGGTTGAATGTATCTACTCTTGAAAAACACAAACCATGAAAAAAAATATTTTATTCATCTCCAGCCTGCTTCTCTCCATTGTAATATCCGGGCAGGAAACAAAACAAAGTAACCCGGATTTATTGAGTCATTATCCATTGCCAACGGTGGATAAGCGTGTAGAACTTCTGAGTATTGTATTTCGTCTGGCGGGAAATTTTGAGTACAACGAGGATGTTTTCAGAAGCTATGTTGCCGACATTCACAGTCACTTCGACAAATACAAAAATCATCCGCTTATTTCGTTTGCAACTGAAATGCGCGACAAAAACGGAGTAAGTTTTGATGCGGTTATGTGCATGGCCATCTATCTTGAACAGCCTCCTTCGTTAAATCCCATTGTACCGTTTTCACAAAAAATCCCTGAAAGAAGATGGGGGCAGGACAATGCCAATAAATTCGCCGGATTGCTGAAACAATTTTATTCCCAAGCCAGATGCGAAGAGTTTTTCAAAAAACAGGAAGGGTTGTATAAAATTGCACAGGAAAGATTCATGCCGGTATATAACGCACTGGATGTAAACTGGTACAGGCAGTATTACGGAGTGCAACCTGAAGGCAGCCTGAATACCATTATTGGCCTGGGACTTGGTGGAGGTAATTTTGGTCCGAAAGTAAAATATCCCGATAGCAAAGAAGATACGTATGCAATTATGGGAACCTGGTTTATAGATAGTACCAATAAACCCTTCTATTCAGTTGATAATTGCTTGCCAACGCTTATTCACGAATTTAACCATTCCTATGTAAACCACCTGACTAAAAAATATGAAAGGGATTTTGAGAGTTCAGGTACAAAACTCTTTGACCTTGTAAAAGCGGGTATGGGAAGTCAACATTATACAAACTGGCAGACTATACTGAATGAGTCTTTGGTAAGGGCTTCCGTTATTCGCTATATGTTGAAACACAATCCGGATGGGAAAGAGGCTAAAAATCAATTGATATCCGAATTTGGAAAGGGATTTTTCTGGATGAAAGGCCTGGTTGAATCCCTTGGGTTTTATGAGAAAAACAGGAACAACTATCCAACACTTGAAAGCTATATGCCGGTTTTGGCTGATTTTTTTAACGGTGTAGCCAAAGAAAGCGAAGCCATGTTTGAAATTAAAGATTAAATGTAAACGAACACCCTCCAATACATGTATTATATATGGGGTAATGATGAATTTGATCGGTTCACAGCTTTATTCTAACTTTACTGAAAGGTGGTAGACAGCAGTTTCAAACTCCCAAATACAACAAAGAAGTAAAACGTTAACAAAATGCATAAGACTCATCCATTAAACATAATAAATATGAAACGACAAATCATTCCGGCGACATTCCTGATTTCTATTTTCATTGTCGCAAAGGCTCAAACTGATTCTGTAATTGATAGTTACTAAATCGGTAAGTTTTATCATCGGCAAATCCAAATGCCGGAATACTTGATTATGCCATGGCGATAACCAGTGATTATAAGATGAATTGTAACTGTGGAAGAAGTAACTGCCGGAAAGTGATAATAGGTGATGACTGGAAAAAAGAAGAATTACAAAAACGTTATGGAAAATATTTTTCCTGACTTATTTATAAAAAAATTCTATGAATAGATTAAAACGAATTGATAATATGAACTCAAACAGAAAAAAAACAATTATTGTCGGTGTATTATTTATTATTGGTATAGTTGCAGGCATACTGAGCATAGATCCGGTAATAGATTCTTCAGATTACCTTGTTAAAGCTTCTGCAAATGCAAATCAGGTTATAACCAGAGCATTACTACAGTTTTTAATAGCTGTTGCTTATGCGAGCATCCCAATTATCTTATATCCGATTTTAAGAAAACATAATAAAGATCTGGCACTAGGTTTTCTTGTTTTCAGAATCATTGCTGTAGTGTATATTTTCTTTGGCTGGACGAGTATATTGTTGTTGTTGGCAATAAGTCAGGAATTCGTAAAAGCTGGGACCCCCGATCCTTCGTATTTTCAAACTATAGGAGAGTTAGGAAGAATTGGGCGTGATATGATGAACCACGTGGCAATGCCATTGGTTCTGAGTGTAGGTAACATTATGTTCTACTCTTTATTGTATAAAACAAAACTTGTCCCACAATGGCTGTCGGGTTGGGGGCTTATCGCAACTGTAATGGGTAGCATATTAGGAAGCTTACTGGTAATGTTCCAAATCATCGGCATTATAACCCCAGAGTACATTTTCCTGACACTTCCCACGGCTTTGCTTGAAATAGTTTTGGCTATCTGGTTTATTGCTAAGGGTTTTGATTCGAAAGTAATGGATTCCATTTTTGAAAAAGAATAAAAGCAAAAAGTAAATAAAATATGAAAGCAATTGTTTGTCCAAAATATGGACTTCCAGAAGTTCTTCAACACAAGGAAGAGAATAAACCTATTCCTAAGAACAATGAACTACTTATAAGAGTTTGTACTGTTTTTGTAGGAATAGAGGATATTATGCAACGAAAGGGTAAACCATATTTTGGACGTTTTTTTGTTGGTTTAACAAAACCCAGGAAACCAATATTAGGTACTGAATTTTGTGGAGAGATTGAAGAAATAGGCAAAGATGTAAGGCTATTTAAAAAAGGTGATAGTGTTTTCGGTGTTACGGGTGCAGATTTTGGTTGTTATGCCGAGTATATTTGTATGCATGAAGCTGGTTTATTATCAATAAAGCCACCAAATATGACCAACGAGGAAGCAGCCCCTGTCTGTGGGGCAATGGCAGCATGGAATCTTTTAATAGCAATCGCAAATATTCAGAGCGGACAAAAAGTTCTCATCTATGGAGCTGCCGGGAGTATAGGTTTGGCTGCAGTTCAAATAGCCAAAGTGTTTGGGGCAGAAGTTACCGGAGTGTGCAGTTCATCCAATTTGGAAATGGTGATATCCCTGGGAGCTGATAACGTATTTGATAATACAGGTGAGGATTTTACAAAAAATGGTCTGACTTATGATGTTATACTAGATGTGTCAGGTAAACCTTCTACTTTAAATTTCAAAAACTCACTTAGCAAAAGTGGGTTTTACCTGACGGTTTACCCGACGGTTTCAATTCTTCTTCAAACCTTTTGGACTTCACTGTTCAATGGTAAGAAAGTTGTGTTTTCGGCTACTGGACTTAAACCAGTTTCTGACCGTTTAGCCTTTCTCAAAGAGCTTATTAAGCTTTTTGAGGAAGGAAAGTTAAAAACAATAATAGATAAAAGTTTCCAGTTGGAACAAATGGCTGAAGCTCATCGATATATCGAAAGTGGACCCGAAAGGGGTAATGTTGTTGTAACCATATAGATTAAAGTAAATGAAAGCGCATAACAAGGCCATTTAAAAGTAAAAGTTGAAACGATTTCTTATTAAAAGCAGGAAAACTTAAAAGGATTTAAAATAAAAAAAATAGTAGTTGTTATTTTTAAAGGGCTATTATACTGTCAGAATGTATTCTCGCAAAGTACAGAATATAAGAAAGTGTTAAATAAGATTAATAATGAAGAAAAATGAACTTGCCGATACAATCAGTAATGTGCGCAAATAAAAACAAGATGAGAGCATGTACACACATATTTATTCTTCTATTTATATTATTTTCTTGTTCATCAGTAAAAAATTTTGAAAGACCAAATGTGCCACCAGAAGACGAAGGACATTTTATCTTGATAAGAAAAAGTTGTCAATTGTTCATTTATGATTACCAACCCATTGAAAAATACAAGCATACAATATTCGTGATTTCCGGAATTACAGGAATAAACCACCAGGCCGAAAGGGATATTATTGACCATCTAAGCAATCATGAAAACAGGATCGTTGTTATCCATCCCCGCGGCACTGGATACTCTGATGGAGAGCGTGGCGATATTTCCAAATTTTCGGATTTTATAAATGATTATATTGAGATTATTACAAAGGATCAGGACTACAATTCAGCAAAGCACAAAATAGTGTTGTATGGTCACAGTATGTCAACGGCAATTTTACTTGCCGTCGCTCACAAACTGGAAAATATTGGTGGAGCTATTCTCGTAAATCCCCCTTACATCTTGAAAAAGGCCAAAGGGATGTCGCCGGATTTTGGTGAGTATATGAAATATGGATGGTTCTACCTCTTTCAGAAACACAAACCCATCGTCAATATGGCCGGTGATCCGACAAAAATTGAAAACTCAGAAGATAGAGAAGAATCAGAATTAAGAATAAATGACCCGTTGCTGGTAAAATATTTCAGCATGTATATGATGACGGAATCCGGAAAGTTAATGAATTCGATGATCGATTATGCCAGGACCGCTGCTTATCCCTTGCTGCTGATTTATGGGGAGAAGGATAATATCGTTGACAAAAAAGGATGTGATTTACTATTTGAGGCATGGAAATTTAAATGGAAACAATACCTGTTGGTAGAGAATGGTACACATGGCAAATCAACGGTAATACGCTCAAAGGATTCAATCAAAAAGTGGATAAATGAACTTTAATTTCCTCACCCGACTACAGATTATTCACCATAAAAAAACACTGACTTTTAAAAAGATATAACAAACAGTAAATCGATCCTGATTATTAATAATTTTGAGTTCAGAATGATTCAAGTTCCACACATTTAATAGCACTTCAATATGGCTTTACCTGATTTACCCTACAATATTGCCTTGCTAAGCTTTTTTATTACGATTGTCTTAATGCTTTTTTTTCTCATCACAAAAAAAGGCAGAAAAACGGCAAACTTTATCATGGCTACTCTTCTATTGCTGTTTGGGGTTCAGATATTTTACTCCTTTTCGGTCAGCGATCCGGTTTTCACTTATTTCATGGGGTTTCATAAACCGCTTTTTATGCTCCGGCAAACAGCTTTCCTCACAGGCCCTCTAATCTATTTTTATGTTCTGGCTTTTTCAAAAAGCATCGAATTTCGTGCTTCCCAATTATATCATGCAATTCCTTTTGTTGGAATGCTTGTGTATCTTATAATTCATTATTCAGGTTCCGATAATTTTATCATCTGGTTATCGCCACTTGATCTGTACACTACAATATGTATTCTGGTTGTTATTTTATTTTATGTTTTGCTCTCCCTGAATACGCTGGGATTATTCAAATTTTCAATAACCGAATGGTTCAATAATTTAAAAAGGAGTTCACACCTTTCATGGGTTCAATATATTCTCCTGGGTTTTATAATTGTATGGATACTCAACCTTAATATTTCTGCCGTTTGGATGATTACCCAAAAAACGGATTGGTGCGCTTACAGTCGTAGTATTTACACCTTAGCGGTATTTATTTTCCTTGTTTTGGTAATGTTTATTTTAATGCTCTATCCTGCTGTTTATTATTTGCCTGAGAAATATAAAAAAATTACGGTTAACGAAGATGTTAAAGGCAGATACAAGCTGTTGCTTTTTGATTATATGAATTCTGAGAAACCATACTTAAATCCAGATATCACCCTGGAAACTGTTGCAAAAGATACTTCGATAAATGTCCGGGTTCTTTCGCAAATCATTAATGAATCATACAAAAACAATTTCAACGGATATATTAATGAATACCGGATAAAGGAAAGTTTGAAACAGCTTTCCTATACTGAGAATAAAAAAACAATTCTTGAAATAGTATATGAATCAGGATTCAACTCAAAATCGGCTTTTTATGCCGAATTTAAAAAACACACCGGCATTACTCCGCAGGAATATCGAAATCAATACATTCATCAACACATGATTAACGCTAATTAATGCCATTTGAAATTCTTCTCATAAAAATTCAATCCTGAATCATGATACGGGACTAATAAACTGATTCTTTGATGTTATTTCGTGCTTTATTTTAATAAATCATTAAAAAGAAAAGTCATGAAAAAATTAGCATTACTTCCATTGATCATTGCATCTTTTGTGCAAATGAGTTATTCACAGATTCCTGATTTATACTTAGGACTAACACCGCCAGGCAATACTCCCGAAGTTTTTGCCCCTGGGATTGTATCGTTACCCGGAAGAAACGAACGGGCCATTACCTTCTCCCCATCGGGTCACGACATTTTCTTTGCAATCGGAGACTGGCCATTACGCAGTACCATATATATCAAGTATCAGGACAGCGCCTGGTCAAATCCTGATACGGCCTCATTTTCGATAGGTCATTCCGTAGATGAGCCTTTCTTTTCGATGGATGGCAACAGGATATATTATTATGCATATCAGCCTAATTCTATGACGAATGCTGATATTTATTACAGCGAAAATGATGGTGACTCCTGGAGTGCTCCGATATCTGTAGGCAGTACTTTGAATACTACAGGCGATGAGTTTCACCCAAACATTGTGAATGACGGTTCAATCTATTTTGCAAACAGTGCGGGGAAAACGTATCGTGCTCAGTATAGCGACGGAAGTTTTCTGCCCAGAGTTAAGCTACCCAATAATGTAAACAGTGGTATATGGCCCGATCATTATGTAGCGCCGGATGAAAGTTATATGATATTCACTTCATCGATGTCTGGTGGTTTCGGAAGCTCCGACCTATATGTTTCATTCAGAAATTTTGATAAATCGTGGACTACACCGCAAAATTTTGGCAATACAATAAATACTTCCGGGTATGAAGGTTCAGGAGATGTCACTCCGGACGGAAAATACATGACGTTTGACAATATTGTTGATATATACTGGGTGAAAATAGATAATATCATTGATAGCCTGAAAGCAATAAGCGGCGTGGTAACCTCAGTGAAAATTATACCTGATAACCAGAGGTTAAATATATTCCCGAATCCGGGTAATGGTCAGTTTACGCTAACATTTGCATCTTCAATTTGTAAAACGGGAATTGCAGAAATAAGTAATTCTGAGGGGAAGGTAATATTTAAACGTACAGTTGTAAACGATGAAATAATCGATTTAACTGGTAATCCGAAAGGAATATATTTTTTATGTCTTTATATTGATAAAGAGGTACTTAATAAAAAACTCATCATTCAATAATGCTGTAATTGGCATGTATGCCTCCACTTCTTGTAAACTAATTTCAGAATTGAAAAAAATATGAAAAAACTAAATCTGATTTGGATCATGTGCCTGTTGCATCTATGTTTAAGTGCCCAGGACGATGTAATAATTGGAAAATACAAGAAGTTCGAATCAAAGATTTTTGGTGGTAAAGTCTCCTACCTGGTACATTTGCCCGAAGGATATGAGAAATCGGATAAAATGTACCCGGTAGTTTTTATGATGAACGGGCAGAATATTACGCAATTTGCCAATGATGCGGCCACCCTGGATAATCTTGCAGGCGAACGTATCCCTGACATGATACTTATCGGGATATCCAACACGGGTGAAGCAGAAAATTATTGGGCATGTCCCAACGACAGCGGTTTTGTGAAGGGCGCAACTACATTCTCTGTTTTTTTGAAAGACGAACTGCTCCCTGAGATCAGGAAGAACTACCGGACCAACGGCTACCAGATACTTGCCGGGCAGTCAAATAGCGGTCTTTACGTGATGTATAACTTCTTGCTTTACCCTGACCTGTTTAATGCCTATGTAGTCGCAAGTCCGATGTTTGGCTGGTGCCCCGATTTCTTTTTAAATAAAACAAAGTCCTTTTTGAAAGATAATCCCGGGATTGATAAAAAACTGTACATCTCATACGGGGACCTGGATTATGTTCAGGTGCTCAATCACATGAATAATTATATTGAAGCACTGAAACAAGCGCCAGCAGGCCTTCAATGGAAGATTGACTTAATCGAAAATACAGGTCACGTTCCCTATTCGACCCTGAACAATGCCTTGCTGTTTTTCTTTTCGGGTTGTACAATGACTTCAGAAAGGAAGAAGTTACGTGTTCCCGGGATCAAAGCACATTTTGAAGGCTTGTCGAAGGAATATGGTTTCGTGGTCAATCCAAAACCGGGTATTCTATTCGATATGGCTTTCGATCTTGGCGATGAAAACAACACCGATCAGGCGATTGAAATCATGAATTATCTTATCGGCTTATATCCCGACTCCGAACTTTACTTCTATTATTTAGGCAAGCTGTATCAAAATAAGGGAGAGCTTGAATCGGCAAAGGTGTATTATAATAAAGCGCTCGGAGTGAACCAAAATTTCGAACAGGCAAAGACGGCCCTAAACAAACTGAATAAATAAGGAATAACAAGGATGGCATACTGGTCGCAAATGTTCATAGTTTACGGCAACATGAATATGCAGCCATAGCCTTCCGATTTTAAACAAAAGTGGTTACCAGTAAGAAAATGGAATTTCCGGTAAATAAATAATGAACCAGATGAAAGCAATTGTAAACACAAAATACGGATCGCCGGAAGTTCTTCAACTCAAAGAAGTGCCAAAACCTGCTCCAAAAGACAATGAAGTACTGATTAAAATACATGCAACCACGGTAAACCGGACAGATTGCGGATTTCGTAAACCTGAATATCCTGTTATTATCCGCCTGGTGAACGGCCTCATTAAGCCTAAAAAAACAATTTTAGGGAGTGAGCTGGCTGGCAAGATTGAAGCTATTGGTAAAGATGTAAAAACCTTTAAACCGGATGACCGTGTTTTTGGTTTAAGCACTTCAAATTTTGGAGCACATGCCGAATACATTTGTCTGCCCGAAACAGCTTCTATCGCCATAATGCCAGCTAATACATCATACAATGAGGCTGCTGCCGTATGCGATGGACTGAATCTCGCGATTACGTACATCCGGAAAATAGATTTTACTAATGAAAGGAAAATTCTGATCAATGGGGCATCAGGATCGATAGGTACAGCATGTGTGCAACTTGCCAGGTATTATGGTGCGGAAATCACAGCCGTATGCAACACCCGTACCATAGAACTTTTGAAGCTGCTGGGTGCGGATGAAGTAATTGATTATACCAAAGAAGATTTTACAAAGAATGGCAAACAGTATGATGTTGTTATGGATGCCATCGGCAAAAGTTCTTTTTTTCGTTGCAAAAAAATACTAAAACCAGGAGGCGTTTATTTTTCAACAGACCTTGGCTTTTTAGCGCAAAATGTATTTTTAGCGCTGTTTACTCCAATTTTCAGTATTCTGCCTGGTGGAAAAAA
>JABFQW010000064.1 GCA_013141455.1 Bacteroidales bacterium
CCTTATTCCCCCTATACCTTATTTACAATATATACCCTATTTCCCTTATGTACCTTATTTCCCTTATGTACCTTATACCCCTTATATCCATTAAAAACTTTAAATTCAACTCCAATTTTTTACTTCTTTTTCTCAACTTTCTGTTTTTCAACATATTTGATAAAACCATTCAAACTGATTTTTGTTGTTTCAATTAGCTTTATTCCTTCTTCAAAAAGTGGGATTTCGATATATCCGAAATCATTACAACTAATTAAATGGTCTTTGAGTTCATAAATTGAGCCTCTGGAAATTCGGTAAAACTGAATTCCTTCCTGATAATGAAATCTTCCATAGCCCTCGGCAATATTGGCCGTTGCACTCACAGCAGCCCTTTTAATTTGATTAATTAGATTAAACTTCTCATGTTCAGGAATTTTGGGGATAATTTTTTGATAGAAAAACAATTTTAAATTTCTTGCATTCTTCCAGCAAATCAGACTTGTAAAATCCTTCTGCTCATTATAGCCACCAGCAGCTTCTTCAAAAATATTTTCATTTTCCATAAAAATCCTATTTTACAACTATGTTCATGAATTATTTACCCATATACCCATATAACCTTATTCCCATATACCCATATACCCTTATTCCCCCAATACCTTTTTCCCCTTATACCCCTCTAATGCCCCAATAAATTCACCAAATAGAAATGAAGTATCGGTAGGCCCACTTGATGCCTCCGGATGAAATTGTGTTGTAAACCAGGGTTTTGTGCTGTGTTTTAATCCCTCATTACTGTTGTCGTTCAGGTTTGTGAAGTATGCATTCCAATCATCTGGAATACTTTCGTTGTCAACAGCATAACCATGATTTTGCGATGTAAGGTAGGCATGTGGTGTTCCAACCTGAATAACCGGCTGGTTGTGACTCCGATGACCAAATTTCAGTTTATAGGTGCTTGCACCCGATGCCAGCGCCAGTAACTGATGACCAAGACAGATTCCAAATATCGGATAATCAGCTTGTAAAGCATCCTTTAAATTTGAAATAGTTTCACTGCACTGAACCGGATCACCCGGGCCGTTGGAGATAAACAATCCATCAAATTTTTCATCCTGAAAACGATAGTCCCAGGGAACCCTGATAACAGTTGTATCACTTTGCAACAGATAACGGATGATATTGTTTTTTACGCCGCAATCGACGAGCATTATTTTGAATTTACCGTTTCCGTAAACGATTTTTTCATTGGTACTTACTTCACTAACTAAATTACGTAAACCAGGGTCATCGAAAGGCAAATCCTCATCAAAAACGATTTTGGCTAACATACAGCCATGTTCGCGTATGTGCTTGGTTAACTGGCGGGTATCGATGCCAAAAAGGGCGGGTATTTTTTCTTCCTTTAGCCATTCGCCCAAACTTTTACTTGCATTCCAGTGGTTATAACTTTCGGAATAGTCGGATATGATGAGTCCTTTGGCGTGAATCTGATCCGACTCGAAAAATTCGGACAGATCATGTTGGATGGTATTGGCCGGAACACCATAATTGCCGATGGATGGATAGGTGAGTACGATAATCTGGCCGCGGTAGGAGGGGTCGGTCAAACTTTCGGGATATCCTGTCATGGCGGTGTTAAATACGATTTCGCCGGCCGTGGATGATTCATGACCAAACGATTTTCCTTCGAAGGTGATACCATCTTCGAGAATAAGTCTGGCCTTTCGGTAAATAATTTTATTCATAGTTAGGGGTAAAAAAATAAAAAAGACGGTTGAAAAACCGTCTTTAAGACCATATATCTATTTGATTTTGAGCTGGAAAAGAATTGTTGCGCAACAAACATAGGTTTAACAATTTGTCGGCAAAGATAGAACGATTCTGCAATCATAAGTTAACAGCGGCAAGATTAATTCGTTCCGTGTTTATCATGGAGCATCTGGACTGATAAATCAGCCTGCACTTCCAATCGCGAAATAGAAGGTTGCACCCTTATCGGGTTCCGATTCGGCCCAGATATCTCCACCATGTCTTTCAAGGATTCTCTTAACCGTGCTTAATCCAACACCATTGCCATGAAATTCTTCATCGAGATGTAATCTTTCGAACGGACTGAACAGTTTTTCCGACTTTGCCATATCGAAACCGGCACCATTGTCTTTTACAAAAAACATGCTTCTTCCATATACTTCTTTCCTGCCAATTGATATTTCTGGATAATCTTTTTTCGAACTGTATTTGAACGCATTACCGATCAGGTTGTCGAGCACGATTCGGATCAAGGCCTTATCTGCCACAGTTTCAAGTTCTTCCTGTACGGTTACCTTGATATTTGGATTGCCATACCGTGTTTTAAGATCGTTCACAATTTCGTTTGCCAAATGGGAAAGATTCAGCGAAACCGGAACGATATTGGCCCTTCCTGAACGGGAATAATTCAACAGATCGGTAATCAGGGTATTCATTGTGTTTGCCGACTTTAAAATCCAATCAAGATGCGAATTCGCGTCTTCATCTAAAATGGCTTCATAATCTTCCTTTAGCATTTGCGAAAAACCAATTATGCCTCCCAGGGGCGATCGTAAATCGTGCGACACTGTCCGGGCAAATGCATCAAGTTCATCATTGGCGGCGTGCAAGTCGGTATTCATAGTCTCAAGTTGTTGCTTGGTTTCAATCAATTCATTGTTACGGTGGATGGCAGCTTCGTAAACCGAAAGCAACAGGTTCAAAATTTGTCGTTTGTCCGAATTAATTTGATACTGAATACCCTGGAATACTATTTCAATTGAAATATCACCGGCACCTGATTTTCTCATATCACGGTTTGCCAGCAGAAAATGAATTCTTGAAAGAAGATACTGGTCATTATACGGTTTGGTGATAAAGTTATCAGCTCCTGCCTGCAAGCCTTTCACGATGTCCAAGGGGTCGCTCAGCGAGGTGAGCAGGATAACAGGGATATCGCATAAGGCAGGGTCGCTTTTTATCTTTGCACAGAATTCGTATCCATCCATGCCTGGCATAACGATATCGCTGATAATAAGTATCGGAGGTTTCTCTAAAACACTGGTATAGGCATCATTGGCATTATTGAATAACTTCGAATTAATGCCATGCTGATCAAAAAAGTGTTGAAGTTTTTTTGCCTGTACCAATGAATCCTCTACTGCCAGGATATGGCTTTCGCCGAGAGAAATGGTAAATGATGTAGTTAGATTTTTCATCACGTTATAAGTTATATATTTTAATTAATTCATTCACAATATTTTCAGGGGATAGAATAAGGCTTGCCCCACCAATTCTGATCGCTTCGCCGGGCATACCATGCACAAGTGAACTTGCTTCATCCTGCGCAATAGTCAATGACCCTAACGTACGCAGCATTTTTAATTCATTGGCGCCATCCTGTCCCATACCTGAAAGCAGAATAGCAACTGCCTGTTTTCCATACGTTTTTGCCAGACTGTTGAATAAATAACTAACAGCCGGCCTGAGATTTCTTTCGGGCAGATCCTTTGTTACCTTGGCTATCCCTTTATCGTGGAAACCAAGGTGTGTATCGCCGGGAGGTAAATATGCATTCCCGGGTTTTAATTTCTCACCGTCCCGGGCAATTTTGACCGGAATTAAAGAAGTTGACATTAACCATTCGCAATATCCGTCAGCAAAATTAGAATCAATATGCTGCACAATCATAATCGGAACAGGAATATTTGAAGGAATCTTATTTAATATTGTCTGTATTGCCATTGGTCCGCCAGCCGAAGCACCAATCGCGATTATTTCAGGTTTTGTTCCGGCAATAATGATTTGAGGTGATTGGTTATTGACCGGCTTTACTTCAGGAACGGGACTGACAGGTTTCTTCCGTTGGGCAGTAACTTTTATTCCCGACATCATTTTAAGCGTGTTTCTGTAATCTCTTGCCATTTGCAGATATTGCGGATTACCCGGCCCGAAAGGAGTTGGGAGAATGGTTAATGCCCCGGCTTTCAAAATGTTAAACGAAAGTGAGACATTGGATGGTTCGTATTGACTGCTTACGATTACGATTGGCACAGGATTGTAATACATGATTTGTCGTGTTGCTTCCAATCCGTCCATGACCGGCATATTTATATCCATGCTAATGACGTCTGGTTTGTTTCTATCAACAAATTCAATCGCCATTTTACCGTTGCCGACGCATCCAATAACCTGAAAATGACTATCTTCGTTAAGTATATGTTTAAGCAATCCAAGTACCGTAATACTATCTTCCACCAACAAAACCTTTATTTTATTCTGAGGCATACAGGATTAGTTTAATGAAATCATAAACAGGTTTATGGTAATCTTTCGTCGGTAAACACGCGAAGTGCGTAATAACATGGCTTTACTTTTATTTCTACTGTTAATAATCTTTGCTAAATAAGCCTTTTTATTGTTTCAACAAGATTGCTTTGTTCGAAGTTACTTTTTACAATATAGGCGTTGGCGCCCGCGTCCATCCCGCGTTGTTTGTCGAAATCGGAGCTGAGTGCTGTTACCAGTACCACCGGAATATGTGTAAACCGGGCATCGTTCTTTATTTTTGAGGTCAACTCAAAACCATTCATATTCGGCATCTCAATATCTGAAACGACTAAGTCGAACGTATCAGATTGAATACTTTGAAATGCCTCCATGCCATCAACGGCTGTTTTAACCATGAAGCCTGCCGTTTCGAGAATATTCCTTAGAAGCGTTCGGGAGGTGATAGAGTCTTCGGCAACAAGAATATTTTGAATCGTTTCAACAGTTTGCTCTTCTTCCTGATTCAACTCCTGAATCGTTGATTTGGTTTGCAATGCCGATTCCATAAGTTCCGGAATACTGAGTATTGGGATCACCTGCCCGTTGCCCAATACTGTTGCACCGGCCATATTTTTAATATGCACCAATTGCGGGCCAAAATCTTTAACTATGCCTTCCTGTTCACCCTGAACTTCATCAACGATAAATCCGATTTTGTTTTGGGCTGTTGATAAAATCAATACCGACAATTGCATCAGTCTGATTATGTTTTTCTTACGATTCTGAACACCGAGCACATCACCCAGATTAACTAAGGCAATACTTTCGCCGTTTTGGCTGAAAAATGGTTTCGATTCAACGAATTTTATTTCGTTATAGCTTATCCTGATGGCTCTCTCAACAGCCGTTGTCGGGATGATAAACTGTTGTTCGGAGCTTTTCACGAGTACACCCCGAAAGGTTGAGAGTGTTAATGGCAGGGTGATTGTAAATCTGGTTCCCTGATCGGGAATTGAATCAACAACAATACTTCCGCCAAGTCCGTTAACCTTTTCGGCAACAATGGCCATACCGAGTCCCCGACCACTTAAGTCGGTGATGAACTGACTCGTTGAAATGCCAGATCTGAATATATAGGAAAGGAGTTCATGATCGCCCATGCGGTCGATCGATTCTGCGGTTGCCAGTCCGTTTTTAATAATGTTTTCGATCAGTTTCTTCCGGTTGATACCTTCACCATCATCACTCAGCGTAAATTCGACTGTTCTCCCGGCTTCCTGCGAAATATGGATCGAAATTTTCCCGGTTGAGGGTTTGTTTTTCGATTTCCTGATTTCCGTTGTTTCGATACCATGATCGATACAGTTGCGTATCAGATGGATCAATGGATCTTTCATGGCTTCCAGGATACGTCTGTCTATTTCTGTTTCGGCGCCTGAAACCGATAACTCTATCTTTTTATCAAATTCTTTACCGAGGTCGCGAATTATTTTCGGAACGATTTCCAAAAGTGAAGTAAATGGGAACAATAAGGTTGATTTGATATCGAACAACAGGTCATCGACCATACGCGACAGATTGTGGTGGAAATGGCCCATATCGCGCTGAAGTATCAGTAAATCGGGATAATTCGTTTTTTGAAGTTCCTTTATATGATAACCAAGCGTTGCTTTTACACCGATAAATTCTTCGGCCTGCAACAACAGATTTTCTAATTTACGGGTAGCAATGCGCACCGTATCTTTCGAAGTATTTCGTTCGTTTATGGGTGGTTCAGACGATTGCTTTTCGGTTTCCGGAATTATTTTGGCCGTCTCTTTTTCAGGATTGTTTTCCTGAACAAAAGTTATGATCTTATTTTCAGGTGGTTGTGTGGTTTGGGCGGGAACCATGATCAGGTTATCCATCGATTTCAACAGGGGCATATAAATGCCGGGCTTTATCGATTTAACTGTGGTATCGATTTCCGAAACCATCGTGTTCAGAAAATCATTGCATTTATAAATCAGATCGAGTAGGGGCGGACTGAGTATAATTGTCTCATTTTTAAGTTTTTGAAATACGCTTTCCACAGATTGGCAAATCCGTTCGATATCAGTTTGGTTAACAGCCCGGGCAGCGCCTTTCAGGCTATGGTACTCTCTGAAAGTGGTCTCGATAATTTTTTTATACTCATCCGGTGGTGGCGATTTCTCAAGCTTAAGCAGCCCATCGGTAATAGATAGCTGATGTTCAGCAGCTTCTATCCTGAAGTCGCCAAGCAATTCACGAAAAAATGCATCCTGGTTTGTTTCCACAATACGTTACAATTTGAATTTATCAATCACTGCCTTCAATTTCTGGCCCAGATCGTTTAAATTGTGGGCTGCGGATTGAGTCTGGCGTACACCGGTCACATTCTGTTCGCTTGCCTGTTTGATATTTTCCATTGCCGGAACAATCTGATCCATACCGGACATTTGTTGCTGATTTGAAGTCGAAATCTGAATCACCGATTGTGCGGCATCATTCACGGTCTCAGAAAGTATCTCAATCATCTCACCACTCTGACGGGCTAAGTTATTGCCGTTTTCAACGGCAATGATTCCCTGTTCCGTTGCAGCAACGGCGGTATTCATTCCTTTCTGAATTTCGTTCAGGATTTCTTTCACCTGTGCCGTAGCTTTTTTCGATTGTTCGGCAAGACTGCGTATCTCCTGGGCGACAACGGTAAACCCACGGCCATGCTCCCCGGCTTTTGCTGCTTCAATGGCGGCATTTACTGCCAATAAGTTCGATTGATCGGCAATATCGTTCACCGAGGCAGTAATTTCACCCACCGACCTGTTCTGTTCCGAAAGTTTGATCACGCTATCTGATATAATTTTCATCTGACCGTTAATCCTGTTCATACCATCAATAGTCTGTTGAACTGCTTCCTTGCCGTTTTCGGCTGCTTCACTGGCACGATGCGAATTTTCGAGTACGGCCTGCGCTTTTTGGGCAGCCAACATGGCCGTCTGTCGTATTTCCTCCATGGTCACCGTTG
>JABFQW010000121.1 GCA_013141455.1 Bacteroidales bacterium
GGAAAATACGATGCAGCTTCATCAGGGTTTCAAACTGAATGTTTGTCAGACAGCAGGCAGTTTTGGTACGTTTGGTACCTATGCAACTGTTGATTTTAGTAAAAAAAATTACCAGTTCAGAACCCGTTTCTTTCGAAAAATGAGTCGGAACGATTTTGAATACGAAAACACAGCGACGCTGCCGGAAGAAAGAATGAAACAACAAAATGCCGGTTATCTTGATTATGGTCTGGTGCAGGAATTTCATTTTTCAGGTGATATTGGTAAAATAAGCCTGATCAGCTGGAACCAGTGGAACAGCAGAAACCTGCCCACGATAATGACCAATCTCGAACGTGGTGGCAATCCCGAAGAATTTCAGGATGATCAGTTTCATCGTCAGGTTATTACCTACCTCAAAGCATGGAGTAAAGTGAAGTTAGAGGCGAAATCGGCCTGTTTCATCGAAAATCAGCATTATTATCTACGTACAACCAGTTCGGGTGTGCCAGCTGAAACTGTAACATTGATTGACTCGAAAAATAAACTGGAATCGTTGTTTGGCCAGATTAAAGTTACTGAATCATTATTGCCCAATCTGGTAGTTTTCGGACGCGTACAATGGAATCACGACAAGGTGGTAACGAACAATTATGCTGTTACAAAAATCAGGAAAGAATCATCGTTTGCAATAGGCGCCAAATGGGATATCAATCCGAATATCAGCTCCGAATTCAGTGTAAACCAGGATATGGCTGATAACAAAAACATCGGGTTAAATCCAACATTCACAGTTTGTTATAAATTACCAACGAAACAAAATCTGAATCTGAGCGCCGGAATAAATAAAAACTACCGTCTGCCAGGCATGAATGATTTGTATTGGTATCCGGGTGGGAATATCAATTTGCTGCCCGAAAAAGGACTTACAACTGATCTTGCAATCCAATGGTTACCTCGTTCTGATAAATTCAGCTCAGAGGTAGATGTAAACTTATTTTTTTCAGTCATCAACGACTGGATTCAATGGCGGCCTACAGCTTACCGGTTTTGGGAGCCCCTGAATATTGCAAGGGTTTTTGCCCGCGGAATGGAGTTTCATTTAAAAACAGATGGCAAAATAGCGGATGCAACGATCAGTATGGCAACGAATTATATTTTTACTGTTACCACCGATGAAAGTCAGGTTGCTAAAATAGAAAACAGTTCGGGCAAACAATTGATTTATATTCCAAGGCACCATGCCAATTTGTTTGTGAGTTCGGCTTACCGGGGATTCACGCTTACTTACACTATTGAATTCACAGGCAGAAGGACGACATCGCCCGATGGTGAAGATATGTTTACCGGCGTATTGCCTGCCTACGTGTTGCATCATTGTGGAATCGGGAAAAAAATCAGGCATTTCGATGTTGAACTAAAACTGAATAATGTGTTAAACAAAAGCTATCAGGCTGTGTTGTGGCGCGCTATGCCAGGCCGGAATGCCGAAGTTTCATTACGTTATCAATTATAAATTAATCAATTACATCAAATCTTAAACTTTACAAACTTATCATGAAAAAGCTCTTTTATTTTATTTTTACATTATTTGTAATTCAATCCTGTAGTATCGATAAAAACGATCCTGTATTCCCAAAGGGTCTGGGTAAAGGTTTTTATGTAGTAAATCAGGGTGGCTTCACAGCCGGCAACGCGAGTCTTTCCTTTTTTAATTACGACACAGCCAAAATGACCAACAATATTTTTTACAAAATGAACAATGCACCTCTTGGCGATGTTGCCCAAAGCATGACCTTTGTTGGCGATTATGCGTATATTGTGGTTAACAATAGTGGAATGATCTACATTATTGACTCACGAACCGGCTTGTATGTCAATAAGATTGTTGGCCTGTCATCACCCCGGTATTACCTGCCAATCGACAATCAAAAAGCATATATTTCTGATTTTCTTGATCATGGAATCACCGTTGTTAATCCGAAAACCCGCGAAAAACTTGGTACGATTCAAACGGGTAAAACCACTGAGAATCTGGCTCTTATCGGGACTAAAGTTTTTGCAACCAACTGGTCAGCTTATAACCAGACAAGTCCGAATAATACCGTTCAGGTAATTGATGCTGCGATGGATAAACTCATCGACAGCATTCAGGTTGTGAAGGAACCCAACAGTATGGTTGTTGATAAAAACAACAAACTCTGGGTGTTGTGCAGTGGAGGTTTTTTGAATGAAGAAATACCCGCGATTCATTGTATAAACCCCGATAATCTGGAGATTATAAAAACTTTATATTTTGAAAGCGCCGAACTTTATCCCGAGCATCTTACCATTAATGGAACCGGTGACACACTTTATTACATTGATCAGCAGAGTGTTTACCGTCTGGGAATTAACGACACCCAACTACCCGATCAGGCTTTTATTCAAAAGGGTAGTCATAACTTTTTTACATTAGGTGTTGATCCGAATAATTCGCAGCTTGTCGTAACCGATGCCGGCAATTATGTTCAGAATGGAAATATTTTCCGTTATTCACCCGAAGGAATCCTGATTGATTCGGCGCAGGTTGGGATTATTCCGGGCTATATCGGATTCAATTAGAAGTGTCTGAGCTATAAAGTCCGCTCTCATCGTTATGCTTGAGCCAAAAATGCTCATTTACCATAAGTAAACTCCGCTTTTTGGCTCTGCGCATGCCTTGACAGCGGGCTTTTTAGTTCAGACACTTAGTAGGTGGACAAGCACTAATTATGAAATCAGTAATTGTTAAAAATTGAGCGATAACAATTAGGTATATTTGTACGCTAAACTTCGGACTTCTAACTTCGGTCTTCGGTCTTCCGACTTTGGTCTTCCGACTTAAAAACAATTGATTATGAATAACAAAGTAGATGTAACCTGGGCTGGGAATATGTCGTTCGAGGCTGAGGTAAACGGTTTTAAACTGATGATGGACGCTGATGATAAGGTTGGCGGTGAAAATAGAGGACCACGTCCAAAGCCTTTGACGTTGGCCTCACTCGGAGGATGCACAGCAATGGATGTTATTTCCATTTTAAAAAAAATGCGTGTCGAACCCGATTATTTCAATATTTCTGTTGATGGTGACCTTACGGAAGAGCATCCGAAATATTACCATAAGATTCACCTTACCTATATTTTCAGAGGTCAGGGCTTAGAAATGGAAAAACTTGAGAAAGCGGTGAGCTTATCATTAGAACGCTATTGCGGTGTAAATGCGCTGTTGAAACATGGCTCCAATATCACACATTCGATCGTGATAGAATAAATCAGGGTAGGGGAATATCCTTGATCACTTCGATGAACTCGCTGAGTATCATCGAAGTGGCTCCCCAAACCATGTGGTTATGAATCCAATAGCATGGCACCTCAACCTCATTTCCTTCACGTGAAATTATTTTACCTGTTCCGATATTGGCTCCGTTGAGCAATTCCCTGATCGAAACACTGAATACCTGCTGAACCTCTGATGAATCAATATTTAATATAGGTTCCTTGCCAAGGTAACCAACCACCGGGAACACATCGAAATTGCTTGGTGGAATATATATATCGCTTAACTTTCCGATGATTTTAATATCCGTTGCTTTTATCCCAATCTCTTCCTCAGTCTCGCGTAAAGCGGTGTGAAACAAATCGGTATCCGATTTTTCGAAACTGCCACCCGGGAAAGATATCTGACCACTATGCACGCCGTCGTAAACATTACGTTCAATAAAGAAAGTATGCAATCCGTCAATCTGGTTGAAGAGCAAGATCATAACAGCGCTCTTTCGTGGTTCGCTTGCATGTTTATAATTTTGAAGGAACTGTTTCCGGGTCACGGGTTCCATCCTGGCATGACCGGTTTTGCCTGGCAATGGCTCTGTTAGCCGGTGAGTTAGCTTGAGAATATAGGATTCGTATTTTTCTTTTTTCATGCGTCAAAAATAGGAATTATCGGGTTCTTTCATTCATGGTTATCCAACAGAAAGTGGTATAAACGGGATTATCTGTATTTTTTTTAAGTATTTGCTACCCGGCTTTCTCACAACTATTTCAAAAGTTTAACAGATAAAAGGAATATAAAGGTGAATTATTTAATTACTTTTACTCAATAATATTTGGATTGATCATGGTAAAGGAGAAGGAAATTGCGTCAACCTCTGCAGATGGAACAACAACAGACCTAAAACAATTGGTGCTTTTAAATGATGATGTAAATACTTTCGATTTTGTAATCGAAACATTGGTCGAAGTTTGTCATCATACACCTGAACAGGCCGAAACATGTGCATTTATTGTCCATTTCAAAGGAAAATGCGCCGTGAAATCGGGTAGTAAAAAAGAACTACTACCTTACTTCAGGACGTTGAGTAACAGGAATTTAACAGTTGAAATAGATTAATAGTATGTGGACAGTCATCTTCATTCTTATTGGTATTGGTTTGATTGTGGTGTTGCTCGAGATATTGGTAATACCCGGAGGTGGCCTTGCCGGTGTACTTGGGTTTGCCATGATGGCGATTGGTGTTTTTCTGACATACAGCCGTGAAGGAACAACCGCCGGTCACCTTGTGTTGGCGGGTACCTTAGTGGTTAATATCGGCACATTGATATTGGCATTACGGTCTAAAACCTGGGACAGGGCGATGTTGAAAACCAATATTGAAGGCCGGGTTAACACCATTGAGGATAATGAACTGAATGTAGGTGATATTGGTAAGACCATCTCAAGATGCGCACCCATGGGCAAAGCCCTCATCAACGACCGGTTTTATGAGGTAACCTCTTATTCTGAATTTATAGATGAAGAGACTGAAATTGAAGTGATTAAAATTGAAAAAAGTAAAATATTCATTAAACTAAAATCGTAAAGCTATGCCTGAAATGTATGTTATCATTGGGATTGGTTTCGGAGCCATCTTCTTAATCTGGTTCATGTTTTATTTCATTCCGGTTGGATTGTGGTTTACTGCACTTGTTTCGGGGGTAAAAGTTTCGCTGCTGCAATTGATACTCATGCGGTGGCGTAAAGTACCGCCATCCATCATCGTGAACAGCATGATTGCTGCAACAAAAGCCGGTATAATACTTGAGCGTGATCAACTCGAAGCGCATTATCTTGCCGGTGGACGCGTTCAGCAGGTGATCAATGCACTTATTTCGGCGGACAAAGCCAATATTGAATTAAATTTTAAAACAGCGACAGCTATCGACCTGGCTGGCCGTGATGTTTTTCAGGCCGTTCAGATGTCGGTTAACCCTAAAGTGATTGATACCAAACGTGTTGCTGCCGTTGCCAAGGATGGTATTCAGCTCATCGCAGTTGCCAGGGTTACTGTGAGGGCGAATATAAAGCAATTGGTGGGAGGCGCCGGCGAAGAAACGGTATTGGCAAGGGTTGGTGAAGGTATCGTATCATCGATTGGATCTGCTGATTCGCACAAGTCAGTACTCGAAAACCCCGATTCAATTTCGAAAGTGGTACTCAAAAAAGGTCTTGATTCAGGTACTGCTTTCGAGATTCTCTCGATCGATATCGCTGATATTGATATTGGGAAGAATATCGGTGCCGTATTGCAGATGGATCAGGCCAATGCCGATAAAAATATTGCTCAGGCGAAAGCTGAGGAACGCCGTGCCATGGCCGTTGCCCTTGAACAGGAAATGCGCGCCAAACAGGTCGAAGCCCGTGCCAATGTTATTCAGGCCGAAGCCTTGATCCCGATTGCAATCGCCGAAGCGCTCAAAAGCGGTAACTTAGGCGTGATGGATTATTATAAGTTTCAGAACATACAGGCCGATACTAAAATGAGAGAATCGATTGCCGATGTCGATCACAAAACACCGGCAACGCCTACTGAGAAAGGGCCAAAAAAGTAATAGAGATTAAGGGTTGCAATTGTTTGTTATTCAGATTTATAGTGCATTGACAAATTAAAAAAAATTACGCAGTCATTCACTCATTGCAACCTGGTATTTGAATAATACCGGATAGTATTGCTAAAACAAAACTGCCATGTATAAACCCGACGAACAACATCATATAGAGGAAGCATTCCAGAGATTGAAACTTGGTATGCAGGATAGCGCTACGAAGCAGGAGATTGAAAAGGTTGATTTGGCCTATGAATGGGCGGCTAAGTTATACGACGGGAAAAGGATGCATTCGGGGAAACCGTATATATTGCACCTTATCGAGATTGCGGAAATTTCATCAAAGGAGATTGGTTTGCGTACCTCAACCGTCATTTCGGCTTTGCTGCATGGTTTAAACATGAAAACTGATATTCTTCCACTTGATATAAAGGCCGGGTTTGGCGAAAGTGTGATGAATATTATCATGGGATTTAATAAAGTTTCGGAGCTGAGAACCGAACGGATTTCCTTTCAGTCTGAAAACTTCAGGAAGCTGTTTCTGAGCCTCATCGATGACATACGGGTCATCCTGCTCAAGATTGCCCATCGGCTCTATGATTTGAGAAATCCTGCCGATTATGAGCCAGAAGTGCTGGTCAATTTTGTGCACGAAGTAAAGTACCTCTATATCCCGATAGTTCACCGCTTAGGCCTTTATAAAATAAAAGCGGAGTTTGAAGAGCGGGTGATGAAACACGAGAATCCTGATATCTATCAAAGTATCAGCGATAAAATTGCTGCAAGTAAATCGAAACAGGAAGTATTGATGCAGGATTTTATTCAGCCCATACAACGTGAATTAATCGCAAACGGTCTGGAATGCACGATCAAATGGCGTACTAAATCGATACCGTCGATATATACGAAGATGAGGACGCAGAATGTTGAATTTGAACAGGTTTATGATTTGTTTGCCATACGTATCATCACGAAAAGCGTTCCGAAAAAAGAGAAAGAAGATTGCTGGAGGGCCTATTCGATTGTGACTGATAAATACACGCCAAATCCAAAACGTCTGCGCGACTGGATCACCTCGCCCAAGGCATCGGGATATGAATCGTTACATACGACCGTTAAAGCAGCGGATGATAAATGGGTCGAGGTGCAGATACGCTCTGAACGGATGGACGAAGTTGCCGAAAAAGGCCAGGCTGCTCACTGGCAATATAAGGACGGTGTAAGGAAACGCGATGCCGATGATTGGTTGAACCAGGTCAGGGATATTCTTGAAAATCCCGATCAGATCAATTTCGATGTTACCAGTCAGGGTGTCGGGCAGCCTGTTTCGGATAAGATTTTTATTTTTACACCGAATGGCGATCTCAAACAATTGTCGAGAGGAGCAACCGTGCTCGATTTTGCCTATGAAGTGCATACCAA
>JABFQW010000054.1 GCA_013141455.1 Bacteroidales bacterium
GGATAAATAACAAAATATTTGCGGCAAAAGTAGGGTTTTTCTGCGAAAGTTGAAGGTAAGAAAAATGCCAAATTGTGTTAAAGAAGGGTCAATCGTGCCGGCATTTCTATTTCTGCCTCAATAGCCGTAAACCCTGCCTTCGGTGTAGGTTGCCACGACTTTGAATACAGAAACATTTTTCACTGCCGGTTCGCTGAAACGATAACCCTCAGATTGATAATGTTTCATGATGATATGCAAGGCAGCTTCTTTCTCGTTGTAATCAGTGATGAATGTAACGTTGCCATGTAATAAAACCGAACGGTATTTCATCGAATAGCTGCAGCCAACACTTTGGTTCTGATAACGAAGCATATGATCGGTACTGAACGACACACAAACTTCGGGATGTTGATGCAAAATATCTAATTTTTTTCCTTCAGGACCTGAATGCAGATATAAAACCTTGTCGTGATAACCAAAATTCATCGGGACAAGATATGGCTTTCCTTTGGTATCAATCATTGCGACATTGCAGTGATCGCATTTCAAAATAATCTCCTCCAGTTCAGACGGGAGGTATAATGCACGGCTCTTCATATTTCTACAATTAATCGCGGGGGTAATCGGAGGTAAAAATACAAATAATTTTCCTCCGAAAAATCGATAAAAAAACAAATCTGACCGTGTGACCAACGAATTTCTTAAAGGAAAATTTCATGCTGATGTGAATTTTGAGCCTGAAAATTTCAATAAATTGAAGAGAAATTTATCCCGAAAATAAACTCCGGAACCAATAGTTCTCTTCCAAAGAGATGGCTCAACCGAACCCCCAGACTAATTGGCGTCGGCCAGTTGAAGAAATGCCAGTCAGAGTATATTTCCATGCCGGCCGAACTGATTTTCTTATCCAGATCAGGATGTTCAAGATACATTAAATCGGTGAAGAAACCGCCGCGTATCCGGTTCAGATACAAAACGGCCGGAATATCAAGATCGGGATACCATATCGGGAAAACATAATCCGCATTAAAAGTTAGCGCCCCACCATAAAAAATATCGGTGTAACCACGTGGAACATTGAGTAAACCTGAGAAACTATAATCCCCATCATTGTACCATTGTTTGCCAACAAAAAGCTTCAACCCATGGTGTTTCGCAAAGCCCGGAAAGTAAAATCCCATACCAACCATCGTTTGTTGTGAAGGGGATTCATCAAAAGGTGAGTGGCGAAATACAAACTGGAATGTTTCACCCATCCGGGGATAAATATCGCGAAGCGACAAGCGTGCATAATTGTAATAATAAATATCAAAAGAAAGGGATTGGGTTTGATTATGTTTAAAATCCAAACCGACCGATGGGTCCATTTTGGTTCTGATCAGCCGGTAACTGACCCTGGGTTGCATGCCACGTATCCATTGATCACGTGTGAAATTCAGTGGTAGTTTTATCCCGGCGTTGAATTCAGTTTCTAACCATTTCAGGTCGTATATCTTGCCTTCGTGATTTATACGATCGCGACGCAAACCGCTGCTGATACCGGTTTCGATAACCGGATACCAACCGTAATATTCCATATTGAAAACAGTTTTTCCGGTTTGTTCATTCAGATTATATTGATAGCCCAACTGAGCAACCATGGTTCCCAGCGTGTTCTGCGATAGCAAACTTGCACCAAGGCCACCGGTCCGGTTTAATCCGTCAAGATAGACAGGCGCCCAACTGTGAAGTTTGAACAAATGAGAGATTTTATGATAATTTTTCACCGGAAACATTTTTTTTGAATCACGGAGACCATCAATCGAAAACAGACTCATTTTGCTGAGCTGATCAGCCAAAAAATTATCAGTTTTATTGGAAATGCTGACAGGTTTGTTTAGAAATTGCGGGGGTTCCATCTGTGCTAAACAGAATCCATCTGCATCATAATCAGCAAATATCAACCGGCCTTTTGCATTGATGCTTGCATCAGTAGCTCCAAAGGCAGATGATGTAAGTTGTTGTATTTCACCTGTTTCTAAGCTTAAAGAAAAGATATTACTGATTCCTGTATAAGGAGCAGAGAAAAACACCTGAGTTTCGGAAACTGCCGTGATGGCGATGTCATCAAATGTGAAAGGAATCAAAAACCGGTGTTCACCGCTGATTGTATTTACCATGATGAGCGATTTGCCTTGCCGGCCAACCACAACGGAAACAACATCGCGGTTATTCGGGTGCCAGCGTGGCGTTTGAAAAAACAAAGAATCATTGTTGTAGGTAAAAAGCGTTTCGGCAGTTTCTGATTGCAGTACAACAAGGGAATGCTTTCCGTAAGTATCTGTTTGTGAAGCAACTATTTTTAAATTATCGGGTGATAGGGCAGGGGCAAACAATTTGCTTTTGTAAGTAAGTTGCGTGATTTCACCGGTTGTTATATTCCCTTTTTTTATCACAGAATAATCTCTGTTTGTCCAACGTAAATCCGGCTGGTTTTCATTCCAGACTACCAGATTGACGTTCGCTGACAGACTTTGTTTCAGGATATATCCGGGTGTAAATAAAATAGTCTCTTTGCCGTTTTTTATATGGATGATCCGTGTTTGATCATCCATAGAGGATTTGATTGCAATGATGCTGCCGTCTGGCAGATATTGTGGAAACCGGTAATCGGTATAGTGTTTACATGGTTTTGTGAGCCGTTCGTATTTCGTATATTGTACTGAGTCGAATTCCTTTTTCCAGGTATCGTATAAATCGACCATGGTTTCCTTATACAGCCTGTTTTTGCCGTAACCTGTTGATTTCTTTAATCCTAACGTAAACGGAAAAAGCGTAAATGGACGGCGTGCCACATAATCGAGCGGTTTTTCCCAGACCATCGCGCCATATTTCACCCGGTTATGTGCGACCATAAAATATCCCAATTCATAAGGGTCTGGCGTATAATCTTTGTAAGATCCAAAATAGGCTTTGTCATATACATAATAACCTTTCTGAATAAGCTGTGCTCGCAAACCGGCTTCAAAAAGAGGTTGGCGACCCCGTCCGCTCTTGCTTACAGCCGTTTCATTCGCAACGGCATCACCTTCAATAAACCAGATTGGTACAAATAATCCCACCATTCCGATTGCTCCCTGTTGACCTAACATCGTAGAAACGACCCGGCCAAATCCGGTGTTCATTTTATTGATCTGTGCAATATGACGCAGTTCGTGCGATGCAAGTTGCTTGTGCCATTCCTGCGCATAACCATCTTGTGGAGGCGTTTGAAAAAACTCTGTCCTTTTTGGAGCCCAGCCCACCATGGCGTTTGAAATAATACTTTGAGTATGCAATACGATATCCATTCGAACAGGATGCGAATTCAATTCGAATAAACTGGCTTTGAAAGTAGTATCGAGCAGATTGGCAAGGAGTTGAGCGTCAAAATAATTGCCTTCCGGAAAAATAACCCTGAAATATTCTGTTTTTAACTGTATCCATTTTACCGAGGCCGGATCCTGGCCCGAAATAAAATACTGGGCATTTATTTTGGTTAAGGATAACAGTATGAACAGTAAAAGTGTTGTTTTTTTTATCATGTTTATACCAATTAATCAGACTGTAAAAGATTCGAAAAATTTCCATGGAGTACCCGTGGGAGGCGGTGCCTGAACATACATCATTTCTTTTTTTACCGGATGTTCGAATGA
Organism: Bacteroidales bacterium; assembly: GCA_013141455.1. Classification (GTDB taxonomy): domain Bacteria; phylum Bacteroidota; class Bacteroidia; order Bacteroidales; family F082; genus CAJBPB01. The sequence continues at coordinate 3,657 of JABFQW010000054.1, forward strand.
AATTTTCCAGGCGTGCAAACAGATTGATCCATCTTCATTAGATCTGTCGTAACCATATTTCAAATCACCTTTGATGGGGCAACCTATAGCAGAAAGTTGTGCCCTTATCTGATGATGGCGTCCGGTAAGCAATTCAATTTCAAGTAAATGAAAGTTTGATGATGAGGCAATCAGGCGGTAATTGAGCCTTGCAAGTTTGGCGCCTTTCTGATCAGACCGAACAACAAAAGATTTGTTTTTGTCTTCATTCTTCAACAGAAAGTTTTCTAATGTTCCCTCATCTGACCCGGGACGATTCTTCACGATGGCCAGGTAGTTTTTTGCAAAATCGCGATCTTTTATTATCACGGTGAGGCGTGATAATGCCTTGCTTGTTTTCGCGAAAACAATAGCGCCACTCACCGGCCTGTCGATACGATGAACCAAACCCGCGAAAACTTCACCAGGTTTCTGGTATTTTACCTTGATATAACTTTTCACGTCATCGAGTAAACTCACATCACCTGTTTTGTCACCCTGAACAATTTCGGAGGGAAGTTTATTGACAATAAGAATATGATTGTCTTCGAACAGTATGCGTTGTGCTATATCCGGCATAAATGTTTTATTTGTTGCTTGTTGCTGGTTTCATGTTTCACGTTTCAGGTTTCAGGTTTCAGGTTTCACGTTTCACCAGTAACCAATAACCTGTAACCAGTTTCCAGCCACCAGCCACCAGCTCCCAGTCACCAATAGTCAAATGCTTAATACTGCTCTCTTTCGTTAGGAAAATTCATCGATTTCACATCCGAAATATAAACGCCTACCGAACCTTTTATTTCTTCATAAAGATTATGGTAACGACGCAGAAAACGTGGTGAAAACTTCTGATTAATTCCAAGCATATCATGCAGCACCAATACCTGTCCGTCGCAGCCGGCACCGGCACCAATACCAATGGTTGGTATCCTTACCGATTGGGTAACTTCGGTGGCGAGATTGGCAGGTATTTTTTCCAAAACAATACCAAAACAGCCTGCCTGTTCAAGTATCTTGGCATCACGCCGCAGCTTTTCAGCTTCCTTCTCCTCAGTAGCCCGCACCACATAAGTACCGAATTTATTGATACTCTGTGGTGTTAGACCCAAATGTCCGAGAATTGGAATTCCGGCGCTCAGGATACGGTTGATCGATTCCACAATTTCTTCTCCGCCTTCCATCTTTACAGCATTGGCACCCGATTCTTTCATGATGCGGATGGCCGAATGCAAGGCTTCTTTCGAGTCACCCTGGTAGGTCCCGAAGGGCATGTCAACTACAACCAATGAGCGATCAACAGCGCGCATCACCGATGAAGCATGGTATATCATTTCGTTCAGGGTGATGGGTAAGGTTGTTTTATGTCCCGCCATCACATTCGATGCGCTGTCGCCGACCAAAATCACATCAATACCCGACTCATCTAAAATCTTTGCCATCGAAAAATCGTAGGCCGTGAGCATGGCTATTTTTTCGCCCTTTAACTTCATTTCCTGAAGCACATGGGTTGTTATTTTTGGAATGTCTTGAGATAAATACATGATTTTCAATTAATTTAATACTGTTCAAGTTTACAAAGGTAAAGTAATATCAAAAAGAGTTGCAAAACAATAAATCCCCTGAAATTAATCCGTTGTTTTTCATATTCCGAAAAAATCTTACTTTTGATTTATATTTTACGAAATAATGAAAAAGACGCTTCTATTGATTCTGATATGCATTAGCCTCCTGAATTCATGTAGTACTGATGTGGATAACTATGCTGATTATAAAGATATTACCATTGTTTATGGCATGCTCGATAAGGGTGTGGATACAACTTTTTTAAAAATTACAAAGGCATACCTTGGACCGGGAAACGCTTTACTTTTTGCCCAAAATCCTGACTCGAATAATTATGCCACCAAATTGAATGTTACACTTAATGGGAAGAAGAACGGGGTCAATCTACAGGTGATAACCCTCGACACACTAACCATCCACAATAAATTAGCGGGTGACTCGATTTTTTATTTCCCGAACCAGTTATTGTATTATACCACAGCAAATATCGATCAGGAAGCTACTTATACGCTCAGCGTTGAGAAAGACACAAATATCGTTAGCGCCACGTCAAAAGTGGTTCAGTCATTTGGAATAACTGAACCATCGAACACTTTCACTGTGGCTTCTACCGCTGTTAAACAGATCAAATGGATCACAGGAGTAAACGGAAGACGATACGATGTGGTTCTTAAATTTAACTATCGCGAAATGCTGCCAGGCAGTTCTGATACCCTTTACAAATCAATGTCATGGTTTTTGGGAACTCAAAAATCGGTTAGTTTGACCGGCGGTGAAATTTTGGATGTTTCATACCTGGGTGCTGATTTTTTTTCGAGGCTTGATGATGAACTTGAAGATATTTTTAATGTTAAAAGGTGGGCCGGAACTGTAGATATTCATATCTCGTGTGGCGCCGATGAGCTGAGCTCGTATATTGATGTGAATGCGCCAAGCAATAGTATTGTACAGGAGCTTCCCGATTATACGAATGTTGAAAATGGATTTGGTATCTTTTCTTCACGGCTGAATGTTGTGAGGCGTTATGAGCTAAATTCGATTAGTGAAACCAAACTCGTTGAGGATCATAATTGGGGATTTATCAGAAATATTAAATAGTCATCATGAATTTGATATTCACGATGCAGAGTTTTTAATTCCCTGTCTAATTTTTTTTTAAATTGGCAGGGATTATTCTGTTACAATTTTACATTTAGGTTGCTTTTTTTTTGATAGTAAATACATTTTTCTGATTAGCTGGTAGTTATCAAAATACTTTCGTAGCGTGGAAACATCTGACAACTATTCCGAGATAGTCCGGCGAAGTGAGGGTCAATATAAGGAAAAGGGAAGTAAATTCATCGCCATCGCTTTCCCGGTTCATTCGGAGGAGGAGGTGAAGTTACAACTTGAGCTCATCCGAAAGGAGTATTATGATGCCCGACACCATTGTTTTGCTTATATCATAGGATCGGATAAATCAATATCAAAATCGAATGACGATGGTGAGCCTTCGGGAACTGCTGGCAAACCGATATTAAACCAGATTCTGTCGAAGGAACTTACAAATATTTGTGTCGTTGTAGTCAGGTATTTTGGTGGAGTAAAATTGGGAGTAAGCGGATTGATTTTGGCGTATAAAACCGCGGTAAAGGAGGCGCTTGATGCGGCTATTATTAGTCAACATACTGTAAATGAAATATATAAATTAAGCTTTCAATATCCTATGATGAATGAAGTGATGCGGTTGATAAAGGTGGAAAATTTGGAAACCCGCAATCATGAATTTGAGAATTCGTGTTCACTTGAGGTTATCATCAGGAAAAATGATGCAAAAAGGATAAGCGGAAGATTTATTGATCTTTATGGTGTTGGAGTAAAGTATATTGAAACATGTTAACTATTAACGAGTTATTATTGAAATTGTTGATATTGAACATTTTTCTAATTACAACGAAAAAAGTGTAAAAAC
>JABFQW010000150.1 GCA_013141455.1 Bacteroidales bacterium
TCATCACGAGGACGCAGGTAAGCATTTGCATTTCTTCCGAACAAGCGGAAACAGTATAATTTATTAAAGATTAACAGAAAATAGAGTTTAACCGAACTTCAAGAATAGTATTATGAAAAAATTATTGACTTTCATATTGTTAGCCTCAATAATCGGGCTTTCACAGGCACAAAACGAAACAGATGCCTTGCGTCTTTCACAGGTGTTTTATCAGGGAACAGCACGCAGCATGGCCATGGGTGGGGCTTTCGGCGCACTTGGTGCCGATTTCTCAACACTTAGTACCAATCCGGCCGGATTAGGACTATACAGAACCTCAGAGTTTACCATCACACCCGAAATCTTTTACCGTAAAACCGCTTCTGATTACAATGGTTCGTATGGCCAGGATGAAAGGGGACTTTTCAATCTAAGTAATATCGGTTATGTTACAACTACCAAATTACCTGAAAACTCCGGCAGCACGATAAAGTATTATCAATACGGGTTTGGAATGAACCGCACCAATACCTACAACAACAAATCATTCATTACCGGTGATAACCACGAAAATTCGAAAGTGGATACCTATTTCGATAAACTTGGGAATACCTCTCCAGAAAATATTGAAAATGATTTTCCATTCGATCTCTATCCGGCCTGGTACGTGTATGTACTTGATACATTGCGCGATGAAGAAGGTTTATACTATTACAGTCCCGTTCCTCAGGGTGGAATACGGCAGGAAGAGAGCCAGACAATCAAGGGATCGAATAATGAATGGTTGTTCGCCGTTGGCGCTAACCTGAACGATGTTTTCTATGTGGGTGCCACGCTCGGATTACCCTATTCACGCTATATTAAAACTTCAACTTATACCGAATATGATATTGCTGATACGATTCCGGGATTCGATTCATGGAGCTATACCGAAGACCTCGAATCGACCGGCTGGGGAGTAAACCTGAAATTAGGGGTGATAGCATGGCCGGTTGAATGGCTAAGATTAGGTGCAGCCTTCCACACACCAACGCTGTATTATGGTATGCAGGATTCGTGGCGCACAACTACCGAATCCAATCTTGATGGCCCATACTACCGTAAAGATTCACCGGATGGTACCTATGAATACGATATCACAACGCCTTATCATGCCATAGGAAGCGCTGCATTAATCATTAAAAAATCGGGCACAATAAGCGTTGACTATGAATATGTCGATTACAGTACTGCCCGATTGGGTTCAGTTGACGATAACTTCAATGATGTAAATAATGCAATCAGACATAATTTTTCGTCAAGTACAAACCTACGGTTTGGTACCGAATGGCGTTACAGTAACCTTGCTTTCAGGGGTGGTTATGCCATCTATGGCAATCCATATACCGGTGATTTGGACCTGGGTGCCACGAAGAGTATTTCGTTAGGTATTGGCTATCAGGAAGAAGGGTTTGGTTTGGATTTTGCGTATGTACACGCCACAACCGAACAGGATTATTACTTATATTCATCTGAAAATTACACGACAAATGCCACAAACCAGACCATCGACCGCAATAATTTTGTAATGACTGCGCGATTTAAGTTCTGAGTTTTATTTGGATTAAAAGATATGGATGAAATTGTGCGAACACATTTTGCTCATTCACCCGATGTTAACCGGCTAATACCGGCTTCGGCTTTCTGATGAATCCCCGATTTGTATTCATCAGGTTTTAATTTCAAACAAAGGCGATAATAATATATCGCCTTTTGTTTTTGATGGGTAATTTCATAAATTTCTCCTGATTTAAGCGCAGCGTTAGCCGGGTAATATAGTTTCGAATTGATGCCTGTGTTCATAACCACCTGATAATTTTCCAATGCCTCATCAAATTTTTTCAATTCGTGAAATATGCGTCCCAACCTGTAGGAATACTCTAACCTGACGGCCAGATCGTGATTATTTCTTTTTTCAGCAGCATTAGTCAGTATTGTTAATGCATCAGGATAGTATCCACCATCAAACAACAAACGCGATTTCAAAAGTTCAATATCGGGGTTTGACAAACCCTCAGCTTCCCTTACAGCCTGTTTATCGGCCTCAACCTGACCCGGATTTTGTTTTGGCACCTGGCTGATCCATTCGTGGTATGTATTCAAATCTCCTTCCAGCAGACCAATCCAGGCAATCTTTCTGATAGCATCCTGGCGGTAATTCAAGCCTTTAAAGTTGATGATAAAATCGCGATATACTTTTTTTGCATTTAAATCCAATCTCCTGAGCATCGTCTCGGCTTCAAGGTAATTTAAATAATAAAATGAAAAATACTCCTCCCCCTTCGGCCGGTAATGCAAAGTTTTTGAGGCGGCATCATTATTTCCAGTCCTCATTTCGATAGTTGCCTTCAAATAAACCATCAACAAATTGGTAGAATCAATGGGGTTGAACGAATTCAGAAGCAAAAGTGAATCGGTAGGTTCTGCCAATAAATTCAACTCGGCAAAACCCAAAAAAAACATCGCCTCCTCCCTTAAATAGCCAAATTCAACCTCATTTTCGCATTTCAGCAACACTTCCTTCATCTCTCCAATCCCTTCATTCACCGAACCATTCATCGAGGCTAATTTCACAATCCATTGATATTCATCAGGAATGCTTCCAACCAGGGCATGTAATAATCCCAAAAGCAGTTTATTCGGTAAAAATTCGGGATATCGCTTTTCGTTCTCTTCGAGTTGAATAAAGGCCCTTCTTAATTCGAAGGCCGCCGAATAATACTCACCAAATTTTATCCTTACGAACGCCCACTGCAGGTTAATGGTAGCTTGCGCCCATAAATACATGGGTGAATCGGTTGGATTATCGTTGATTGATAAAAGTCGTTTTTCTTTGTTAACTTTAAGTATATCAAACTGTTGCTTATCTTCAGAAATAAATATCCTAAAAAAATCAATATAGTTTTCAAGAACAACGGTCATTTGGTTTGACGGATTATTAACCTTCTCACCGGCAACTTTGGCTTCCCCATTTTTTAAACGCAAAGCGATAATATGTTGATAAGCCTCATGGCAATCATTATTGAAATCGAAACCCTGGCCACTGAGGCTATTCGGGACGATAATAAAAACGATTAAAAGATACAGGTAACGGATCATTGGGTAAAAATACAAAAAGGGAGCATCAACCGATACTCCCTTTGCATAAAACCATTGTTATCTTTTAGGCGTATAAGGCGGCAATCTCCTGATCGACTAAGATACGGCCACAATATTCACAAACAATTACTTTCTTGTGAACCCGGATATCCAATTGATGTTGTGGTGGAATTTTATTGAAACAACCGCCACAGGCATCCCGTTCAATCTGCACAACGGCCAAACCGTTTCTGGCATTTTTGCGTATTCTTTTGTAAGCAATAACCAAACGATCTTCGATCATTTCTTCGCTCTTCTTCGATTTTGTCATCAGGTCAAGCTCATCCTTCTCAGTTTCTTCGATAATTGATTGTAACTCCGATTTCTTTAATTCGAGGTCAGCAATTCTATCAGCGAGTCTTTCTTTGGCGGCCGCGATCTGAACACCTATCTCATCGAGCGAAGTGGTGAATTCGCGTATTCTCTTTTCGGATAATTGAATTTCAAGATTTTGAAATTCAATTTCTTTCGAAAGTGAATCATATTCGCGGTTGTTGCGAACATTTTTATGTTGTTCTTCATATTTGGCAATCAAGGTTCGGCTATCTTTGATCGATACCTTTTTCTCATTTACCGAATTTGTAAGAATCACAATTTCGTTTTCAAATTTCTCAATTCTAGTTTCCAATCCGGCAATTTCATCTTCAAGATCCTGCACTTCGAGGGGAAGCTCACCCCGGACGATCCTGATTCTATCTATTTGCGAATCAACTTGTTGAAGCGTATATAACGCAACCAACTTTTGCTCAACACTTACTTCATGCTGATCATCGTGATGCACATGATTCATTTTTTTTTCTACCTCAGATTTTTTCTCCGTTGCCATACAAATAATTACTTTTTATTAAAATAACACACTGCATTGGTATTTACTCCCGAATTCAGGACTGCAAAGGTAGGGAATTTTTTATGAATGATTTCAACAATCAATTCTTTTGTGAATTGTTCGGTTTCAAAATGTCCGGCATCAACCAATAACATCTTACCATCGGCTTCAAAAAAGTCGTGATATTTAATATCAGCCGTCACGAATGCATCTGCTTGTGCCGTCCTGGCATGATGTATTAAAAAAGCGCCTGACCCTCCACAAACGGCAACCTTCTTTATTTTTTTCCCGGTAAGTGTAGTATGCCTTAGTCCGATTGTTCCAAAAGTATGCTGGATAAATTCCAGAAACTCAACCTCTGTCAATTCGTCCGGAAGAAGACCAATTATCCCGGCTCCAACGCTATGGAATTTGTTATCCAGCTGATAAATATCGTACGCAACCTCTTCATATGGATGTGCTTCAACCAATGCGCTGATAACAGCCCGAACATGATAATCAGGTACAATCATTTCAATACGGGTCTCAGGCTCTTCATGTAAATGATGCTTTTGGCCGACAAAAGGGTTGGCCTCTTCATTTGCCCTGAAAGTGCCGATTCCGGTTGCATTAAAACTACATCCATCATAATTACCAATATTACCGGCACCTTTCTTCTCCATAGCTTCCCTAACCCTATCAGCAAATTCATGCGGGCAGAAAGTAACGATCTTTTTTAATACTCCCTCTACCGGCTGCAAAACTGAAGCGGACTTCAGTTTCATTTTTTCTGCAATTTTAAAATTAACTCCGGTTGAACTATTATCGAGGTTTGTATGCATGGCAATGATAGCAATATCATTTTTAATTGCCTGTATTACAATACGTTCAACAAATTCTGAAGGAACAAGCTTCTTCAATCCTTTAAAGATTATGGGATGATGAGAAATTATCAGTCCGCATTCATTTTTGATTGCCTCATCAATCACATCTTCAGTGATATCGATACATACCAATGCTTTTGACACGATTTGGTTTTCATCACCGATAAGTAAACCGCTATTGTCGTACGATTCCTGCAATGACAAGGGGGCAATATCATGAAAACATCGCAAAATTTCGTTAACCGTAATTTTCAATTCTTAAAATTATTACGTTAAATAATTGTTACTTTTTCTACTAAAAACACTCTTTTTTTCTTCTCACACCTATCCATGCATGTCAGTAATCATCGTAAAAAAACATTTAACATACACTGTATCAGCAGAGTTAGTGTGTAGCAGTACTGTGCAAAATTACAACATATTAATGCTAAATGTATTTCAATCACAGTAACTAAATTTTCAAACTCTCGTAAGAAATCGTCAACGGTCGGGCTTGGTAAAAATATCGCTACTTTTAGCAATAAATTAAATATAACTGATGAGAGTATTATTATATCCTTTCGCATTTATTTATAAACTCATCCTTTTATTCAGGCACTTACTGTTCGATTTAAAAATCCGTCACAGTGAAACTTTCAGGGAACCTGTCATTTGCGTTGGTAACCTTACATTTGGAGGTACCGGAAAGACCCCGCATATCGAATACCTTACCCGACTTTTACAGCCTGATTATAAGGTAGCCATCCTAAGCAGAGGGTATATGAGGAAATCAAAAGGATTTGTGCTTGCTGAAAAAAATACAGGCTTTGAAATTATTGGAGATGAACCCCGCCAATACCTTAACAAATTTGATAATATCATAATCGCTGTTGATGAGAAAAGGGTAAGAGGGATAAAAAACCTTTTAAACTTAACCCCAAAACCTGATGTAATTTTACTCGATGATGCATTCCAACATCGGGCCGTGAAGGCAGGATTAAATATCTTACTAACTGATTATCACCATCTCTACCCACAGGATCATCTGGTTCCGGCTGGTAGCTTACGCGATGTCAAATCTGCCGCACATCGGGCCGACATCATCATTGTTACGAAAACACCAAAAATATTTTCACCATTCATCTATCGTCAGTTGAGTGCATTAATAAAACCCAGACCACACCAAAAACTATACTTCTCCTACCTTACCTATGGCCGCTTTGTTCCTGTTCTATCTAATTTAAACATTCCTGTTCCACATTCAATCGGTACCATTTTAATGTTTTGTGGAATTGCAAATCCATATCCATTACAGGAATATTTGCAGACGAAGTGCAACGAATTGATTCTGATCGATTTCCCGGATCATCATAGTTTTACCGAAAAAGATATGCAATCGATTAAAAAACAATATGATAGCATATTAGGCAAGAATAAAATAATCATCACAACCGAGAAAGACGCTATGCGTTTGATAGATTCTCCATACCTTAGCAGGTTCGAAGGAATACCATTTTATTTTGTTCCTATCGCGGTGAAATTTCATCTGGAAAACGAATCAAACTTTGACAAAGAAATTGTAGAATATGTTAGCAAAAATCACACAGACAACTGATTATATACAACAAAGGGTTCCATGGCAACCTGAAACAGGAATAATCTTAGGGACAGGCCTTGGCGAATTGGTGAATGAAATTGATATCGAAATTGCAATCCCCTATATCGAAATACCGAATTTCCCTGTCTCTACGGTGCATGGCCATCAGGGCAGGCTGATTTTTGGAACTTTAAGCGGCAAAAAAATAGTTGCCATGCAGGGCAGGTTTCATTATTATGAAGGATATTCAATGCAGGAAGTCACCTTTCCGATTCGCGTTATGAAAATGCTTGGGGTGAAATTGTTAATCGTTTCCAATGCGAGTGGTGGTTTGAATCCGGATTTCGCCATTGGCGACCTGATGTTTATCCGTGATCACATTAATCTTATGCCTAACCCCTTAATCGGGAGAAACGAAGATCAGTTAGGCCCAAGGTTCCCTGATATGAGTAAAACGTACGATGCCGGCATCCTTGATATCGCACTAAAAGTAGCGGAACAAAACGGTATTAAAGTTCATACCGGCGTTTATGCCGCTGTGACCGGTCCAACTTTTGAAACACCATCAGAATACTATTATATCCATACGATTGGCGCAGATGCAGTTGGTATGTCAACCGTGCCCGAAGTAATTGTTGCCCGCCACAGTCAGTTAAAAGTATTTGCCGTTTCAGTAATTTCGGATCTTGGGGTGAAAGGAAAAATTGTTGAAGTTACACATGAGGAAGTGATTGATGCTGCCGAGGCAGCTCAGCCAAAAATGACAAAGATAATCAAGGGATTGTTGAAAGATATTGTTATTTAGTTAGCCTCAGGAGTTTCAAAACTTAAAAACCAGATGGCAAACACGAATAAAAAAATATATTTCGCATCCGATTTTCATCTTGGTGTACCTGATCACGATAGTAGCTTAGATCGAGAGAAAAAACTTGTCCGTTGGCTCGATATCATTAAGCATGATGCGGCAGAGATTTTTTTGATGGGCGATATTTTTGATTTCTGGTTCGAATATTCCACCGTCATCCCTAAAGGATATGTTCGTTTACTTGGAAAAATAGCCGAAATAGCCGACAGCGGCATTCCGGTTCATTTATTCAGAGGTAACCATGATGTTTGGGCATTCGACTATTTACATAAAGAACTTGGCGTTCAGCTTCATCGCGATCCGGTGATACGCGATTTTAGCGGCAAACGATTCTACCTCGCCCACGGCGATGGTCTGGGACCAGGCGATACCGGCTATAAATTTCTGAAGAAAATTTTTGAAATGAAATTTAACCAGTTCATGTTCAAATGGTTACATCCGGATATCGGCAAACGATTGGGACTCTATTTCTCGCACCGGAGCCGGATTGCCAATATCGCACGAGAACACAAAAACGATTTCAAATTCATCGTGGAAGAAGAAATGCTCTATGCCTATTGCAAGCAAATACTTCAAAAACAACAGGAGATCTATTATTTCATTTTTGGACACCGTCATGTACCGTTGGTTTATCCCTTATCTGATAAAACCAATATGGTTATTCTGGGCGATTGGGTGACCAACTTCACATATGCTGTTTTTGATGGTGAGAAACTTGAATTACAATTCTTTGAAAAAGAATAGTCAAAACTCATAATCCCAAAAGAGTCTTAAGATCTTCTTTGTTAACTGAAATAAGCTCGTCCCTTTCTGCTTCTGCAATTGACTGCTCAAGGCGGAGTTTTATTTCCGGCTCAGCAAAATAAATATCGGAATCAGTAACTGGTTTCAGAAAACATGCCCTATTCTTACCGCGCTGCACAATTACCTGTTCGTTGTTATCGATCAGATCAAAGTATTTTTTTTGGTTCACTCTAAATTCTCTACTGCTAATGACTAACATTATTTCATTGATTAATTGTGTACCATAACGGTACAAAAATAATTCAATATCAATTTCATGTCAATCTGAAGGATAATCTTACGCAAATTTCACAATCAACTCCACCAACCGACTGGCATAACCCATTTCGTTATCGTACCAGGCGACTACTTTGACCAATTTGTTTTTCTCACCCAAAACAGCCGTCAATCCGGCATCAAATACCGCAGAATGGGTATTTCCAATCACGTCAGCAGATACTATCGGGTCTTCAGTATATTGCAAAATCCCTTTCAATGAAGTCTGGGACGCTAGCTTGAACGCGGCATTTATCGATTCAACGCTTGCCGATTTTTCGAGGGTACAAGTTAAATCGGTAAGTGAGCCATCGGGAACCGGCACACGAATTCCGGCGCCACCCAGATTTCCTTTCAAATGTGGAAAAATACGAGTAGCAGCTTTGGCAGCACCTGTTGTTGTAGGAACGATGGAATAGGCTGCTGCCCTGCCCCTGCGCCAATCACTGTGTGGACCATCCACCAGATTCTGATCTTTGGTATATGAATGAACCGTGGTGATGAATCCCTTTTCGACACCCCAATTATCATTTAAAACTTTTATTAATGGTGCAACATTGTTTGTCGTGCAGGAAGCATTGGATATGATAATATCTTCGCGGTCGATAAGATGGTCATTCACGCCCAAAACGATGTATTTAATCTCTTCGTGTTCCTCCTTGGCCGGAGCCGAAATAATTACTTTTCGCGCCCCTGACTCTTGAATATGTTTCAAAGCATTAACCGGATCGACAAATTGCCCGGTTGACTCAATCACAATATCTATCTGAAGTGCTTTCCATGGCAGTTTTGCCGGATCAGGCTCGTTTAATACCGTAATTTTTTGGTTATTTATTAACAGGGAATTATCTTCAACAAATATCTCACCTTGAAAAGCCCCATGAACAGAATCATATTTAAAAAGGTGCGCCAGATTATCAATACGCGCCAGATCGTTTATTGCAATCACTTCGATATCACCACATTTCAACAACTGCCGCAATGTGATTCTTCCAATGCGTCCGAAACCATTAACGGCCACCCTAATTTTTCCCATAATTCCTTCTATTTTTCAAGCAAAGGTAGGGCTTTCACCGGAATTGGAACCCACGCTGCGATTATTGATCATGTAAAAATAACAAAGTGTACAACGCATAAAATTTTAAAATGAATTAAAAATAACTGAAAATAACTGCTCTTCCAGTATCTTTGCCATAAATACAAGAAATGCGATTTACTTATCGACTTATTACATATTAAAGTACTGATATTCAATCGCTATCATTATAATTAGGTAAGTATCATGGTTGTCCTTGTTTGTATCAATACGATGATTTTTGTTTTGCTTTCGATGCTCCATATTTACTGGGCAAGTGGCGGCAAATGGGCGCTTTCACAAGCCTTGCCCGAAACGCCCGTTGGCGAAAAAAGTATGAGTCCCGGAATATTAGCCACGTTGGTGGTGGCTTTCGGATTGCTTCTTTTTGCTGCCCTTACACTCGGAAATCTTGGATTATTTGATGCATGGTTAAACCGTAAATACATCAATTACAGTATGTTGGTTGTTGGAGTTATTTTCACACTCAGGGCAACCGGTGATTTTAATTATGTTGGCCTGACAAAAAAAATCCGGAATACAAAGTTTGCCGAATACGATAACAGGATTTATATCCCGCTCTGTCTGGTTCTCGCCTCGGTGAGTCTGATTTTGTTTTTTCTGTGAGATTAAACAAAAATAAAGATGCTTTAAGGCTATCAGTTTTTTATTGAATAAGTCCATTCTTAAGGCTTACCGAGAAAGAAATTTGATTTCTCATGATCAATTTAAAGAAATGATTGGCTAATTCCCACCATCTTCGCTAATTTTGTAAAAAAATGTATTATGACAAAGGATCAATTGACTTATTTACATAGATTGTCAGTTAAGGAGAAAATCAACGTCGTTCAGGAATTATGGGATGATATTGCAAAAGAACAATCAATAGAATCACTTTCTATGGAGCATAAACGGATTTTAGATGAAAGAATTCAATGCATTGATTCCGGTACTGCCCAATTTAAATCTTGGTCAGAAGTAACGAATAAATATCAAAAACTGATATGAAATATAGCATATCAATTCTATCGCAAGCTGAAGTTGATATTGACGAAGCCTATATTTGGTATGAATTGGTGCAGATTGATTTGGGCAATAAATTCTATAAAAACGTTGAGGAATCTGTAAATTTTATTGCCAATAATCCATTTAGTTGCGAGGTTATGTATAAGGGAATCAGAAGGTTTATCATAAAAGGTTTCCCTTACGGCATTTATTATAAAGAAAATTTTGAACTTAAAGAAATTCTAATCATAGGAATAATCCATTTTAAAAGAAGTTCAAGAATTATCAAACGAAGATTATGATACTGTAGCTCCATTATTCAACCATTTTAGTATTGGCTATTTGTATAGTAATTCGCATGATTTGTAATCTTGCAAATAGCATAGATTTACAAGTTCAGACAAGCTAATTTATCCTACTTTTAACCAAAAATTCATCGAAAAAATACCGTTATGAACAAAATAAAATCATACATCGAAGCCAACAAAGTCCGTTTCATGGACGAGTTATTTGGCTTAATCCGCATACCGTCAATAAGTTCTATCGCCGATCATAAACCTGACATGCTCAAAGCGGCCGAATACTGGAAACAAAGTTTAATAAACGCCGGTGCCGACAGTGCAGTAATCATGCCGACAAAAGGAAATCCAGTTGTATTTGGAAAAAAAACCATTGACCCGAAACTACCAACAATCCTTGTTTATTCGCATTATGATGTGATGCCGGTCGATCCGATAGAATTATGGACTTCACCACCTTTTGAACCGGAAATCCGCGATGGTAAAATATTTGCCCGTGGTGCTGATGACGACAAAGGCCAGGGATTCATGCATGCCAAAGCATTCGAAAGTATGGTGAAAACCAACAGTTTACCTTGTAACGTGAAGTTCATGATCGAAGGCGAAGAAGAAATCGGATCAGTGAATCTGGCCGAATGGTGCACCGAAAATAAAGAAATGCTCAAAGCTGATATCATTCTTGTTTCCGACACAAGCTGGCTAAGGGCCGATTTGCCTTCAATCACAGTAGGATTGCGCGGATTAGCCTATTGGCAGGTTGAAGTTACGGGAGCAAACCGCGACTTACATTCAGGCTTGTTTGGCGGTGCAGTCGCAAATCCAATTATCACCCTGGCCGAGATGATTACTTCGATGCTCGACAAAAACAACCACATCACCATTCCCGGTTTTTATGATGATGTACAGGAAGCAACTTCCATAGAAAGGGAACTATTGAATAAAGCCCCTTTCAGTACGGAGGGATATAAAAAGGCAATCGGTGTGGATGAATTACGTGGTGAAAAAGGATATACCACAACCGAACATACCGGTATTCGTCCAACCTTTGATGTTTGCGGTATCTGGGGTGGTTATACCGGCGAAGGTGCCAAAACTGTGTTGCCATCGAAGGCTTATGCTAAAATCTCATGTCGCTTAGTCCCAAATCAGAACCATGAGAAAATTGCCGAAATGTTTAAAAACCATTTTGAAAGCATCGCGCCAAAATCAGTGAAAGTGAAGGTTGAAGTATTGCATGGCGGCCAGGCTTATGTTTGTCCGATTGATTTACCTGCTTATAAAGCTGCCGAGAAAGCCTATTTACAGGTACTTGGCAAACAACCACTACCCATGCGCAGCGGAGGAAGTATCCCGATCATTTCTGATTTTGAAAAGATTTTGGGTATTAAATCAGTTTTGATGGGTTTTGGTCTGGAATCGGATGCCATTCATTCGCCAAACGAAAACTATCCGGTCGATCATTTTTACAACGGCATAGAAACCATTACCTGGTTTTACCATTATTTTAGTGAAATGAGCAGAGGGTAAGGGAACGGTAAAATGTAAATTGCATCCCGCACATGCGGGATGCAATTTACATTTTGAATTCCATCTTACGGTATCAAAAATGCTGAAACACCTGATTTATAGTTAGAAACCCCTGTTTCGAGGAATTTCACAAATTCATCAATATTCAGATTATACGCCCTCGGCTGTGTTAGTACCTGCCCTTCGTGGCCCATCAAAACATAAAAAGGTTGCGCATTCACATTGAATTTAGTGATCTGGAAATCAGCGAATTTCTTACCGATGGTTTTCTTTACTTTTTTATCATACGTAGAAGTAATCCATTCGTTTTCGGGCAATTCTGTTTTATCATCCACATACAAGGCCACGACAACATATTGATCGTTAAGCAATTGAAGTACTTTTGGATCGCTCCAAACATTGGCTTCCATCTCACGACAGTTCACACAACCATGTCCGGTGAAATCAATAAACAGCGGTTTATTTTGCGCTTTCGCACAAGCCAAAGCCTGATCATAATCGAAAAATCCCTGTAATCCGTGGGGAAGATGAAGTTTCTCATGAAACTTGGGCGTTTCACAAAGACCGGCAGGTGTGACAGTATTACCGGATACAAGCCGGGAGTTGTTGCGAACAATCGCATTCAGATCAAAATCGTGGGTATGCATCGGCGGTGTATAACCTGAAATGGCTTTCAACGGAGCTCCAAACATCCCGGGAACCAAATAAATAACGAAACTGAAAGTGATTATCGAAAGGATAAGACGAGGTACACTTAAATGTTTAACGTCGGAATCGTGGGCAAATTTGATTTTACCAAGTAAATACAAACCAAGTAGAAAAAAGATCACTATCCAGAATGCCAGATAAACCTCACGGTCAAGTATTCCCCAATGATAGGTTTGATCAGCCACACTTAGGAATTTCAGACCAAGTGCCAATTCAAGAAAACCAAGTACAACTTTTACTGAATTGAGCCATCCGCCTGATTTTGGAAGTCCGCTCAACCACGAAGGAAAGAATGCAAACAATGTAAACGGCAAAGCAAATGCCAATGAAAATCCAAACATACCAATGATAGGTTTCAATACCTGTCCACCGGCCGATTCAACCAAAATGGTTCCAACGATAGGCCCTGTACAACTGAATGAAACCAGCACAAGGGTTAGCGCCATGAAAATTGTTCCGATAAACCCGCCTTTATCCGCCTTTTGATCAGAGGTATTTACTAACCAGTGCGGCATCGTTATTTCGAACATCCCGAAAAAGGAAGCGGCAAAAACGATGAAAATAATGAAGAACAAAATATTTGGTATCCAGTGTGTGCTTAACCAGTTAGCAATGTCGGGTCCGGCAACTACCGCCAAAATTGAGCCAATCAGCGTATAAATGGCAATGATTGATATACCGTAAACGATTGCTTTCAATTTACCCTTCATTTTACTTTCCTTGTCGTTCATAAAGAAAGAAACTGTCATCGGGATCATCGGAAAAACACAGGGCGTCAAAATAGCCGCAAGTCCACCCAGAAAAGCAAGAAAAAAGAAGCCCCACAATGAAGCCTTCTTGCCGGTAATATCAGTTTCCTGGTTCGTAACAGATTGTTTTTCTGCAACTTTAACAGGATTAACAATCTCCGTTTCCGTTTTGGCAACACCGGTTTCTGATACAATCGTTAATTTTTCATCACCGACTTTAAACGTAAACTCAAGCTCAGTGGGAGGCAGGCATTTGGTATCGTCGCAACTCATAAAATCGACAGTGCCGGTTACTTCATGCCTGCCATCGGTTAACAACTTCACTTTTTGTTTGAAAATCGCTTGTTTAGCGAAATACTTTAATTTCATTTCAAAATTCGGGTCATACTCCTCAATTGATTCTGACTCAGTAACTTTACCAACAAATTCAATATTTTTATTCATAGTGAATTTGAAAGTGGTTGCCGGTGGAGCCATTGGAATATCCTGCGAATACAGGTGCCATTTCGGCTCAATAGCAGCCGTAAAAATCAGGTCGAATTCAGTTTCAGATATTTTTTCGGTTGAAAACCGCCAGGTAACAGGTTCGAGAATTTGTGAAAAGCCTATACTGCTGAATAACAGCAATGTAACCAAATATAAAACCAAACGAAGTTTTTTCATACGCCCATTTATTTGATGCAAAAGTACCATTTTTTCTTTTGCAGGAAGAGTAGGATAATGATCACAAACCTGACAAATTAAGAAAATTAAACAATTTCACGAACCAATTTGCCGGTGAGTTTTTGGCTAACTCAGTATTTGATATGCTGATTGATTTTATGTCTATTTCCAATTTAATAAAAAGAATGCCACCAATGCACCAAAACACAAAATTCCACCAAAGGAATTTGGATCCAAATATTAACAACACAATATAAAAGGAATCAGCCGGGCATTCAGTTGTTGAACCTAATAATCAAGGCCAATCGGGTTTTGTCAGTAATTTTATATACATCTGATATTCTGTAACCTATCACCCAAATAACCGAATCATCATTATTACACAACAACCAGCAATTCTCTTTTTGGCGCCTGGTAAAATGTTGGTCGATAAAAAAATCGCTGAGTAACTTCGAGCCTTTCATACCAAAAGGGACAAACCGGTCACCCTTTTTCCATTTACGGATTATCAGAGGAAATTTCAGTTTATCGAAATCGATACTGGCAACGGATGAAGTTTTATTGATATTGAAATCTATGATTCTATTTTCATTGGTAAATTGAAGCGAAACCGGAAATTTAATTTCTGCATCGCCTTGATTAATATAATATAATTCTTCATCAGCACACCCAATTGGTTCAATCTCAATCACATCCCTATTAATCGTCAAACGATGTGTGCCCGATATAAAAGTTGTACCCGGCTCCGATACTAAAGCCTTACCAATAGATTCCAACATGAATCCTTTAAAACCATACGATGAAATAGTTTCAAACAATATCCCTTCCAATGCCTTGAATTTTAATAGTTTAGCTTTTTCTATCCTTACAATCCCGTCATCAATCTGAATGAAATCTTTGATAACATCTGCTACCAATTCATTATACAATTCTTCATTTGCCGATAAAAATTGCAGACTCTTCAGGATTCCGTTTTTCGAACCGTCAATCATTTGATACAAATCGGGTAGAAGGCTGTTCCGAATATTATTCCGCAAATAAGCATTCTTTGCATTGGAACTGTCGGTTCGGAATGTCAGCTTGTGAACGGTGGCATACTGTTCAATTTCAGTGCGTTGCACAAACAACAATGGGCGAATGATAATTCCGTTTTTCGGTAACATACCACTTAATCCCCTTATTCCTGAACCGCGAAACAAATTAATAAAAAATGTCTCTATCTGGTCATCCTGATGATGCGCCACTGCAATACATTTACATCCAAGTTCTGTAGCTAATTCCTGAAACCAGTTATAACGCAGATCCCGGGCAGCCATCTGGATCGAAATTTTATTCTTTTCAGCATAATCGGCTGTATCAAAATGCCTTACAAATACCGGTATATTCAAATCCTCAGAAAACCTGCGAACGAACGATTCATCTTCATCCGATTCAATACCGCGTAATCCAAAATTGCAATGCGCAATCACTATGGTATAACCCGCCGAATGCAATAGGTGTGAAAGAACAATTGAATCGGCTCCACCACTTACAGCGACGAGTATTTTGCTGGTTCTGTCGAAATCAGTTAACGGTTCAAGGTGCTTTAAAAATTCTTCAATCATCGGGTAAAATTACACTTTCGGTGAAATGCCATCACAGTAAAAACGAAAAATCCCATCTTTCGGACGGGATTTTTCAATTTTTCAATTTAAGATGTTATTCAATAGTCCAGGTTCCGCCGCTATTGAGCAAATCATCGACATTTTTTATTTTAGAGATTTCTTTTTCATGTTTTATGGTCGTGTCCATTTCATCATTGTATGTTTCAAAATCGACAGCACGGATAACTCCCAGGGCAACCGGAAATTCGGGTGGCATCATCCTCGAAAGCATCACATGCACACCGGGATCAATTTCATGACTGTCATGCACCAGAATATCCTCTTCCGTTATACCATTTTCGCCGATCTTCACCGTTTCGAGCTTAGTACCCTTCAGGATAATCCCTTTATCTCTGTTAGCGCCATAAATCAAGGGTTTACCATGTTCGATCATTAACTGGTTTTCTTCTTTCGTTTCACGCGAAGTAATCAATTCATGGGCTTTATTCGAAAA
The DNA here is from genome assembly GCA_013141455.1 of Bacteroidales bacterium. GTDB lineage: Bacteria > Bacteroidota > Bacteroidia > Bacteroidales > F082 > CAJBPB01. The sequence goes on from JABFQW010000150.1 coordinate 16,469, forward strand.
AATGACACAATTTTGAAGCACTTCAACCACTGATGTGCCTCTGTGTTTTTCAGCTTCAATAAATATTGCCGTCATGTGCTTTGGATTGGTATCGAGCGTTCGGGCAAAGAAATTCCCCTGTGCTCCGATGACCAATTCACCCGGGTTAAAAGGGCGTTCAAACGAACCTTGCGGACTGGTTTTAGTTTTTGTCCCTTTTGGAGTTGTGGGCGAAAACTGACCTTTGGTTAATCCATAAATTTTATTGTTGAACAATAAAATGTTGATGTCAACATTACGGCGAACCGTATGAATGAAATGGTTACCTCCAATGGCTGTGCAATCGCCATCACCGGTAATCATCCAAACGCTTAGTTTTGGATTTGCTACTTTCACACCGGTTGATAAGGCAGCTGCCCGTCCATGGATACTATGGAATCCATAAGTATTCATATAATATGGGAAACGCGACGAACAACCAATACCCGAAACAACAACGAAATCTTCCTTGCGGATGCCAAGATTTGGGAATACGTTCTCTACAGCATGAAGGATGGCATGATCACCACATCCGGGACACCATTTAACCATCTGGTCGCTGCTGAAATCTTCTTTTGTAAGATTAATGCTCTGAGTTTCTATTATTTGATTTTCCATAACTTAGTGTTTTAGTAGGGCATTAAATTTCTCTTCGAGTTCGGCAACCATAAATGGCAGTCCCTGAATTTTGTTGTATTGTTCACATTTATACTGTGGGAAACTCATTCTCAGATACTTCACAAACTGACCGTTGTTGAGTTCACAAACGACGATTTTTTTGAATTTAGAAAGTAATGCTTCAGTATTTTTTGGCAATGGCATGATATATCTGAAGTGTGCCAGACTAACCGATTTTCCCTGTTTCTGCATTTTTTCGACAACGGTACGCATAACGCCGTAGGTTCCGCCCCAGCTAACCACCAATAAATCAGCATTTTCATCACCGTAAATAATCTGGTCAGGCAAATAATTCGCCACACGCATTACTTTTTCTTCACGTAATAAAGTCATGCGTTGGTGGTTCATCGGATCGTGCGAAACATTTCCCGAACCGTCTTCTTTTTCGAGTCCGCCAATACGGTGACGCAATCCATCGGTACCTGGTATTGCCCAAAAGCGATTCAGTTTTTCCGGATCGCGACGATAAGGTTTATAGTTTGGATCGTTGGCCTGTACGATTGGAGGATTTATTTTTGGTAAATCAGAAACCCTTGGAATTTTAAATACTTCTGAACCATTTGCCAATGAACCATCGGTAAGCAGGATGGCAGGTGTCATGTGTTCGAGACTCATTTTAGCAGCCTCAAAGGCACTATAAAAACAATCGACCGAGCTCTGTGCAGCAATTACAATCACTGGTGCATCGCCATTACGGCCAAATAATGCCTGAAGCAGATCGCTTTGCTCCGATTTCGTAGGCAAACCGGTTGAAGGTCCACCACGCTGAACATCAACAATTACGAGTGGTAACTCGGTCATCACGGCCAATCCAATGGCTTCACCTTTTAATGATAATCCTGGACCGCTTGTTGTTGTAATGGCTAATGAGCCTGTGAAACTTGCCCCGATAGCGGAAACGATACCGGCGATTTCATCTTCAGCCTGAAAAGCCTTTACTGATAAATCCTTATGTTTGGCGAGTTCCTGCAAAATCTCGGTAGCGGGTGTTATTGGATATGATCCCAAAAACAATTCCCGGCCAGAGCGTTCCGAAGCAGCCATTAGTCCCCAGGCAGTTGCCACATTACCAGTGATATTGCGGTATTTTCCTTTTTCGAGTGGCGCTGCTTCAACTTTAAAAGTTGAGCCCAACACCTCGAGTGTATCGGCATAATTGAAACCGGCGGCCAACACCATTTTGTTTGCTTCAACAACCAAAGGATTGGCTTTGAATTTTGTTTCAAAATATTTGCTTACAAGGTCTATCTCTCTGTTAAACATATACATAACGATACCAAGCGAAAACATATTTTTGCTCTTCAGTACCGATTTGTTATCCAGATTGAGGCTTACCAAGGCGTCCTTAGTCAATGTTGAGATGGGTGCTTTTATCAGATTAAAACCATCCAGACTTCCATCTAAGCATGGATCAGTGGTATAACCGGCTTTCTCAATACCTTTATCAGTAAAAGTATCATAATCAACGATGATGATGGCGCCTTCTTTAATCCACTTCCTGTTTGCTCTTAATGAAGCCGGGTTCATGGCAATCAACACATCAGCCAAATCGCCTGAGGTATAAACTGTTTTGCGTCCGAAATGAATTTGAAATCCTGAGACCCCGGCGACTGTTCCTTGCGGAGCCCGTATTTCGGCCGGATAATCTGGAAATGTTGCAAAATCGTTGCCTGCGAAGGCGGTTGAGTCAGAAAAAAGTGATCCGGTGAGTTGCATTCCATCACCTGAATCACCTGCAAATCGAACAACAACCTGCTCGAGTCCGACTATCTTACTTTTTTTAATTGTCATATTAAATTTGTTAAGTCGGGCAAAGTTAAAAGTTTTCGCAGAGCGCACCTATACCAAATAATACAAGTAATTGCTACTAAGAAACAGTGGCCGATAAAATAATTTCATCTCATTGACTTACCGTATTTTAAGCTTGTTTTTGTTAAGTATTTCACAACAAAATCGTGCTAATATAAAATCAATCTAAATTTGATATTCGTCAACAGCATGTATAATTCCTGTCATTAAATGTGTCCGGTTTCGTTTTTCTGGTTCAAATCGTTAATCAAAGAATATAATATTCTACGACCCCTTAACTGACGTTCAAAACTGGTGAGGCGATACTTCCAAAACTTCACACAGTATGAGCTTCAACTTCAATTGATTAATTTTCAGTATTATCCCCATTATAAAGATGTTTAAAACGCAATTTATATTGAAGACCGGGAAACGGATATCGATCATCAGTTTCAATTTCGCAACCTTGCAGTGATAAAATTTTTTAACAAGATCAAAATAACCAGATTAATTTAGATTTGCTATAAATTAATCCATTCGGTTTAACGAATTGAATCAATAAACTATATTTGCAGTGTAATTACAACAATTTAATTCGATTTATTATGGCATACAAAATTTCTGACGATTGCACCGCTTGCGGTACCTGTATCGATGAGTGTCCCGTTGACGCTATTTCGGAAGGCGATATTTATGTAATTGACGCTGATATCTGCACCGATTGTGGCTCATGCGCTGATGTTTGTCCGGTTGAAGCAATCAGCCCTGAATAAGGTCAAGCATTCAAATTTTTGAATTGAAAAGCCCGCCAATGCGGGCTTTTTTTGCTTTCAGGGCAATATGATGGAATGATTCTTAATAAATTCCGTACCTTTGTGGTGAATTTCAAATCGCCCTATTGTTCATGGACAACTATTCCTATCTTAACAATACCGATCCGGAGGTTATTGAAGAACTTTACCGGAAATTTCAATCTGACCCAACCCAGGTCGAACCAGGCTGGAGAAGCTTTTTCGAAGGTTTCGATTTTGCCCAAAAGCACTATCCCTCTAAAGTTCCATCATCTTTAAATACCACAACTGAATTTAAAGTACTTAACCTGATTGACGATTACCGCAAGCGTGGTCATTTGTTTACCACGACCAATCCGGTGAGAAAGCGCAGGACATATAAACCAGGCCTCGAACTCGAAAACTACGGCTTGAAACCATCTGATCTGGATACGCTTTTTGAGGCCGGCAATGAGATTGGGCTCGGAAAAACATCGCTCCGATCCATCGTTCAGATGCTGGAAGAAACCTATCGCCGGTCGCTTGGTGTTGAATATATGTATATCCGGAATACGGAGATTGTCGATTGGATGAAAAGTAAAATGGAGCCAATCCGTAATACACCTGATTATCCTGTTTCAGATAAAAAATACATCCTTCAGAAATTACAACGTGCAGTCGGTTTCGAAAAATTCCTTCACAAAAAATTCCCCGGGCAGAAACGCTTTTCACTCGAAGGCGCTGAATCACTGATTCCGGCATTAGACGCAATATTGGAAAAAGGTTCAGAAATCGGTGTTAAAGAATTCGTGATCGGGATGGCTCATCGTGGCCGGTTAAATGTACTTGTGAATATTTTACGCAAACCCTATACCGATATTTTCGGCGAATTTGAAGGCAAGGAATATGACGATGAAACAATAACCGGCGATGTTAAATATCACCTGGGTTATACAAACGAACGTAAATCGACCAAAGGCAACCCCATAAAACTCACACTCGTACCTAATCCGTCGCATCTCGAAGCTGTTGATCCGGTTGTTGCCGGTGTTGTGCGCGCCAAAATCGATCTTACTTATAATGGTGATGCCAACAAAATTGCCCCCGTTTTAATTCATGGCGACAGTTCGGTAGCCGGCCAGGGCATTATTTACGAGTTGTTACAAATGTCGGAACTAAAAGGTTATAAAACCGGTGGAACAGTGCATGTTGTAATCAACAATCAGATCGGATTCACAACCGATTACCTCGATGCACGTTCAAGTATTTACTGTACTGATATTGCTAAAGTAACACAATCGCCTGTGTTTCATGTGAATGGCGATGATCCGGAAATGGTTGTTTATGCCGTACAATTGGCCATGGAATTCCGGCAGAAATTCAATAAAGATATCTTTATCGATTTGCTATGTTACCGGAAATATGGCCATAACGAAGGCGATGAACCCAGGTTTACCCAACCAATCCTGTATAAAGTAATTGAAAATCATCCGAATCCGAAGGAGATTTACGAAAAACATCTACTCGAAAGTGGAGTGATAAGCGGGGATGAATTGAATTTGCTTGAAACAAAGAACAACGCGAAACTCGAAGAGAGTTTACTTGCCGCCAAAGACCGTAAAAAATCATCCATCACGAATTTCCTTGCAAGTACCTGGGAAGGAATTCAAAAAGCCACCAAAGATGATTTCGAAATAACAAGTGATACCAAGGTAAATATTGATTTGTTAAGGGAAATCAGTAAAAAAATAACCGGTCTCCCTTCCGATCTCACTTTCTTTCGCAAGACGGTGCGGTTGCAGGAACAACGTGCCGAGATGGTTTTTACCGAAAATAAACTTGATTGGGCCATGGGTGAATTGCTGGCTTATGGAAGTTTACTTTATGAAGGTTTTCCAGTCAGGTTGAGCGGTCAGGATGTTGCACGCGGCACATTTTCGCACCGTCATGCTGTACTTCGTGTCGAAGACTCCGAAAAAGAATACACGCCACTTAATCATATTTCCACAGATCAGTCAGTTTTTCAAGTGTTTAACTCTCCACTATCAGAATATGGGGTACTTGGTTTTGAATATGGTTATGCTCTCGCTTCACCTTATTCATTAACAATCTGGGAAGCGCAGTTTGGTGATTTTAACAATGGCGCACAAATTATTTTTGACCAGTTCATCAGCAGCGCTGAAGACAAATGGAATGTCATGAATCACCTGGTCGTCCTACTCCCCCATGGATATGAAGGTCAGGGGCCTGAACATTCAAGTGCACGAATCGAACGATTCCTTACTTTAAGCGCCGAGAACAATATGCAGGTGACTAATTGCACAACTCCGGCAAATTTCTTCCATCTGCTTCGACGGCAACTGAAACGGCCATTCAGAAAACCATTGATCGTTTTCACACCAAAAAGTCTGCTCCGGCATCCAAAATGCGTCTCTCCGTTAGAAGATCTCAGCGATGGTCATTTTATGGAAGTAATTGATGATATCAGCGCCAAGGTTGATAAAATCAAGAAAGTGGTTTTCTGTTCAGGAAAAATTTATTATGACCTTCTTGATGAAAAAATCAAACTGAACAACGAAACAATCGCCCTTGTAAGATTAGAACAACTTCATCCGCTACCACGGACCCAGATGATGGCCATTGTAAAAAAGTATTCTAATGCGAAATCCCATTTATGGGTGCAGGAAGAACCCATGAATATGGGACCCTGGCATTATATTCACCACGAATTTAAAGAAGTGGCACTCAAGCTCGTTGCCCGACCGGCAAGTGGTAGTCCGGCCACAGGATTATCGAAATTTCATGCTATCCGTCAGCAAAAAATCGTTGAGAAAACCTTTGAGGAATGTGATTGTATCTACCTTGATAAGGAGTGTGGCATGATGTGTATTGGAAATAAATGGCGTTCGTTCGAAAAAGAACTCGAAGACCTAAAAGTTGATCATATCGATACTAAATTTCACACCGGTGAAAAACAATTGCAATAATTATTCAACATTCCACAGTAATGACGACCGAAATTAAAATACCAAGCCCGGGCGAGTCAATCACCGAAGTTTTATTGGCGAATTGGCTTGTTGAAAACAATTCCTATGTTGAACAAAATCAAGAAATTGCCGAAATCGATTCCGATAAAGCCACACTGACGATTTCTGCTCCAGATTCAGGTATCATCAATTTTAGTGTTGCGGCTGGTGAAACTGTCGAAGTTGGCAAAGTAGTTGCTACCATCGTGCATGGTGAAGCCGATAAACAAAATATAAAACAGGTTTCGACCCCTAAGGCTACTATTGAACCTATAACTGTTCAGTCAGCGGAAGTTAAAATCGAAAATATAAATCACGACATCACGGGAGCGCCGGGTCAACAGTTACATAGCAGCCCGTTAGCCCGTAAATTGATGGAAACCGAAAATATCACAGAATCGGAATTGTTGAATTTCTTTAGTCACTACCGGTTGGGAACAAAAGATATTGAGTTTTTTAAGGAAAACAGAAATTCAACAGAAAAAAGTATTGAATCTGGCGTTAAGGATACGACAACCAATGCGGTTAATCGTGAACCTTTACGTAAGAAAATGACCCCTCTACGCAAGAAACTCTCCGAACGGTTAGTATCTGTAAAGAATGAAACGGCCATGCTTACCACCTTCAACGAGGTGAACATGACACCCATCATGGAAATCAGAAAAAAGTACAAGGAAATCTTTAAGGAGAAACACAATGTGAACCTTGGATTCATGTCATTTTTCACCAAAGCCGTCACCGAGGCTTTGCAGTTGTTCCCGCAGGTAAATTCACAGATTGATGGCGATGAAATTGTTTCATTTAATTATACCGACATCAGTATTGCCGTTTCCGGCCCGAAAGGTTTGGTCGTTCCGGTAATACGAAATGCCGAAAAACTAAGTCTGGCTGAGATTGAGACCATTATAAAAACCCTTGCAACCAAGGCACGAGATAACAAATTAAGTCTCGAAGAAATGACTGGCGGCACCTTCACGATAACCAACGGCGGTGTATTCGGTTCCATGCTCTCCACTCCTATCATCAATCCGCCGCAGTCGGCCATTCTTGGGATGCACAACATCGTTGAACGACCGATTGCCGTAAACGGCAACGTTGAAATACATCCTATCATGTTTGTGGCATTAAGTTATGATCACCGGATTATCGATGGTCGCGAATCGGTCAGTTTTTTAGTGAAAGTAAAAGAAATGCTCGAAAATCCATCAAAAATGCTTTTTGGATCAAAAGATCCAGTTGAGAAACTCTTAGATTTATAATATGAAACGTGAGGTTGATTTTTTGGTTATCGGCTCAGGAATTGCCGGTTTAAGTTATGCGCTCAAAGTTGCTGAACATGGTAAAGTTCTGGTGGTAAGCAAAACAGGAATCAGTGAAACGGCAACCTGGTACGCACAGGGCGGCATTGCCGCTGTGATGTATAACCCGGATAATTACGAAAAACACATCGCTGACACCATGCTGGCAGGCAATTACCTGAATGACGAAAATATTGTTCGGATAACAATCACCGAATCCACTGAACGTGTGAAAGAATTGATCGAATGGGGAACCCACTTCGACAGAGAAGCATCGGGGAGATATGCGCTTGCCCGTGAAGGCGGCCATTCTGAATTTCGTGTGTTGCATCATCAGGACAACACCGGCGCCGAGATTCAACGGGCTCTGGTTGAGAAAGTTTGCAACCATCCCAATATTGAAGTTCTCGAAAATCACTTCACCATTGATATTATTACGCAGCACCATCTGGGTAGGATTGTCAGAAGTTCCCACAATGACATTCAATGTTTTGGCGCTTACATTTTAGACCCTGAAACGGACAGGATTGATACTGTTTTGGCGAAAACAACCTTACTCGCCACAGGTGGAGCAGGTAATGTGTATCAAACGACAACAAATCCGACAATCGCTACGGGCGATGGAATTGCCATGGTATACAGGGCCAAAGGCATCGTTGACAATATGGAGTTCATTCAGTTTCACCCTACTTCATTGTATAATCCGCACCAAAAACCATCCTTCCTGATCACTGAGGCGCTGAGAGGTGCCGGTGCTATTTTGAAAGATTCGAAAGGGAAAGAATTCATGCAGAAGTACGATTCCCGTGGATCGCTCGCACCGCGTGATATTGTTGCACGTGCTATCGACAATGAGATGAAACTTTCGGGAAGCGATCACGTTTATCTCGATGCCCGCTCCATTACTGAACATGAGATCATGAATCATTTCCCAACCATTTATGCCAAGTGTTTAAGCCTGGGAATTAACATCATCAAAGAAATGATACCGGTTGTTCCGGCAGCACATTATATATGTGGCGGTGTTAAAACAGATGAACACGGACGTACCAGCATCCATAATTTGTATGCATCTGGCGAAGTAGCCTCAACAGGTTTACATGGAGCCAACCGATTGGCTTCCAATTCTTTGCTCGAATCGCTCGTGTTTTCACACCGTGCCAGCTTACATGCTATCAACGCTTTTTCACAGATCTCTTTTAATAAAGAAATTCCCGATTGGAATGCAGAAGGGACTGTGCTGAATGAAGAGATGATCCTGATCACACAATCGAGAAAAGAGTTACAATCCATCATGAGTAATTATGTTGGCATCGTACGTTCCGATATCCGGTTAAAAAGAGCTTTCGATCGCTTGAAAATAATCAGTGAGGAAACCGAAGTATTATATGATCGTTCTGTGATTTCGATTGACATCTGTGAATTGCGTAATATGATAAAGGTAGCGCATCTGATCATTAAATTTGCATCGCAACGACGTGAAAGTGTAGGATTGCACTATTCGATTAATTATCCGGCGAAGTAGGTTTGGAGTGAGCTAAAGTGAACTAAAGTTCGGAGTGAGCTAAAGTTCAAAGTTTGGCGTTTGGAGTTGGCTCAATTGTCAAATAGTCGAATTGTCAAATTGTCAAATTAAAAAAATGGCTTTAATAAGAAGTGTAAAAGGAATATCTCCAAAGTTTGGCAAAAACTGTTTTTTTGCTGAAAATGCCACTGTTGTTGGAGAGGTGGAGATGGGCAACAATTGTAGTGTTTGGTTCAACGCCGTGGTACGTGGCGATGTGCATTACATCAAAATCGGGAATAATGTTAATATTCAGGACGGTGTGATTATCCATTGCACGTATAAAAAGGCTCCGGTGAATATTGGTGATAATGTGTCTATTGCGCACAATGCCATTATACATGGTTGCACCATCGAGAGCAATGTATTGATTGGCATGGGTGCCATCGTGATGGACGGTGCTGTTGTTCAAAGCAATTCCATTGTTGCCGCCGGTGCCCTGATCGCCAAAGATACCATCGTTGAATCGGGAAGCGTGTATGCCGGCGTACCTGCCAAAAAAATAAAATCCATCGATAAAGCCCTGCTTGAAGGCGAAGTACACCGTATTGCAGCATCTTACACCATGTATGCCAGCTGGCATGATGAGTCGATTGAGCCGTTGAAGAGCGAGTAATTATTTGCGTCCTCCTCTTTTGACTCTTAAACAATACGTCTCAAACCTCCCGAACATCGAAGTCAGTGACTTCAGACTTATCCGATCTGGTCACCCCGATATGAAAGCTAATTAAGTACTGTCGATCGGTATTATACATGATGTTCGTTTAGATTTAGTCAATTATCGTTCATACGAATACAGAAACTAAGTTGAGCGTATTCTTTCGGCGATTTAAATTCTATCGTGGGGCGGTTCTTTTGTTCTAATACCTGTTGTTTGGCTTTCTCAAGATGGTTTAGATATTCGAAAATCGAATAAAATTCTTCAGGGAGGCTTTTCCACTTTTTTAACCTTCCCGTTTATGCTGCAATTGTATTCAAAACTCAGATAGTAGAGTAAACAAATGCGTACCTTTTCACAAAAAAATTGCTGAATGCTGTTTTACCCTTACAGTACACCCTGCGGATCAATTCCAGTAACAAGTAAACAATCAGGGTAACAAAGATTTGTGATTTTACGGCATTTTCATTTGTCCCTACAAAGGTTTTGATTTGCAGGTTTTGCTTGATCAATTTTAAAAATATATTCGAGCCGTTATAACAGTTGAATTAAAGATCAAGTTGTACACCTGATTTTATACCTTTTTTATTTAAAACAATCAAGTTGATTATCTCAATCACCAAAATGATTTACATTTGAACGCTCATAGAAATCATTAATTAACGGACAATGAAGTCTAAAACATTAAGTGTCAGGATATTAAATTTTTCACTTTTTATTTATTTAGTATTTCAATATGGTTGCATCCCACCTCCTGATTTCCGCACTTATTCAAAACGACCTCTGTAAAGCTTGATTTTATTGGGTTAGATTTTGAAATTGGGTGTCCCGTTGGTATATTTGTGTATGTTTTTGCGAAATAAGCCGAATAAGTCTGGAAGTTTTTCTGTACAAATCATTTCTAAGTCACGGGGTAAATCCAAAGTTATTAAAACTATTAGGTGCAGTGATAACGAGCAAGAGCTCCAAAAGCTATATTTTTTTGGGCAGGCAAGAAATAGAGCGCCTATCCTGCCAATCTAAGTTGCTCATATCTGAAAATAATACAATTGTCAAGCAAGTTTTTTCATCTTTGGATAATATATACATTAATTCCATTCATCGAAAAGATACGCACGAAGTTTAACCTGAAAAAGCCTATTGTGGTGGCCGATGCCGGGCTTTTATCAAATGAGAATATAAAAGGTTTGCAAGAAAAAGGATACGAGTATATACTTGGTTCAAGATTAAAAAATGAACCCGATAAGATTAAGAAGTAGATACTGGAGAACCAATTTGCATAAAGACAGTTAATCAAGTTAAAACTATCAGATAACACCCATCTTATTGTCATATGCTGCAAACCGGGCAAAAAAGGATGAACATGATCGTATCAGAGGTCTTCAGCGATTGGAAAAGCAAATTAAATCAGGGAAACTCACCAAATCAAGCAACTTTTACTCTTCCAGAATCAAAACATACCAAGTCCCATCTCCTGAAAATGGATAACCTACAATCAGAACCATACCAAATAATTATGAAAAATTTATAGGTGTCCCAACGCTGAAAACAGAAAAACCACCAGGTTCAACTTCCAAAAGCTGGTGATTTTTTGGTAGATAATACCTGGACTTTTGAAGTAGGAGGAAGCAATAAAACTTCGAAACAAATTGCTGGATTATAAAATGCCTATGCGTTGCTGATACTATTGAAATCAACATAACCAAACAGGGCTATCGGGCAACAGCAATTTCAGGAACAATTGATTTTTTTTGTAATTTTGCAACCCAAAATTCTAATTCTACTATTATTTTTAACAGACTGATTTACATAACTATAAATGAGTAACGATAATTTACACGACTTACTTTCTATCACACACCTAACAGATTCGGCCTATATTCTGAAGATGAGCCGACGCGGATTGCAATTCAGGGCCGGACAACACATTCTTCTGGGTAAGGCCGGTAGCATTCATAACCGCGAATATTCCATTTATAGCGGTGACACCGAAGATTTTATCGAGGTTCTGGTAAAGGAAGTTGAAGATGGGTTGGTGAGCAAACAGCTTAAAAAATCAAAGCCAGGCGAAAAAATGCAGATCGAAGGTCCGTTAGGTTTCTTTACTATTGAACCGGAGCTGATCAAAACGGCTAAATTCCTTTTTATCGCCACAGGCAGTGGCATCGCACCTTTCCACAGTTTTGCGAACAGTTATCCTGATATAAACTATAAAGTTTTGCACGGTATCCGACATGGAAATGAAGCATATGGAAAAAAGGATTTTGATGCTGAAAAATACATTAGCTGCACATCGGGTGACAAATCGGGGGATTATCACGGACGTGTGACCGATTATATCAAACAGCATCCGGTTACACCTGATTCCCACTGTTATCTATGTGGTAATTTCAATATGATCCATGAGGTTTTCGACCTGCTTGAGCAACAATCCGTTCATCCTGATCAAATACATGCCGAGGTTTATTTTTGAATCATCGAAACTTAAAAGCTCTTTAAAAATTTCTTCACCAAAATATAAGTAAAGCCCAAATGAAATATCATCTCATATCGCTTGGATGCCAAATGAATTTATCCGACACTGAACGAGTGAATACGGTGTTACATCAAATGGGTTTTTCACAAACGGAGGATGAAAACGAAGCCTCGGTTCTGGGAGTTATCGCATGTTCTGTCCGTCAGAAAGCCATCGATAAGGTATATGCACGCATTTCGAAATGGAACCGTATGAAAAACCGGAAAAACCTTATCACTTTCGTTTCGGGTTGCATTTTACCTTCTGATAATGAACGGTTTCTGAAACTATTTGACCTTGTTTTCCCTATGAGTGATTTGCCACAATTGCCCGAAATGATCAGTCATTACGGTATAGTCACTCAGGCAGGATTGAATTATCAAAACATTGAAAGAGAATCAATTAAACCTACTTTAACGCAAAACAATCCAAAACCATCACTGTTTCAACCATTGACAGTACCTTTCAGTAATCCGGAAAATATAAAACTGAATCCGGGGAAAAACATTGAACAATTTTGGAATGTAGAACCAACGCACACTTCTGATTTTGAGGTATTTATCCCGATTCAGAATGGTTGCGACAAGTTTTGTACCTTTTGTGCGGTTCCTTATACACGCGGGCGTGAGGTGTCGAGAAGTTCGGCAGAGATCATGGATGAACTCCGTACCTTGGTCGATAAAGGTTTCAAATCGATTACGCTATTGGGACAAAACGTAAATTCTTATGGTCTCGACAAAAAAGGTGAAGAAATCACCTTTCCCGAGTTACTCCGGCAGATTGGTGAGTTTGGCAATCAATCGGGAAAAGAATTCTGGGTTTACTTTACATCTCCACATCCACGCGATATGAACGATGATGTGATAGAAGTAATTTCACATTACCAATGTCTGGCAAAACAAATTCACCTTCCCATGCAATCTGGCGACGACCATGTATTGTTACGCATGAACCGTAAACACTCGATGGAGAAATACCGGCAGATTGTATTTTCAATACGGCGATTGATTCCCGAAGCAACACTATTTACAGATATCATTGTCGGTTTTACGGGTGAAACCGACGAACAGTTTGATAATACCCGGAAAGCCATGTCTGAATTTGAATTCAATATGGCATATATCGCACAATACAGCGTAAGGCCTGGTGCAGCCAGCTCACGTTGGGAGGATGATGTGCCAAAAGAAACAAAAAAAGCTCGTTACCATATCTTAACGGATGAACTCACAAAACACTCCATCAAATTCAACAACCTTTTGATTGGTAAAACATTACGGGTTTTGGTAAGAGGTTACGACCGTAAGGAAGGATACCTTTCAGCGCTTACTGAAGGGAAAATTGTTGTCCGTTTTGAATCGGAAAACAAAAACCTCATCGGAAACTTCGTTGATATCACCATACAAAAAGCGACACCATTGTCCATCGAAGGTGAATTGGCTGAACAAATGGTTACACAAACAATTGTGGTTTAACATGAAAAAGATAGCATTCAAAACCCTTGGCTGCAGGTTAAACCAATACGAAACCGATGCGCTTGCATCGCGGTTTCACTCGGGTAGTTATGAGATTGTCAATTATTCGGAACAAGCTGATATTTATGTGATTAACACCTGTACCGTCACCAACCAGAGTGATCAGAAATCGCGTCAGACCATCAATCAGCCTGCCAAAATAAACAAAGATGCGATTGTTGTAGTAACAGGTTGTATGGCGAACAATTACAAAGATTCGCTGCTCGAAACCAACAATATCAGTTATGTTGTTGATAACGAACGTAAATCGTCCATCTACAGCATCATCGAATCACATTTCAGAGGAGAGGCAGCCGATCCTGAAGGTTTCGATAAAGATTTATTCAATTATGATGCGGCATATAAAACCTTCCACACCCGGAGCATGATCAAAATTCAGGATGGATGCGACAATTTCTGCACCTTCTGCATCATCCCAAAAGTAAGAGGAAGAGCCACAAGCCGGCCAGCCGAAGATATCTACAATAATATCAGGGAAGTACTCAACTATGGATTTAAAGAAATTGTACTGACGGGGGTAAATATCGGGAGATATAAAGACCAAACAACAGATTTTGAGCAACTTGTCGAAAACATCCTCAATCTTCCGGGTGATTTCAGATTAAGAATATCATCTATTGAACCTGATGGTTTTACGGACCGGTTTTTTGAACTTTTCAAACATCCTAAACTCACTCCACACCTGCATTTGTGTTTGCAGAGTGGTTCGGAAAGCATTTTACTGAAGATGAGACGGATGTACACCGCCAAACAATTCAGCAGTATGGCAAATAGGTTAAAGGCGCTTTACCCCGATTTTAACCTGACAACCGATATCATTGTAGGATTCCCGGGTGAAACAGAAGAAGAATTCGAGAAAACAGTTTCATTGGCTAAAAGTCTGTCTTTCAGCCATATTCACACTTTCAAATATTCAGTTCGCAGTGGTACACGGGCCGAACGAATGCAGGAACATATTCCTGAAAAGTTAAAAAACCATCGTTCTGCAATTATCCGGACTATCTCGGAAGAAAACAAAAGAAATTACATCCTTCAGATGATCGGCAAAAAACAACGATTATTGGTAGAACGCATTGGAAGCGACGGATTTGCAAGAGGTTATGGAGAAAACTATATTCCTGTCAAAGTGAAATCGAAGCATCTTGAAAAAAATCAATTTGTCGATGTCATCATCACCGGCCACGATAAAAATTTTGACGGAATAGCCATTCTTGCATAAAATAATTCGGATCGCCGCTTACTTTTTCATGCTTTCTATTCATCTGTCAAATAATGATTAGATTTAGTCCCGAAATTAGCATACACACTAATCTATGCGACTTATCTTTTTCCTGATTATTTTGCTATTCATCTGTGATTACATCTCAGCACAAACATCAACTATTGATAGCCTGATTGATTTGGGGAAATCGCTGAAGAATGAAGAAAAAATTAATAATCTTATCTCCATCTCAAGGGCTTATTTTCTTTTGGGAGATACCATGAGCCGCCGATATTCCAGTGAAGCATGCGTATTATCAAAGGAAGCCGGTTATGAAGAAGGAATTGGAAAAGCATCCCTGTTTTTAGGTATTTCGTATAACGAAAAGGCAAAAAACAATGCTGAAACCGATAGTGCTTTGAAATATTTCAAAATATCTTCCGACATTTTATCGGGCATAAAACATCCGTGGGCCGGATTTGGTTATGAAAACGGAGGCGCCATTTACAGAAACAGAGGATGGTACCCTGAAGCGATTGATTTTCTGTTTAAAGCCTTAAAAGTTTACCAAATGAACAATGATTCGCTTCAAAGTTCTAAAACGATATCAAGTATAGGCTATTCCTACGATAGAATTAAAAACCATGAAGAGGCCATTTCGTGGCAGAGAAAAGCCATAATGATGTTCCCAAAATCGGGTGACATATTGGTAAAAGGACTCGCTTTCGGCCGCATAGGAATATCTTACGATGAAATGGGAATTTATGACAGCGCCCATTTTTATAACAAAAAGGCACTTGACATATTTGTGGAAGCAAAAGATCATTTTTACATAACCCAATGGCTTTCAAATATCGGCAATACCTATATCAAACAAGGGAATTATTTTCAGGCCGAAAAATATCTAAATCGCTCCATTCATCTCAATATTAAGGATATAGATAAGTCAACCAAGTTCAATAACCTCGGTAAAGTTTATCTTGAAACAGGCAGGTATCAGGAAGCTGAGGTAATCTTAGACAGCGCCATTTATCTGGCCGGGAAGTTTGATAGAATCGAAGCACTCAGCGAGGCATATTTTCGGAAATATGAACTTAATCTTGCGCTGAAAAAACCAGACAAAGCATTAGATTTTTTCGTTAAATACAGTTCCATCAAGGATTCGATACAAAATGAGGAAAAAATCAAACAAACGGCTTATATGAAAATCAGGTATGAGACGGAACAGAAAGAAAATGAACTACTTAGAGAAAAGGCCGAAAATGAAAAACTCGCCAAAGAAAAAGCGCTCATTACAATTTCGGTGTTCAATCGAAATAAGTGGATTATTGGAATTTCCAGCCTCAGTTTAATAATAATATTTTTCTTACTATTTATCAGTCAGCGAATTAAACGCAAAATACAATCTGAAAAAGATGCTGCAGTTATTAAGGAAAAAGAGATGGGCTTAAATGCCGTCATCACTGCGCAGGAAGAAGAACGAAAACGGATTGCCAAAGATTTACACGATGGCATTGTGCAACAATTAGGTGGAGTTATTATCGGATGGCGCTTACTTCTTGAAAATTCAAAAGAAGACAAAAAAAGTGAAAAAGTGCTATTAAATACCCTCGAAGATTCGTCGGATGAATTGAGAGAAATATCGCACCGCATGATGCCAAAAGCATTGGCTGAATTAGGCGTGATTGCCGCCATTGATGATTTATTACAGAGCAATCTGGAGCATCTGGGTATTATCTATGAATTTGAACATTTTGGCATTGACGAAAGAATACAGGAGAATATTGAGATATGCATTTACAGGGTAACCCAGGAACTTGTCAATAACATCATTAAACACAGCAAGGCCGATCTTGTGAACATCCAATTATACAAAACAGGTAACATGCTTGTAATGACGGTGGAAGATAATGGAATCGGTTTCCCTTTAGATCATAAAAAAGACGGAATAGGTTTGATAAATATTACTACCCGTCTGGATGCAGTAAATGGTTCCGTTCACTTCGGACCCGGCATCGAAAAAGGCACTTTGATTTCACTCAAAATACCCCTCACCTGAAATGCAAAAAATAATAATTGCCGACGATCATAAAATTATTGCTGACGGAATCAAAAGCATGCTTGCCGAAGTTCCTGATATTGAAGTTATCGCAACCGTTTATAATGGGATTCAGGTGCTTGAAATACTTGGCAAAATAAGCGTTGACCTGATTCTTCTTGACATTGATATGCCCGAAATGAATGGTATTGATTGCGCCAGAGAAGTGTTAAAAAATTATCCTGATACCAAAATCACCATTCTTACCATGCATTATGAAAGGGCGCTAATCAAGAATTTCATCGAAATGGGCGTGCATGGTTATCTGTTAAAAACCGTTCCGAAAGAAGAATTTATACATGCGATAAATGTAATTTTACATGGTGGTGAATATTTCAATGCGGACATTACCAGGGCACTCCTTCATGAAGAAAAATTAAAACAAAGTACTTTTGGTCTTCACCCCTCACTCAGTCTATTGTCTGCCAGAGAAATTGAAATAATCAAGCTCATTGCTTCCGGGATGACCAATTCACAGATCGGTGAAAAACTATTTATCAGCCCTCGTACGGCCGATGTTCACCGAACCAATATCATGAAAAAAATCGATGTACACAATGTTGCCGGTCTGATTCGGTTTGCATTTCAAAATAAACTGACAGAATAAAAATAAGGTAATCACCTTATCGATTTATATAAATCACTCTATTTCATCAGCTTTCCACCTAATCTACCTTTGCCGGGTCGATCAAACAAAACTAAAGGCATTTTTATTGGCAGGGTTTTCATCCATCCGAATTTTAAGTTTGATCGACTGAAATATGTGTGGATGCCCTGCTATTTGAATATATCAGTACACGAATTTTCATTTGAATTATGTTCTAATAATTAATAAAAAGTGGAGACCGGAAACCACTAAAAAAACGGGGAGCATTCCGAAAAGCCATAAGAGTAGGTAAATTTAAATATTTACAAAATGAAAAACACCCTATTATTCAGTATGCTCGCTTTTTTAAGCTTGAGCAATATTGCAAATGCACAGGTTCCTGTTTTCGAAAAATCGTTCGAAGTTACAAACAGGGCTAAAAGAGGATTTTTAGAAAGTATTGAAATGAACAAAGAGAAAGGGACCATCGATTTGATTTATGCATTACCTAATGCTTACACAACTGATAGGGAGCGATTTTTAAATATAGTAAATACCAACGCGTCAGGTAAGGCAAAATACGAAGTCTATTCTTACGATAAAGACCTGAATCCGTTGGGGACATCCCGTGAAGAAGAACGGATGTCGCGATACCGGTGGAAAGATTATTCATACACAACGGTTGAGCCAACAATAAAACTATCCTGCCTTTGCTTATCTTTTAAACAAGTTCAAACGACTGCTACCTACAATTGGTTTTCAGGCTATAAAAAAACCAATAAAGTTATTGATAGAGTAAAGGCAGAAAATGATGACGGTGGAAACTATACGTTTACCGGTATTACTTACGATTTATATGCAGACAAATCGATCTTAACCATTGCGGGCAAAAAAGTTAAAAAAGACCCCATGAAAGCATTTATGCTTTATGATATTTTACGTGTAGATAATGATGTAAATATTCAGATAGCTGATACTCTTAACTTTAAATACAGCAATTCAATCATTTATTCGGCTCCGTTAAAGGACCAAAAAGATGAAACGAATGACGAATTAGCCCGAGATTGGATTATCGTATTTGCGTCGATGAAGGGAACAGCAGCAAAAGCTACTGATTTAACCTATGTGCGTATAAGTCCGAAAGGAAAAGTACTCGAAAACTTCGCGTTTGATTCTCCTTCCAATGCATGGCATATTGAAGGATCTTACGAGCAAAATGGCGCTGTTTATCTTTATGGATCGGCAATAACAAAAGATCCGGTCAAAAAATATTATGCAGATATAGTAAACAAAGGGTGGGACAAATTAATCTACACAAATTTTCAAATTGGCAAAATTTCGAATGGAAAATTAGATTTTATCAGTTCTATCTCGTTTGACGATCTTCAGGCAAAACAAACAAAACCGGCTAATCAAAAGAAAGTATTGGAACTTGATGGAAAAGAATGTAATACAAGCGGGATTCACGTTCTAAATACCGGTGAAATTCTCATCACATATCAGGATTACGAAATTAAATCTGGTATAAATCAACAAACAGAATTCTATAAAAAACAGAATAATGTATTTCTATTTC
>JABFQW010000104.1 GCA_013141455.1 Bacteroidales bacterium
ATATTCGACAATTGCAGGATCGCTGAAAACCTTGTAGATATTCATAAAATCGAGTTCGTGGCTCATGGGATGCAGAAAATGCTTCTCTCTTTCGGTTATGTCACCGGTCGGGAAAAACTTGTTGAACCCCTGAAAATAAATATTTGTGAGTACCCATTTCGAACCTAACCGTTCTTTCTCAATAGTTAGAAACAACACAACCGGAACCTGTTTGCCCTGATATTCAAAGGTAGAAGAAACCTCGGCATACCAACGCCCGCCTGTGAATTTTATAAAATTATTGGTATCGTTTTTCGTCAGATCCTCAATAAAAAAATCGCGCAGTGTGCTTGCTGTCCTTGGATTTTCCTGATCAAAAAGTAAGGTAAGTAAATGTCTTCTGTTTTCGTTATTGCGATAATTGGGATCAGTGGGAAGGTACTTTTTGCCATTGGCATCTTCTTCATTGTTGAACCGGCTGAAAAACTGACTCATCTGTTTGGTCATGGCGTAAAATGCCGTTTCGTCCACCTCAAACTCACCTAATGATTGGGATGAAATAGTTGATGAAATGCCGAATACAATGACAATAAGGAGAGTAAAAAATATTTGAAATTTTCTCATATGTGTTTTCGTGCTGCAAAATTAATCATTCAAGTCTGTATAAACCTGTTTAACTGAAAAATAGTGTGTTGGATAAGAGGGAATGCCGGAAAAAATGAATAGGATTTATGAAAACGCTTTCATAGATCTGTCTTTATTCGTGTTCTGCTTAGCGTTAAAATTATCGTGCTCTGCGTAGCGTCCCGCTACGCAGGTCAGACCTGGCCTCCGGCCGGTTATATTTTAGTTCACTGAAAAGACAAATATAGCTGGTCACAGAGTTTCACTTTGTTAAAATTAGTTTCAAGTAGTTTTTTTTAGGCCAGAGGCCTGATAAGGCAAGCGTAGCGGGACGCTACGCTTAGCGTTGATATTCGGGAATATAATTTACCTGAGATCGATTGAAATAGTTCGACCCACATACGAGCCGAAAACGCCCACACCTCCTGTTATATTGGTAGTTACTGGTGATGGTTCCGAAAATGGATTATCTCCCTGATAGTTATAGATCGATCGATGATAGTTATAGTAGTTTTCATCAGTTACAGCAATAAATATCTGCAAATCAGGCGGAACCGAATCCTGTATGTAGAGCCTGCTGGTTTTAAAAATGAAATATCCACCCTCTTTGTTCACATCCGAAACAAATGGTTCTCCGGTTTCGAAATAAATATCATCATAATATTTTCCATCAACCCCATTGCTGAACTGCATGCCGGCTGCAACATGATAATAGTCGTTTGCACCATCCAGATCCTTAAACCTGAAGCTGATCACTTTCTCTGAATGTCCGTAATTGTTGTATGTTTCAATATTTATGTTTTCAATTTCGGGTGGTGTATTCATCGGTATGGTGCAGCTTGCTGTAGCTATTTCTCCATCGGAGGTATGTACTTCGAGGTGATAAGTTTGGCCGGCTTCTATTCCGAAAGTGTCAGTCTGGGCAAGGTATTGCTTTTCGATATCATTGTAATGCAAAGAAATACTATCGGTTCCATCCGAAATTTTGACCGTAGCATCAGTCACAACCGGATAGCCATATTCATAACCATTATTATGCGAATTGAGTGGTCTGCTCTTTTGAATTTTAACTTTTAGTGTGTCATTATCAGTAGAAATATATCCGCTTATGACTAATTTAGGTTTCGATTCGGGAACCGCAACATCGCTTATCATACTTTCACAGGCTGTTAGTGAGGCGATCGATAGCAACAGAAATATATATTTGAATTGTTTGAATTCCATGGTTTTAAAACTTAATATTATACGTGATTGAAGGAATGATCGGGAAAATAGAAACCTGCTTTAGTTTATTATAAGTAGGGCCCTCAGATGAATAATAGGATTCAATGAAATAGAAAAATGGATTTTTGCGGTTATATGCATTGTAAAATCCTAATTCCCAGGTGCGTTCGTGTCTTCTAAGTTTCTTATGAAATTGAATGGCGAGGTCGAGCCGGTGGTAGGCTTTCATTCTGGAGCTATTGATTTCTCCATAATCTGATACATCGTTCATATACATATATGAAAACCCTGAAGTGCTCCCAAACGGATTGTTCGTATTGGCCGGATACGTCCCTAATGGCAGGGTGATAGCGCTGCCGGTACCATACACCCATGTCCCCGACAGGGTGATACGCTTGTTTATTTCATGAATGATAACAAGTGAAAGATCATGCCGTCTGTCGTACCGGGCCCAGAATTTTTTTCCGAAATTTATTTCATCAAACTGTAAATGTGTCCAGGATAATGTGTAACCGATCCAACCACTTGTTTTGCCTGTTTTCTTGTGTAACAAAAGCTCAACACCATACGATTCCCCCTCGCCTGAAGTAACGTTATCCTGCCAGGTAAAACTCTGAGCTTCGGTAGGATCATCGATCAGCACGAAATTTGCTCCCGGCTTGTAACCTAATATATGAGTGCTTTTTTTGTAATAACCTTCCAGGGTGATTAATGCATTGTAAGCAGGTAACTCTTTCGACAAACCGGCCGAAATCTGGTGCGATCGCTGCGGTTTCACCCTGTCGGTAGATGGAACCCACAGATCGGTTGGTAGTCCGATACCGGTACTGCTCAACAGGTGGATATATTGGTTCATTTCGGCATAAGCTACTTTGGCCGAAAATCCTTCCAGTATAAGGTAGTTGAACGAAAGACGAGGTTCGGGTGAAAAATAATGCTTTTTTTCAGCGATAAAATGACTCAGCCTTATGCCGGCATTCAATTGGGCCCTGCCTTTGAAATTGAAATGATTCTCTGCATAAAGGCCTGTTTCGAGGGAGTTATACACCGTTTTACTATTAAAGTTGAATTCGGTTTGATCATCAATTTCGACGATTGCACTGGGTAGAAACCGGTGATTCGTACTTTGAAGCCCTGTTCGTAAAGTAAACAAAGGTGATGCATGGTATTCGATGTCGTACTTGACGGCGAAATCGCGGATACCCGATTTATAAGTGAGTGAGGAGTTTCCGTGACTTCCCTTTTGTTCATCAAAAATGTTTAAATCATATTCACTGTAGATGAGCGACGTATTGCTAAAAACGTGGTTATTAAAAAGGTGGTTCCACCTGAAAGTGGCGGTTTTGTTTTGCCAGTAAAGACCCGCGCTGGACTTTTCATTGTCATAGCTGCTTTTCACATAAAATTTGTCTCTGCCAAAATAACCGCTGAGATAGATTTTGTTTTTTTGACCAAAGTCGTAATTGAGTTTGGCGTTGAGATCGTAAAAATAGTAATCAGCTTTTTCATCTTCCGACATTAATGGTCTCATGAGATAACCGATATAAGTGCGCCGGGCTGAAATCAGAAATGAAGACTTGTTTTTAATAATCGGGCCTTCTAAAAGCAAACGCGATGAAACCAGTCCAATTCCTGCTTCACCCGAGAATTTTTCTTTGTTACCATCTTTCATTGTCATCTCAACCACCGACGAAAGCCTTCCCCCAAAGCGTGACGGAAAGCCACCTTTGGTAAGTTCAATACTTTTAAGGGCATCGCCGTTGAAAATGGAAAAAAAACCAAAAAGATGGTAGGCATTGTAAACCGGGGCATCGTCGAGGATAATCAGATTTTGGTCGGGGCCACCACCACGCACATACAATCCGCTACTGCCTTCCGAACCCTTTTGAACTCCCGGCATAAGCTGGAGTGTTTTGAAAACATCTTTTTCACCCAGAAGCGTTGGTATGTTTTTTACCTGAGAAACGGGAAGCGATATCATGCTCATCTGGCTGCTTTCGGTAGGCCGGCCAAGCTTTTCTGACGAAACAACCACCTCACTAAGGGTAATACTTGCATCGAGTTCAATATCGGAAATGATGTTATTCTTCAGGCTGATTGAATTTAAAACAGTTTGATATCCTACAAAAGAATACTGCACCTCATAATTACCTTCGGGAAGGGTGATGGAATAAAACCCATAGTTGTTGGTGGTGGTTCCAACTTTCAAGGCGGCAAGGTAGATGTTGACACCAGGCAAAAGCTCGCGGCTTCCCTTTTCGTGAACATAACCGCTGATGGTAAATTTACTTTGAGCAATCAAACTATTGGCTGTAAACAGGTAAATCGTCAGTAGAATCAGGTAATTTTTTTTCATACAAATATCTGAAAGGAGGTTTTAAAGCAATAAAACACGTAAATGTATCCTGTTATTGTTATGATCGAATAAAATAATAACAAATGACTTTTTCGATTCATAAATCAATTTGCCGTAAATTGCATCAAATTAACCAAACGTATGTTCTTTATGAAAACCACCATTTTTCTTCTGATTTCTTTTTTTCTGATTCATTCTGCTGATTGTCAAACAAATCAGTCTGGTAAAGTTGGCGTAATTGTTTGTCTGGATGATAGTTTAACACATAATTATATCGGAATTACTATTTTTCAACTTATTCTCAACGATAAGTATCCGTTTCCTGATGATCTTGAAAATCATTTAAAGGATACTGTATTCAATTATTTAAATGCGGCATTTCCCAAACACGAATTTATTGAGATTGAAAGAACTTACGGCAAAGATTATTTTAGGCAAAAAACCAGGTTAACCAATAAAGAATTCAAGGAATTTCGAAGCAACTGGTACGCTTCCCTGCAGGAAAAATATGGAATCAGTTCTTTGATTTTTATTCAAAATTCTGAATCATTTTACGATATTATCTACAACAGTACTTATCCTATACGAGGATATGGCCTTTACAATGGGACGCTTACTAATGCAAATATTGCTTATATTTTACTAGAATCTTATTTTTTTCAGGAACCAAAACCTGTTATATTGGAAGGTTTAACTTTCTTTAAAAAAGTAAAAGAGTTACCAAGGGTAACAAAGATAACTGACTCATTATCAACTGAAAATATAGTAAAGATTGGGGTTGAGTTAGAGAGACTTGTTGATATTCAAATAAGTGAAATATTCCATACGCCTGAATACAATCCTTTACGGTAAATACCTGAAATAAACCCGGTGCCGGGAGATATACTTCAGGGTCAGCGATTTAATATTGAGCAAATAATCAGGGCTTCAAAAAAAAGCCCCCTTAGTTCAGGTAGTCGTTTGCTAATTGGATCACAATCATGATTTAATTTCATTATTGTCCGGTAAAACTTTTACCAAAATGGCTTTGCTTAAATCCAAATTACACATTGAAAATGCGTAATTTGGAATAAAAAAAATCCGGTCCTGGCTAACGCCAGGACCGGATTTAAATTTTTCCAACTTCCGGTTATTTGGATGTTTCCTTCACCCTAATATCGCCTAACAACACATCCCAGAAACCAATGATACGGCCTCCGATCTGGGTTTCTTTGCGTTTCACATAAACGGTGATGTCTTTTTTGGTGGTATCTTCGTATACCAAACCACCCTCTTTGTCGTAAGCGCTGAATTTCTGAAAAATAGTAATTACGCCAACATAGGTTCCATCGGGCTGACGTTGCAGATCGCTTACATATTCAATCTTAAACCATTCAATTTCAACGCGATCGTAATTTAAACGCATCAACCTTTCGAAATACTGCCGCACATTGTAATACTTTACTTCGGGGCTGGCCAACGACGAAACGCCCATTTCAGCGCCAGCCATGAATAGTTCTTCGGCACGGTCGATCACACGGTTGGCTTCGCTCCATGGTGTTGATTTATTGCCGATGATACTCACGTATTTACTTAAATCGCGGACTTTCTCGAGCGCCAAGCTATCGATGGCTAGTTTGCGCTCGGGACTAATATCATCCTGAGCCTGAACCGAATATCCCATTATGAGGCTGAAAACAACAGCCAGTATCGTGCTTATTTTTCTCATTTTCTTACTTTTTTATCAATTCCAACTCGGTGATTCTTTTATTTGCATCGTATTTAACCTGTTGAATACGATTGTTATACACTTTTTGATCCTTCAAATAATCAAGGTATTTGCTGATCGTTGTCGGACGGTCATAATCATTAAATCCGCCGGCCTGACTGATGATGATCAGCACAGGCACATCAGGTGTGGCAAATAATTGCATGGCTCCGGCAATTTTTTCATTGGCTGTTTCCTGATCGGGTGATGCAGCGATGGCCCTGAAATAGTTCTCAAGCGGGTCATATTTATTCGCTTCCGTTTTTAATCGCGATTCCTCCTCTTTTCTCAGGCGTTCTTCCTCAGTTTTTCGTTCGGCATCAGCACGCTCACGCGCTAATTTGTCTTCTACCTTGTCGAGCAAAGCCTGAACCTCGGTGTCTTCGAGATTCCATGATTTGATGGTCTTGAACCTTTGTTCTTTTTCGGCTAACGACCAGGAATCTGTTCCATCCAGCATGGAATTCAAATCCTTTTTTGCCATTTCAACTTTTGAACTGTACTCTGCCGCAGCTTGTTCCTGAGCCAGTTTTTTCTTACTCTTACATC
The DNA here is from genome assembly GCA_013141455.1 of Bacteroidales bacterium. Classification (GTDB taxonomy): domain Bacteria; phylum Bacteroidota; class Bacteroidia; order Bacteroidales; family F082; genus CAJBPB01. The sequence goes on from JABFQW010000104.1 coordinate 6,480, forward strand.
CGGTTGCTCCACCCAGACTTACCAAGGCAATCATCAGCACAAGGGTAAACTGTTTTATGGCTGGCAACAATTTCTGTTTTGTCATCATTTTATAAAGATTTGATTGATTCATTATGCTAATAACTTAGAACTGGCAAAATTATTGAATAATTAACGAATTTTAGTATTATTCGTATTAATTCATCAATTTTGTTTCGTGACTAAACATTATAATATCCCGATCTTCATACCCGGGCTTGCCTGCCCGCAACAATGCAGCTTTTGCAACCAAGATCAAATCTCAGGTCATTCGGGTTTTCCTGATGTGGAAGAGATAAAAATGAAAATTGATGCCCATCTGGCAAGTTATACAGCACACGATCGCGAAGTTGAGATTGCTTTTTTTGGTGGAACTTTTACCGGATTACCTACTAAAATTCAGGAAAAATACCTTTCAATCGCAAAACCTTATGTCGAAAGTGGGGCAGTAAGCGGGATAAGAATAAGTACCAGACCCGATTATATTGATGAAGAAAATCTAGGTCTTTTGAAATACTTCGGAGTGGATACTATCGAATTAGGCGCTCAATCGCTCGATGATGAGGTGTTGCTAAGGTGCAACCGCGGTCATACTGCCGGGGATGTCTGCAATGCTTCTGAGATGATTATTCGTTTTGGATTTACTTTGGGTTTGCAGATGATGATCGGTCTGCCTGGTGATTCGCCTCAGAAAAGTATGGCAACGGCGCAAAAAATTATTGCATTGGGTGCAAAGGAAACCAGGATATATCCTTGCTTGATAATTAGTGATACCGAACTGGCGAGGGAATATGCGAAAGGTTTATACACACCTTACGATCTGGAAGTTGCGATTCGTCTCTCAGCCGAATTGGTGCTGATGTTTGAGAAAGACGAAGTTAAAGTTATCCGTCTGGGATTGCATCGCAGCGAAGAACTGCAAGCCGGGGCAATGATTGCCGGGCCCTACCACAACTCGTTTAAAGAATTAGTTATGACTGAAATCTGGAACAGGATATTCGTCTCTGGCATGAATGAAATGCATTCAGAAACTATTCATCTTCACGTAAAACCTTCTGAATTGAATTATGCAGTTGGATACCAGGCTAAAAATAAAAACATGCTTCTGAATAAATTCCGTCAGGTTAAGTTTTCAGGGGATACTAATATTGTTGGCAGAGATTTTTATGTAAATACGTTTTAAAATGAAAATTATCGCTGACAGCCGCATGCCCTTTACCGCAAAATTGGCTTTAGAACAAATAGGAGAGGTGCTGTTTCTCGAAAAGCAACCTTATTTATATGATGCCATTGCATCGCATCCAGATATATTTTTCTGTCAGATTGGGAATCAATTGGTTACGGCGCCCAATATTCCGGTTGCATGGGAAAACTGGTTACAAAAGAATGATGTTCCTTTAATTAAAGGTAAATTGGACCTAAAAGAAAAATACCCTGATACGGCTCATTTTAATGCTGTTGTCACAACTGAGCTCCTCATTCACAACCTGAAAGTTACGGATCAGGTAATTATTGAAAGGGTAAAAAAATTGAAACATATTCATGTAAATCAGGCATATACGCGTTGTAATCTGATTTCGTTGGATGAGGATAACTTCATTACATCCGACAAGGGTATTGAAAAGCAGCTTTTATTGATCAACAAAAAAGTATTGTTTGTTCGTCCGGGACAAATTAAATTACAAGGTCAGCCCTATGGTTTTATCGGCGGATGCTGTGGATTTGCTGAACATAATTTATATGTTTGCGGAAATCATTCATCCCTTACAGAATCGGATGAATTTCAGAAGTTTGTGGACGATTGCCGGATAAATATTGTTGAATTGTATCATGGTTCGCTTACCGATGTCGGGAGTATCATTTTTTTGTAAAGATTGTTTTGTTGACTTCGATGTAAATCTTTCTTAACAGGTCAGTTTCCGTATTTTATCATCAACTACTTATTTACCAGATTTTTATAGTTTTCGTAGCGATCAAATATATCAACAATAAAATCATAGGTTTCTTCACCCCTGGCATAACCATAATAGGCAGCAGGATCGTTGTAAAATGTTGGTTTCGATTTGTTTTTGGAAAAAAAATCAACATTGTCTGTCCAGATATTTGGGTTTTTGTTATACTTTTCTGCCAGACGTCTGGCATCCAGAACATGTCCGACACCTGTATTGTATGCTGCCAGAACAAATTTTGCCCTTTCGATGGAGTCAGTAACTGTCTCCGGAATCAGACGGTCGAGGTAGGAAATGTATTTCCCTCCGACCCGAATCTGCATTTCCGGTGTGGTGGTCGAATCGATGCCGAATTGCAACATCACCGATGGCATGAGTTGCATTAATCCGTAGGCACCTGACCAATTTTCGGCATCGGCTTTGAAATTTGATTCCTGATAAATGAGTGAAGCAAGAAGTCGCCAATCCCAACCAATTTCTTTAGCCACATCTTTAATTACATGATCATAAATCGAAATATTTCCACCTGTTGATGTCTGATAATCGCGTTGCATCATCCGTTGCATGCGTGTGCTGATGAAGTATTTGTTATAAATATTACGCGAAACAGCAGACCGGCTAAACAAACGTAACCAATTATTCATCTCATCCCTTAATTCATTTGTTCCCTCTTTTCGGAATGCCCAGGCAATTTTTTGATCGAAACTCACAGGCATTCCAAAATCTAACTCCGGATAATTCTGTTTATTTGCCATGGCCAGATATTGATCAGCAATCGTATATTTTATTTCACCTGAAGCAACAGCCTGGATCAATTCTTCTACTTCACGCTTATCTTCAATAATGTAGATTGTGTCACCAATATCGTTAGAAATTGCCGTGAGACGCTTTTGATAAGCGCTTCCTTGTTTAACGTGTATCTCTTTTTTCCCAAGTTCGATCGTACTTCGCAACAAGCCCGATTCTATCTCGTTTAATGTACGCATCTGCTGCCAGTTTTTCGGAAGCTTTTGAATCAGAACCTGTTTTGTGATAATCAGCGGATCCGAGAAGTCGAACCACCTCATGCGTTTTGTGGTGGCAATTAATCCTGTTGCAATCACATCAACTTTGCCTTCATAAAGCATTTCCAAACTTTTGGCGAGGTCGTTTTCTACTTTTATTTCGAGCACAACACCCATATTGTCGGCAAAGGCCTTGAGCATTTCAAACTGATAACCCATGGTTTCGCCGCGATAGATGTAATAATTGAGGGAGTTGAAATTGGTGACAGCAACAAGTTTTTTGTGTTCAATTACCATCTGGTAACTATTGGTTGTATCGTGAACACTTTTTTCAATTTTTTTTTCAATTTCGACACCATGTATCTCTTCATGTTCTTCTTCATCAGGGAGTCCGGAACATGAAACGAACAGCATAAGGATGAAAAAGATGCAGATGTACTGAAGATAAGATTTTGAATCGGATGCCATTTTGTGTGTAATTGCTGGGGCTAAAATTAGGTTATTTTATACAATCAGTAAAGTCGGGCAGTTTTTTACATCGGTCTGTTCTAAATTTTGAGGCTGAAAGTCTACCAGTCAAATGACTTCATAATAAGTTATTTATATACGATTAAATTGATTACATTATGGCCAGTGAGGTTTCAGACAAAATTTGATTTATCTCTAAATTGACAATACCAGGAAAAAGAAGTAGCTTTGCTAAACCAATCATTATTTTAAAAAAAGGGCAATATGAAGAAACTTTTATTTTTATCGCTGATCTTGCTTCAGGTTTTGGGATTTCAAAACTTAATGGCACAAGATAACCTGTCTTCGGACACTTCAGTAATCGCGCAGTCCGAAAATCAACACCAAAGGATTGGTTTTGGCATTGGGTTCAAAGCCAGTACTTTTGGCCCTGGCGGCGAATTTATCGTTGCAATCACCCCAAAAATCCATGTCAGGCTTGGTGGAACCTATTTAAAATACTCCTTGCCTGAGAGTTTAACTTTCAACGAAAACATTAATTCCACAAATGAATTTGTTTTTGGTGGTATTTCCTTATTAGGCAACTATCACATTGGCCGGGTATTTTTTGTTTCGGCCGGTGCGATTTACAATTTAATCGATGCCAATGTTTCAGGAGCGCCAAGTCATACACTCACTATTGGTGCCATTGATGCTACACCCGAACAGATAGGCTCATTGAGTTTTGGTATCAAACCAGGATTGAAAGTTTGTCCTTATGCCGGCCTTGGACTTGGGCGATCGCTGGCCAAAAACAGCATTTTCTCCTTCGCATTTGAAGTTGGCGCTGTTTATCACGGAAACCCGAATGTAACCCTTGGAGCAACCGGAATGCTTACGCCATCAGCATCAGCAGAGCAGGAAAGAACCCTTGAGGAAAACATGGCATTCCTGAATTTCTACCCAATGCTAAGTTTCCAATTATCCGTTAGAATTTTATAATAAAAACAGAAATCATGAAATCACAAATATTAAAAAAAATCATTTTATTAGCCGCAATTGCAGTATTGGTTGTAGTTGCAGATACCTCCTGCAAGAAATTTCAAAATATCGGTGATGGCGTGAAGTTAATCATTGATTATAACCTGATTAAGACTTCAATCAGTGTGCAATTGGTAGATGCTACCACTGGCGAATTGGTTGGGCAGGATGGAAGTATTTCGGTTAAAACCACGATCACAGGAGAGGATAAAGCTGGTGTTATTGACATTACAGGAACGCAAAATGCTAATTTCGAATATATGTCACAGCGCGGGTTTGTGAGTTTGGCATTGCAGCCCGAGTCTATGTACAGACCATCGGAAAGTAACCCGATTTCATTTAATATTGTAGCAAACCATCCGGGATATATTGCTACAAGCCAGCATGTTGTTATTGCAGCAGAAGGAGAAAATTTTGTGATATTGAAGATGGTAAAACTCGACAATCCTCCAAGCGGAGTGACGGTTGTTCAACTTGCAGATGCCACAACCACTGATGGAAATGGTCGTGTAACTGCACCAGTTACAGTCGAAACGCCACAAGGAGAAGCAAGCCTGACTATCCCTGAAGGAATCGTACTTAAGGATGCAGGCGGTGAACCACTTAATGGAAATCTCGATGTAACCCTTGTTCATTTTGACAATACTGATACTGCCGCTATGAGAGCTTTCCCCGGCGGATTGATGACTAATGTCACGCGTTTGAATGGTTCGGGAGAAGACGGTATGTTTTATTCAGCCGGTTTTGTCGCTATTGAAATAACCGATGGTTCAGGTAATAGGGCTGCAAATTTCGAAGATGGAGCATTAAAGTTGATTTCACAAGTGTCACCTGATACAAAAAACCCGGAAACAAATACATTTATTGCCGATGGTGACGAAATACCCTTATGGAGTTTCGACGAATTTACCGGTTTATGGACTGAAGAATCGATGTTAACCATCGAAAATGTTGGTGGTACATTTCAGGTTCAGGCCGAGATAAACCATTTATCCTATTATAATTTCGACTGGTTTTATGGTGGTTCCTATTGTGATATAGGTGTGACTTTCATTTTCACCGCCGACCAACCACTTTGTGATTGCCAGATCGTGCATGGCACCATGTATAGGTCCTCTGATGGCGCCTATTTGAAAACTATTTATATGTGGGTTTGCGGAACGGAACCAGTATATACTTATTACGCCCCGTCAGGAGTTGCCGTTTATATTGTCTGGGATAATTATTATTCAAATGTTACTGTTGATCCTGCGAATAATCCGACTAATATAAGTGATTTATGCTCGACTGTCCCGGTTACTATAAATTTGATTACCAACAACAACAGCTCACATGTTACTGTTGAGGTAGAAGCCTATTGTGCCAGCGATCCAAGTGTTATCATCAGGCCATCGTATGGCGCCTGGTTCAGGTTAACGAGCGACTTTAACTGGCGATGGGCCGAGATGATTAACGGTTATGCAGATATTTGTGACGTGATTATTGGAGAAACCTATGTTGTTGGTGTTTACTATGATGGTCAATGGTACGAAACAGAGGTTACTGTTGAGCAATCATCCTATTCTTACGTAGGATTCGAGTTGCCGGCTGACGTTTGTGAACAGGTTTTTGGATTATAAAATGTAAAATTTTCTACCAAAAAGGCCACAAAATTTTGTGGCCTTTTTGGTAGAAGTACTATCTTTACATACCAGTGCTAATAGTATTAAACATGTCTATTGTCTTATATTACAAATGTCTGCAACGATTACTGGTATTTTTGTTTATCTGTTTGACCTTATGGCAGAATTAGTTATGATAAGAAAAAAGAAGATATTGTTAGTAATTCTGTTTTTGTTTACAACTTGCCTGTTTTCACAGAAGCCTCTCTGGAATTATGACAGTTTGCAGACAGTAATAAATAATACAAACAGCATTGAAGAAAAGCAATTTGCCAGTGCATTATATGCGTATAAATTTTTTAGAACTAAGCCTGATTCGGCAAGGCTTCTATTGAATAATTCAGCTCCGATACTGCAAAGTGATAATTATCAGGCAATTTCGGAGTATTATAGTGCGATGGGTACGCTTAATTGGTTTAGCAAAAATCCAGACTCGGCAATGTTTTACTTTCACAAAGCATATCAGTTGAGTTTATCTAACCGCTTCGACCAGATCAATGCAAATGCTGCCGGGTATGTCGGGATGTTGTTTAAAATAAAGGGAAATATAGATTCTGCATTGTATTACCTGCAACATACAATAAACGTTTGTGATCGGATTAATAATAGCTACCTTGCCAATAAAGCACACTATGATATAGCAGCTGTTTATTCGCAGCTTGGCAAACATGAAATTTCGCTGAGGCATTATCTGGCTGCCCTCAAAATTCAGGAAGAGGATCAGGATAGTGTAAGGATTATTTATACATACAATGGTCTGGGAAATGCCTATAAAAACCTGAAGAAGAAGGAGAAGTCGAGAAGTTATTATCTGAAATCTATCCGCTTAGATAGTTTGTCGCCTAAAGTAGATCAAAGGGTCAATAACTATACCAACCTTGGACTGTTATACGAATCATCCTTTAAAAATATTGATTCAGCGCTTTTTTACTATTTCTCTGCCATGCACCTGATGCCTGAGAATGATATTTCATCTTCAAAGATAGTCCTGCTTGTAAATATTGGCAATGCATATTATGCGCGTCTCGATTTTAGGAAAGCGCTAAACTATTACAACGAAAGTATGCAATACGATTATACAAGATCGAATCCATATTTGACATCGGCTATCCTGATTAACAAATCATTGATTTACTTTGAATTACATAAATATGATTCAGCGTATGCCCTTGGGAGAGAGGGGCTTAGGCTTGCCGAGAAAATCAAAGCACCCGATTGGCAAATAAATGCTCATCAAACGCTTTTCAGGCTCGATTCGGCTTGCGGAAAATTCAATAACGCTATTGAACATCTGCAGGCAAAATATGCCATTATTGATACGGTTTACAATAAGGATAATCTGAATCGGGTATCGGAATTAGAAGTGATTTATGAGACGGAGAAAAAGGATGCTTTAAATAAATCTTTATTAGAGAATAATACATTGGCCCAACGGGTAATTAAAAATCAACGCTATATTATCCTATCTGTAATCGTTACCTGCTGCCTATTCATATTACTGGTGTTTAGTGTTTTACGTTCGGGTCGCAAACAAAGGATAATCAACAGAAAACTCAAACTGGTGAATGAAGAGAGCATTGAAAAAAATAAAGTTATTGACGAAAAAAATCAACTTCTTATCGAACAGAATCAGCAACTCACCAAACTCAATGAGACAAAAGATAAATTCTTTTCGGTTATTTCGCACGATTTGCGCGGGCCGTTTAATGCGCTTCTTGGTTATCTTGAGTTATTGAATACTGAATACGATTCTCTTTCAGAACCAGACAAAAAGAATATGCTGAAAGCAATTCATAAAAGTAGTACGAACACGTATAATCTTTTAGTTAACCTGCTTGATTGGGCTCGCACCCAGCGCGGATTGATCGTAAACGAATCAGAAGTACTGGATATGTATGAAATTACGGACAGTTCGATCGACATTGTCAAACAGCGTGCTGATAACAAAAGCCAACAATTAATGAACGAAGTCCCGTCAAAAATTTTCGTGAAGGCCGATTTGAACCTTATTTCTTCGGTAATGTTGAACCTGTTGAATAATGCGATTAAATTTTCGCCCAGGGGTGGAGTGATCAGGATCAGTTGCGAAACAAAAAATGAATTCATTACCGTGCATATACATGATCAGGGGGTAGGAATTCCAAAAGAACAACAAATGAATCTGTTCGATATTGGCAATGCTACCTTGCGACAGGGTACTGAAAATGAGCTCGGTACTGGAATGGGACTTGTTCTTGTCCGTGAATTTATTCAACTCATGGGCGGTGATATCTGGGTTAGCAGCGAAGAAGGCAAGGGGAGTGTTTTTAGTTTTACACTGCCGTTGAATCAAGCATAAAAAACTACCTCTTAGTGTTAAACCTCTTTGAGTTTATAAAGACCTTTTCAGCAACCAATATTTTACTGTATGAATAGTATTTTTAAAAGTCGGTTTTATTACTCATTTCTTGTCTGTCATTTTTTTGATCCGTTGATTGAAATTTTTCGACAGGAGTTGCTGTACCCAGAAGCAAATCAGAAATGATCGTTTTTATTTCATTAAACCTATTCGATAAAAGGCTTGACAAATGCATTGTAGTTTTCTTAACTTTGTTGATTATACTTCTAACCGGTCATTGTAACATATCTAAAGTGTTCATATAGAATTAGGTATCATAGCTTTTTTTATTGTATCATTCCAATAAATGAAAATAGTGACTTCAACGGATATAACAAGTATTAAGTAACCCTAAAACCTCATTGCATTATTTTTTCCATTGAAGTTATCTGTCTAATTAATTATTAGTTAGATGAGTATAATCATTAAATAAATAAATGCCATGAAAACTTCATTAAAATTTATTGTCGGATTAATTGTTTTTATACAAGCCTTAGCAATTTGCCATGCACAGCAGATTGTGCCAATTGACCTGAGTAAAAAGGCAAACGATATAATTGTACGAAGTGTTTCGCCCTTCAAATCTATTGATATCGAAATAATTAACAGATTACCTAGTCAAGATTATCAGGTTATAGTAATAACAAAGTTGCATGAAATTGAGACGTTATCTTTTCCTAATAGTCGTACTAAGGCTGATGAGGAGCAAATTAAATGTGACATATTGTTGAATCTAATCGAATCTATAAATGCAGCAGATGAAGAATCTAAATTACCAAAATTGATAGGTGATTTAGAAAAAGAAATGAACGAAGTTAGTATAGAACCATCAGAAAATACTCCTTCAGTTAGTAATTGTATTACGAACTATATTGAAATGGCTAAAGTAGTAATTGCATCAACAATGATCAAGGTTGAAGATGTAACACTCAACGAAGGGGAAGATCTGGAGATAACTATTATAAGAAAACTAGATGATGGGACTTCCAAAGTTTGGAAGGTCGTTTACACAACACAGAAACGAGGCAAATGGTTAACCAGTTGGGGTTTTAGTTTTATTGGGCAAGTATTCAATGTCCAGAAGTTATATTTCACAAAATTTGATACCTCATCATACGTCATTACAAAAGAAGAAAATCGTGGCAAGTTAATTTTCGCCCCGACAGTGTTTTTTACCTGGATGCCTACTAAAAATCTCTCAAGGAATTTTTCATTAAGTTATACCGGGGGCCTTGGATTTGATATGGAAGCACCAACGGTTTTTGTGGGAGGGTCGTTAACATATAACCAAAATATCAGTATAGCGATAGGTATTGTCGCACATAGACAGGAATTTTTAAGTGGAGAATTTAAAGAAAATCAAATTGTTAAGGAGAATTTAAGTAAAGACCAATTGCACAATGAGTTATATACAGTTAATCCTTTCGTATCATTAATATTCAGATTTGGTGAGAATCCATTTACAAACAAGGAAAAATAAAGTATAATTAAATGTCCTAAATATTCACTAAAAATCCCAACCCTATGTTTTACAATTGCCACATCCACACCTTCACAGAGGAAGATGTTCCACGCGGCTTCCTTCCATTAGGTTTAGTCAGAATTATGGCTTCAACAACAGGCTTTAGCCTTGTTTCCAGGGTTTTAAACAATTTGAATCCTTTTTCAGATAACGACTCATTTGACAGGTATTGTAAATTTGCCAGAATTGGCAAAAATTGTTCACAGCCTGATATTTTTGAGGGAAGTCGAAAATTTTATCCAAATGGTACCCGTTTCGCCATCTTAGCCATGGATATGGCATTTATGAATGCCGGAAAAGTTCCGCGTGATTATATTAAGCAACTCGAAGAACTCGCCAATCTGAAAACTAATTTTCCACAGGTGATACCTTTCATTCATATCGATCCACGAAGACCAGGGTTTATGGATATTTTGAAAAAATGCGTAGAGGAATGGGATTTCGGTGGAGTTAAAATATATCCTCCACTTGGCTATTTCCCTTACGATGACAGGTTAAATCCAGTGTATCAATACTGCACCGAACACAATATTCCAGTTATTTCGCATTGCAGTCCATACAATCCTGTACATTTTAAGGGTAGTAAAAATGAACTAGAACAACTCCTATCGAAATCAAAAACACCCATTAATATTAATGGTAAAAACAGGAAGGAACTGTGTGCATGTTTTACTAATCCGAAAAATTGGGAATATGTGTTGAATGATTTTCCTGAACTCAGGGTTTGTTTGGCGCATTTTGGCTCAGCCTATTATTGGAAAAAGTACCTCGAAAATCCCAGTGAAGCTGAAAACTGGTTCGTAATAATCAAAGATATGATTCCGGCTCATAATAATCTTTATACAGATATCAGTTTTACTCTGAGCGAACAGGAATATTTTTCGGTACTCAAAGTATTACTGACTGATACGGTGTTACAAAGTAAAATTCTCTTTGGCTCCGATTATTATATGGTTGAAACCAAAGCTACAGAAAAACGTTTTGCCCTTGACCTTCGAGCTTTCATTGGTGAGACATATTTTGAATCCATTGCCACTAATAATCCTAAGGTGTTTTTTGGGGTATAACCAAATTTATACTTGAAAGAAGCTTGCCATATTATATACTTTTCCTCCTTTAAGTGCTTTATATTAATTGCGTCTGTTGTGTTATGCTATTCAACATCTAATTAATAACATCCTCATAAAAAACCCACTGACCAACACATTGGCTATTGTCGCCTTTCCATTGGTCAGTGGTGTGTTATGTCACTTCATCGATTTCGTGATCAACCGTGAAGCGAGTATAAAGATGAAGTTTTATCTTACTTCTTTGATGATGATTGTGCCTCCCCATCCACCCGGGTCAACAATCACATTGGACGCTGTTCCCGTATAGGTTTTAGCCCAGATACTGATGGTGTGGCTGCCGGCATTGAGATTCCGGGTAACGGAAAACAGGGATAGAAATTTCAGGGAATTGTCGTTTATTATACTCGCTTTGTTTCCAAAATCATAGGGAAGTCCATCTACCAATGCCTGAAACCGTACTCCACTAGCCCCGTCAAAAGTGCCGCCACCGAAATTAGATAACACGGTTATTTCAATATCTGTCTTATCTAGACTTTTCGTAATTGTGAAAGGATTTGTCGGATATAAGTTAGTCCATGTATTACCAACAGTTGAAGAAGTACTGTTAAGGCCATAATATTGCCAGAATGTGGGTTGATACGCTTCAAAAACCGGATCTGTTTCCGGGTATGAAGCTACACTGTTGGCAAACTGTGCAAATGGAACACTAAGAAGTTCATTCACGGTGGTAATCGTGTAGTTCGATCCTCCGGTTATGTCGGTCTCCGTCTTGAGGAAATAAGGTCCAACTGACCAGTCAATGGCCGAAAAATCGCCCAATACCGGATTACCAGCGCCAATGGATAGCGAAATAAGTCCGTTCGCGTTGGTTGCGGTGGCGTGTGTTTCTTTGTAAACTTCGGTACCTGATGAGGAGCCCTGAAGCACACTTACCTGTATTCCTACAGCAGTTGACATAACCAAGGTATTGGCAGCGTCTCTGATAACTGCCTGATAACTCATCATATCAGGCGCCTGAGCGAATATACACAACGATAGTAAAACCGCTATTATTAACGTGTTTATCTTTTTCATGATTGTCAGTTTTTAATTAGTTTATAGTTAAGTGTTTGTTTATCTGCCGATTGAATAGAAAGGAAATATACTCCGCCTGCTTGCTTTTGCATATCAATTGAAGTCAGTTTCGATATGATATTGCGTTGTTCAATGAATTTTCCTTCAGCAGAACGGATGGTACAGATTAATCGTTCTTCTAAAAGTTCACTTGCATCTACCGTTATCGAAAGTGAAACTGTTACTGGATTTGGAAAAAAGCTAACCTCGATTTTACCGGCAGGTATGTCGTTGATCCCGACAATTTGCGATATCTCGAAAGCTTGATGTACCCCTTCAGACACCGAACCATTGCTCCCGGCCTGGGTTTGAATTACCAACTGCCCGATCGAATTACTTACCGAGCCTGTTTCGGAGACGAATATGCCTCCACATGAATTCATATTTTCCTGAGCGCTCAAACCCGAAATGCCTAACCAGGAAGCAAGGAGTAAGCAATACGTTAATTTCATGATTTTCATCTTGTTCCATTTTTGATTTACAAAACTAATATGTTTTAAACGTCACAATGAATACTAATTTATATCTGGTTAATTTGGGTTTATTTCCGGGCGACATGGCTTTAAAAGTGGTTTTTAATATATTTGCTTTTGAATTAAAAGCACAGTAATCGATCATTTGGTACGAAATGCATAAAATCGCGATAGTTGTATGTTTCCTGATATTTTTTCTACCGGCCTTTGGTCAGCAGAACGACTCGCTGAATTCAGTGACGTTAGATATGCTCGAAAAACAATTAAAGTTTAAACCTGACAGCTGTTATACGCAAATTGTGGCGCTAAAAAAAAGTGAATCAGTATTGTTGCCAAGGATAAACTACCTTATCGGAAACTATTTCCTGCAAAAGAAACGCTACGACAGTGCATCAGTTTACTTTAACAGGGCGGAATCAGGTATCACACATGATCCGAAGTTGTTGGGATTAGTTTATTACGGAAAAGGAATTGGCGCATACGACAACGCGGAATACAAACTTGCCCTGCAATTCTATAAAAAAGCGGATAAATTGATTTCCGATTCAATAGATGTCGAAGCGAAATGTATGATTGTGAACGAGTTGGGTAATACACAACTTGCAATTAATCAACCCGATTCGGCCTTACCATTTTTCGAAACAGGATTGAGTCTGGCAAACAGGATAGGTGAGAAATGGATGATATCACGTATGCTAAACAATCTAAGCATCACCTATTATAAACTCGGGAATTTTGAAAAAGCCATCGAATGGCAACTCAATGCCGTAAGTATCAAGGAACAGATGGCGGATACGCTCAGTCTGTCAATCTCATTAAATAATGTTGGTTCGTTTTTTATTAAACTCGACAATTACAGCGATGCCAGGCGATTCCTCCTCAGGGCATATTATTTATTGCCAAAATCGAAAAAATCCAAAACGAGTGGACAAACAGCGCTTAATCTTGGAATATGTTACAAAATGCTTGATAATCAGGATTCAGCGATATATTATTATCAAAAGGCGCTTGAGATTTATACCGGTCTCGGCATGCAAAGTAACATCAGTAAAATTTATTCGAATTTGGGTGGATTGTATGAAGCGGGCAAAGAATATGATAAAGCGCTTGAGTATATGCTTCTTTCGCTCGAGATTGGAAAATCACTCAACCTTGATTATGAAACGGTTATCAGGAACAGAAATATCGCGAATGTGTATCTGTTGACGGATAAGCCCGATTTAGCGTATAATTATCTTATGGATGCGCTTAAAATTGCCACCAAACTCGGATCACTCGAACTTCAGATGGAGGTAAATAAAACAATGGCTGATTATTACGAAAAGACCGGAAACTATAAACAGGCGCTTCATTATTTCAGGGATTACAAAGATATGGCTGATACGCTTCGTTCGGAAGGCAGTTTGAAACATATACACGAGTTAAACATTATTTACGAGACAGAGAAAAAGGAAAAGAACATCATTAATCTGCTCGATCAGCAGCGTATCCGCGATTTAACAATCAAACAAAAAGAAGATGCCCTGCTCCAGCAGAAGCTTATTCTGACTTCGACCATATTGTTAGCCGTTTTGGTATTGTTAACGCTTTACTTTGTTTTTGTCAGATATAAGCTCAAAGAACGCAACAAGCGCGAAATGCTTGCCAGGCAGAAATCTGATCTCGAACAAAGGATGTTGCTTTCACAGATGAATCCACATTTCATTTTCAATTCATTGGGTGCAGTTCAACATTATATCGGTCGCAACGAGCCCTCAAAAGCGCAGCTTTTTCTTTCGAAATTTGCGAAACTCATGCGTTCGATCCTCGAAAACTCACGTCAGCAATTTATTACCGTTGAAGAAGAGAAAGAAGCGCTTACTTTGTATCTCGAACTGGAAAAGCAGAGGTTTCCCGATAGATTTAATTATACAATTGAAATGCAGCTTGAAGAGCCAGAGTTTATTATGATACCACCCATGATGGTGCAGCCTTTTATCGAGAATGCAATCATTCATGGTTTTACCGATCCTGAAGTTGAAGGAAAATTGATGGTTCGATACACGATGGTGAATGGTTTAATCCGCTGTATCATCACGGATAATGGTGTGGGTCGGTTGAAAAGCGCGGTGAATAAAAAAACGGAAGATAAGCATGTTTCCTTAGGGAGTACGGTAGTTGCCGAACGCATTGCCTTGCTCCGGAAAGAGTTTCATTGCGATGCTGCCATTGTTTATCACGATCTGGAAACAGCGGACGGCAAGCAGCATGGAACACAGGTAACCATTGATTTACCATTTAAAGAAAGAGAGGGATAACAAATGATACGGGCCATTATTGTTGACGACGAACCGCAATTCAGGGAAAACCTGTTAGACATCATCAAAATCCATGCAAAAGACATTGAGATTGTGGCAGTTGCAGGTAGTGTAGCTGAGGCGGTGGCGCAAATTCAATTGCTGAAACCTCAGTTGCTGTTTCTCGATGTTCATCTAACCGACGGTTTGGGTTTCGATGTGCTTGAGCAAGTAAACTACCGCGATTTCAGGATCATATTTACCACGGCACATGATAATTATGCCATCACTGCATTCCGGTTTAATGCCATCGATTATATATTAAAACCCGTTGATGCCGAATTGGTTAAAGAGGCTATCGACCGTGTCAGAAAACAGCCTTTGTATTCGTCGGCTAATGATGAGCGTTACAAGGATCTGCTGAATAAAAACCAACCTGACCGGAAAAAAATAGCGCTTCCGACCTTAGAAGGTATCACCATGTTGAATATTCAGGATATCATACGTTGTGCGTCGGATGGCAGTTATACAACGTTTTTTACAGTCAGTGGACGAAAGATCGTGGTCTCAAGATCGATTAAAGAATATGATGAGCTACTTACCCCGTCCAATTTTTTCAGGGTACATCAGTCGCATCTTGTGAACCTGAACTTTGTAGAACAATTTCTCAGGGAGGATGGTGGCACACTCATCATGACCGATGGCAGCCGGATTGAAGTTTCACGCCGGCGCAAGGAACAACTGATTCAATTGATTCAGACACTCTGAAAACTGCTTTGTTTAGTTGGACGGCTTTCTCTATTGACCCAATATTTTCGCATCAACGAAAAAAACGGAATTGATGCTGATATGGTAATCTGAGGACATCAATTCATCTGTTACTGTATTCAGCCTGAGCTTGAAGCTGTCTTTCAGAATGTAATCTTTTAAATTTGTATTTACCACCTCCAGGTTCAACACAGCGCCAATATCTGAAGGAACAACATCTTTCGTGGCGATTTTAGTTTCGGAAAGGCCATCGGCTGAAATAAACACACCGATTGATTTCAAAAAACCAAAGTCGGCATTGGCCGGAGCCGTTATGGTAAGCGTTAATTTTGTCAGTTTGATCTCCTCTATCAAATCCTTGCGGGTGTCGTTTACGGCAAAAGTTGATTCGGAATTTGTTGCAACATCGGGTGTAAGGATGTTGAAAGGCAGGTTGATCCCTGTAGATGAGGGAATTACGATGCTTTCGTTAAATTCCATATTGAACTGTGTCAGCTTATCGATCTTCTTGCATCCCGATATGGCAAGCAGGATGAAACCAAGAATTATTATTTGCTTTTTCATTTGTTTCTGATTTTATACTGATCAAACGTACGATTTGCGACAAAAGTATTATTTCGGCCAATTGGGATTCCGGTTCGTTAAGGTAAAGTATTCATGGTTAGTACTTCACCCACTATATAAAATATACATTGTTACCACCCGGTTATTTTTCTTTTCGGCAGTTACACTATTCTGATTCCGATTAATTTTTAAGAATGTCCAACTATCAAATAGAAATAACCAACTTAACCATAATTATCGTGTTATTTTTTAGCTTACTCAACACATAACGTTAGTCATAAATCAAGATAAAAATCCCCCATTATTTGATTTTTAATTGGAATTCCATCAATAGTGCATAAGAGAATATTTAGAAGAATATTTTTTTCAAAATTTTAATTTGAGAATTCTAATTGTTTTTGTTTGCCCATTAATTAAGGTGATTTTAAGAACATAAATTCCACTACTCAAATCATTTGCATCAATGATGTTAGTTTTTGAGTTTGGCTGCTTCGAAAACAAATACTTGCCATATATATCATAACAGTTGATATTAGTAATGATATAATTACTTTTAATATTTACAAATTCAGTAGTAGGAATAGGTCCTATTCTTATTTCAACCGGCTCAATATAAACATTGTTCGTATCCAACGTTATCAATAAAGTATCACTATTCTTACATCCGAAATTGGTAGTAACTTCAACCCATGCTTCCAACGAATTATTCGTTAATGAATCATTGTTTATCGTGATATAAGAGTTGGTTGATCCATTGTGCCACAAATAATCGTAATCAGGAATACTATCAACTGAGATAACCAGTGTTTGAGTTATCTGAATAGTTGTATCGGCTCCAAGATTAACTTCAGGTAAAGGATGGAATATAACATTCACTGAATCCCTGTTTTCGCAATGATGGTTATCGGTAATAGCAACTGAATAAGTTCCCGGGTTATCTACAGTTATTGATTGTGATGCAGAGCCTGTATTCCAAAGGTTTTCACCATTGAATCCTGAATTTAAAATAACAGAGTCGCCAAAACAAGCGGAAACATCAGAACCAAGATTAAGTTCTGGTAAAGGATGGAAAATAACATTCACTGAATCCCTGTTTTGGCAAAGATGGATATCGGTAATAACAACCGAATATGTCCCTGAATTACCGACAGTTATTGATTGTGATGTAGCTCCTGTATTCCATAGATTTTCACCATTAAAACCTGAATTTATAATAACAGTGTTACCAAAACAACCGGCAATATCAGGACCAAGGTCAACTTCCGGTCTATAAACTGTAACATACACCGTATCATAATCAACAAAACCAAATTCATCAATGGTCTTAACATGATAGTATCCTTCCTCTTTCGCATAAATTCTTTGTGTGGTTTCATTTGTCGACCATAGATATGTGGAATATCCTTTTCCGGCATCAAGCAATGCAGAATCATTTTCACAAATACCTCTGTCGGGGCCAAGGTATAAATCAATGGAATAACTCGCTACAGCTTCTTCAACACTTGATATTAAATACAAATTACGATCATTGTCTGGTATACAGATGCCGTTAATTTTATCCAATCCATTAAAGTCGTTTTCGGGTTCAGTATAATCCTTCAAAAAAGTCAGTATTCCGTTTGACTGATCACGATAGAACAGGCCTACTGAATTGTTGTCATAAGAGGAAGTATAAACAAAGGTTCCATCATTTCTGACTCCAATTTTTTGTATCCGTTGTAGCCCGGCAATAGCCAATGTTTCATAATCGAAAACCTGGATAACATCGAGTTTGTGGTTAATTGAATCGATACTATAATTAACCAGCACACCATTATCCTCATAAGTAGCATACAGGTTTTTTTGATCCATGCTCAATGCTATATCTGTCAAACCGTAAAGATATATCTCTCCAATTGAATTAAGTGAACTTGTTGATAGATAGGTAAGTGCGCCAGAGATTTCATCACGCCCCAACATTGTAATATCGCCGGAATTAGTATTCCAGATGAAGACGTAAAAACCATTATTGCTGATAGTTATATTATCGAAGGGATCACCTATATTTTCAATCTCATAAAAATTCTCCAGTTCCAGTGAACCGTTTTGTGGGTTATATGAATACTGAGCTATTCCACTCTGATTAAATGATGAAACA
This sequence comes from Bacteroidales bacterium, assembly GCA_013141455.1. Lineage (GTDB taxonomy): Bacteria > Bacteroidota > Bacteroidia > Bacteroidales > F082 > CAJBPB01. The sequence goes on from JABFQW010000104.1 coordinate 24,900, forward strand.
ACATATAAATGTTCCCCCTCCGGCGAAAATGCAAGGTCAACAGGTTCATCAAATCCGGTGGAGCCATAAGTGTCGGACATTATTGAATCGAGTAATATAAGATTATCCGTAGTATGGTCTGCTTTAAATATTGCCATACCAGATGGTTCGAACCATTGACACAAGGTATATAAGTAATTTCCATCTTTACTTAATGCTGTATGATCATTGTACCCTAACATACCCGTGTGTTGGTTTTGGCTATTAGCCACATTTTTATATATCAGTTTTCCGGTTGTATCATTTCGTTGGAAGATTGAGATACCGTGTCCGGAAGTGGTTACGTAAACCATTTTCTGTTGTTCATCAGCGCAACAACTTCTTGGGTTATATAATCCGTCAACAATAGCACTTTCACCTTCATAAATAAATTTTACATAAGTAAGGCTTCCATCGGTTTGATTTCGTTTGGTTAAATGAACCCCACTTTCCCAATAGGAAGCTCCAAACACATAGTTATTATCACAAATCAATCCCGTATTACTATGACCATCGTTTGAGAGGTAAAAGTTCATAAACGGCTTGGAATCTGTGAATTGAAATTCATCATTTGATAAGTTTCGGGAAAAAGTAACAAAAGAAGTATCCGCTGCAGTTATAGCATAAATATTTTTGTCATCCGGAGAAACCGAAAGTGAGTAAATAACATTCAAACCTGATATTCCCGGATCATCATATTTGAATAAATCCTTCATGGTAAGTTTACCGTTTTGAGTATTCCTTGTATACACACCAAGTGAAGTTCTGCCAGCCAGATATAAAAACTTGTTATCATAACTTATTTCAAGTGCTGAGAAACTATACTGCCCGCTTTCGGCGTAAATTTTCTCCACGTAAACGAGTTCACCTGTATCCGGATTTATTTCAAATACTGAAACTTCATCATCTATATGTGATGCAACATAAACAAACCGACTGTCTCTGCTTACCTTAAGCGATTGAGGCCATACTAATCCACCTTCATCATATCTGCCTATTGACTGTAAATATGATAGATAACCTGATACGGTATCTCTTCTAAAAGTTGATATTTTGGCATCATTCCAGGCTGCAACATAAATATATAAACCATCGTTTGATATTCCTATTTCGTGTGCACCACGTAGTCCATCAAATCCTGCATCAGTATCATAAAAAATGTGCTGAAGTTCCAATGTTCCTGAATTGGGATCCCGCTCGTATAATGAAATGCAATTAAGCCAGTCGGAGCTTACATAAACATACTTATCATCAGGGCTGATTTTAATACAGCTCGGGCCCTCCAACCCTGCATTACCATCGTCATCACTTCTATATGCTTCAATAAATTCAGTACTTCCGGTGCTTTCATCGTAATTGAACACTGCCAGGGCGTATTGACTACCAACATAAATGTTTTTTTTATCTATACTAAAACAAATGCTCATTGCACCTGTCAAACCATAAACACCATCTTCATGTTGGGATATTTTCCCCAGGTATGAAATCTGTGAATACAAATTGCAACTAAAAGATATTCCGATTAACGTGAAAATTAGAAGGATGGTTTTATTAAGATATTTCTTCATTGTTTATTTGTTTGAGTTTAAATATTAGGTTGATTGGCATGAAAAATATTTAGTTATTATTTAATGCTTGGTAATCGAGTCATGCGAGGGAATTTCACCCCTACATTCTCACGGAACCGTGCTTGAAAGTCTCCCTTCACACGGCTCTTCATGTTAATAAATCACTCAAAATTAAATAATTTCAAGGATGTGCCAAAAACCAATAGGAACATGAATTGGTTTGCCCCTTGTATTTGGTTTTCAGATATTACACTGATGATTTCTTGTTCAGGTCCTTTTCCAATTCATTCAGATTAGTAACCGTGCATTTCTCTCCAGATTCGTAGTGCACTTCGTAGGGATTAGGTTATGAACCTGTTAAAAACAGAAAAAACAACTTCAAAGTATCAAAGAACGATTATCTGAATCTTCAATAAGCCAACCAAAACCCAATCCAATTTCCATAACAAAAGTTCAAGGTCAGGATATAGTTCAACTGGGTGTTCATAGCCTGTCCCGGCAGCATGACGGGGCTGGGGAGTGCCGACCACATAATGCCCTTAGCAGTTTTTTTTTGTTATCAATACTTAATAACTTTAACACAAGCTGATTTTCCTTCGTCAGGAAATATCATTAGGAAATAGAGCCCGACGGGCCCATCTATTTTAAGATGAGCAGTTTGCATATTTTCAAAACTCTTACTTGAAATTGACTGTCCATGATTATTCAGGATTTTTATATGCACTTTAGTGCAAAACTTCCCCAGGTCGATAGAAACAGCTTCATTGGTTGGATTAGGGCTAAGCTTTATTTTACTGCCAAAATCATTTTCAGAAATGCTCGAGAAGTCAGGTTTAAAAAAGTAAACTGCCCCGGCAGACTCCAGTGAATCTGCATCAATCGCATCTGTGTTTACATTATTGGCTCCTGCTAATGCATAATTATCCTCTATAGTAACTGAGATACCAAGATTGTTTATCATACTTCTTTTAGAGGCAACAATTTTTCTTCCAAACAACCAGTTGCCGGTATTGCTCTCTTTATAATAGATATAAGCCGCACCTGCTTTTGGCACATATTTTACACCATCTTCGTTTAAACAATTCCCAGGCACACCTACTATCGCATAGTTATTATGTATATCCACAGAGGTACCATAATCATCACCTATTAACCGGTCAAATGCACATGCTTTAAATACGAGCATCCAATTACCATTATTCTGTCGTTCAAAAAAACAAACTGAGCCCGCATTTTCAAGTGGATTCCAACCATTGGGATCAACATTAGCATAACGAGCGCCCACAATAACAGAGTTTTCGTAAATAGATACTGCATTGCCAAATTCAGCCCTTTTCTCTCTATGCAAATCCACAAGTTTTTGCTTTTGTGTCCAATTACCACTATTATCTTTTTCAAAAACATATGCCGAACCTGCATCATCTAAAGAGTTTTCTCCTTCTTCATCCATATTATCATGTAATGCCCCCACAATTAAAATTTTGTCGTGTATTGAAACTGAGAAACCAAAATTATCAGATTCCTGACGATCGGATGCCACTATTTTCTGAGTTTCAACCCAAACCCCATTTTCATTCCTTCTATATATATATGCGGCTCCGGCGCTACCTACACTATTTCCGGAAGCATCTTTATTCTCAAAGTATGCACCTACAATTGCGTAATTTCCATAAATGGATACCGAAGACCCAAAACGTGCAAATTCTGCACGGTCGGATGCTGCGATTTTTTGCACCTCTATCCAGTTCCCGCCATGATCTCTTTCGTAGATATATGCAGCTCCGGCCCATTGTTTATAGTGCTCTCCATGCTCATCTTCATCAGCAAGTTGCGCCCCAACAATGGCATAGTCACCACTAATCGATACCATTTCACCAAACCAATTGTTTGTATCTCTGTCAGACGCTACAATAACTGCCGCTTCAAACCAACTATCATCTACTCCCTTTTCAAATATATAGGCAGCACCCTCATCATAATAGGGGTTGTCAAAAGTACCTTCACCAGGTGCACTTATTATAACATAGTTACCGCTAAGTGAAGATGAGTATCCAAAATTAGCCTTTGGACTTCTATCAGAAGCTACTATTTTATTTAACTCCAACCAATTTTGGGTGTTTGCTTGAAATGCAATAAGCGATATGATTATAAGAATTGAAAACTTTTTCATTGATACTTGTGGTTTGATGACAAATAATGATGAACTTATTGTTTCATCACTTTAATTATTGATGAAACATTATCAATTGATTTTAACTCGACAAGATATAACCCTTTTGGGCCTTCTAAATCAAAAGAAATATGCTGGCTCGAAACGAATTGTTGGGTGTATATGAGTTTGCCATGTATATTTCTAACAGATATTTCTGTTATAAAATTTACATCCCCAAGATCAATATTTACTCTTGTACATGTGGGATTTGGAAATAAATAAATAAGTTTTTCCGGCTTATTCTCTTTTAAACCAATAGTTCCGTTTTGAAAAAAGTAGGCAGAACCAGCATCGGTTATTGAAATTAACCCAGATTCATCCTTATCATCTTTTAAAGCCCCAACGATACAATTAGATCCACTTATTGCAACAGCTTCACCGAAATCGTCACAATAGCTTCTATCAGAAGCTACAATTTTTTGTACCTCATTCCAGTTTCCTTCTTCTTCCCTTTTAAATAAATAAGCGGCACCAGCATGTTCTCTTTCATTCTCATTATTGGTGTCGGTTTCATTGTAATTAGATGATGCTAATATATAATCTCCACTTATCGATACTGAGTTGCCAAACGAGTCGTATTCATGATAATCATGTGTGGATATTTTTTTTGTTTCTTCCCAAAAACCATCTCCAGTTCTGTCAAAAATATAGGCCGCACCAACCCTGTAAATCCAATCACCACCTTCGTAATGCACTTGTTTATCAGGAGCACCTACCACAATTGTAGTATTATCAATGGCTACTGAAAATCCAAAATTATCATATGCCTCCCGATCACTGTGAACTATTTTTTGTGTCTGCGACCAGTTTCCGGTTTCATTTCTTTCAAAAATATAAGCTGATCCCGCATTCAGTTTAGTGTATTCACCATTTTCATCTTCGCTTTCTTCATGTGCGGTAACAACTAAATAATTATCACTGATTGCCACCTTATAACCGAATTCATCGTACGAACTTCTGTCAGAAGCAACAATCTTTTGAATTTCGTTCCAATGACCTGATTCATCTTTTTCAAAAATATATGCTGCACCTGCCCGTTCCATCCAAACATCACTATCTGAATTGGTAGGGTTGAAAACGGATCCAATAACTGCGTACTTGCCGCTAATAGCAACTGACCAGCCAAAAAAGCTGTACTCCTTCCTGTCAGATGCCACTATTTTTTGAGTCTGTTTCCATATCCCTGACTCATCGTTTTCAAATATGTATGCAGAACCTGCACGGTCCTTTGGATTTCCATTATTTGCATCATCTGAGTCATCAACTGTACCTACAATTGCATAATTATTACCTATAGTAACCGAAATTCCAAATAAGTCCTTCTTTTCTTTATCACTTGCCACAAACCTCTGTATTTGTATCCAATCGCCATTCTTATCACGGTGGTAAAGAAAAGCTGATCCGGCATCTTCAAGCACGAATCCTCCATCAACGGGTACATTGTAATAGGGTGCTCCAACTAATGCAAAGGCGCCACTAATCGCAACATCCCTTCCAAAATAATCATCCATATTTCTGTCTGAAGCTACTCTTTTACTGGCTTGGAACCAATTTTGACCAGTTGAGTTGAGGTATAAAATACAAAAGAGTATAAAAAAGAAGGCTTTCTTTCTTGGGTTAAATAAACACTGTTTCATTTATTTGGTTTGAAATGCTATTTGAATTACTAGAGAAGATTATAAAAACTAATTGAATGAAGTGGTATAAAATTAAAATATATATCCAAACAATAATCCTCTTATGCCTATTTATATTCATTATTGTTTCCATTAAGTTTTCCTGTTTTACAAATACATTGGAAATATGGCACCGAAATGTTTATTGTTTGGTGATTACGGCAATTCGTTTTCTGTCTTTTACAGAATTAGCATGACAGTTTTTTTCAATGGGCAATTTATTAATGTCGATAGATGGTTGTTAAATATTGCATTACTGTTGCAAAATTTAAATGCAAGAAAAAGAAAACCATTGTTATAACTTTTTGAAGGTTAATTCAATGGGATCACTTCAAAATTATCAGCAATGTTTTGTAACGAAGTTTCATCGGTAGTGAAAACTAACAAATATCCTCCACCGCCCGAACCGCAGAGTTTCATGAAGTAATTTGCCGAATCGGCGCCTTGCTTCCAGAAACTACGCATCTCATCAGGTACCATAGGTTCAAAATAATTCAGTTCAAAGGTGGAAATCGTTTTCATTGCCTCAAAAAACAAGTCTGATTCACCATTCCTGAAATGCTGAATAGTCTGATTTACGGCCGGAATAAACAGATCGCGTAGTTTCTTAAAGAAACTGTAATGGTGAAGCTGAGCCTCAAAATGGCGCATCAGTTTTGTCGTCTCGCGTGGTAGTTTCGTATCAATAAGATATACCTGAATACCAGTGTTGGTATCCGACAATGGATTTTCGATACAACGAATGTTACCATTTTCGTCAATCAACACCGTTTCACCCAAATAACAACTGATAGGATCGATTCCCGAACTGTTGCCATGAAAAAAAGCCTCCATACCGGCTAAAAAGGGTCGCAAATCATCGACCGACCGGGGCGTGTTATCGGTTGCATATCGTTGATAAACAGCCGCTACCAATGCTCCTGAACTACCGGCGCCGTATCCTTGCGGTATGGTCGAACGAAAATATAATCCGGTTTCAAGTTCTTGTTTCATCAGCGAAAGATCAAGCATTTCGCAGTAATCGGCTTTCGTTTCGAGGAAACGGTGAAAATCGCGTAAATGGGTATTCGATTTTAAACTAAAACTTACTTCTTCGGATTGATCCATCCAGTCCCACTTCGCCGAAACGCTCCGGAAAGGCACCACCAATCCCATCGAATTGCAAATCAGACTGTATTCGCCAAACAGCATGATTTTACCAAAGTATATGTCGGTTTGCCTGTTCAAAAGTCTGATATTGTTGATGATCCCATGCCTACCTTATCGTCGATCCATTGCCGTTCATGACAAAGCGGAAGTAATTCATTCGTTAAAAACTCAATAACCTGTTCACGATATTGGCCGGGATAAAGTAAATGGATATTAGGCCCGGCATCGAGGGTGAAACAAAGCGGAACCGCAGTTCGTTGCCTGTAATTCCTGATGATCGCGATGGCTGACAATGTATTGGGTTGAAGCAAAATAAAAGAAGGTTCTGAGACCATCATCAACGCATGAAGCTGCATGGCTTCGGCTTCGGTTATCCGGATAAACGCTTCCAGATCGCCTGTTTGCAGCACATTTAATAAGTTCGTGGTGTTGAGGTTTGCTTCATGATAGCGTTGTTTCGCATAAGGATTGGTTTCCATAAGCGCATGACCTGCCCGGCTTGAAACTGATTTTACGCCACCATGTATAATCAGTATGCTGTCGTGGAAAGTTTTAAAAACCGGATGCAGTGTTTGTCCGAGCGGTAGCGCAATTTCGTCGCTGCTATTATTTATTGCCGCTGTGAATCCCCATTCGGCTGCATAAGGAAAAAATGAACGGGCAGCGCTTCCTGAACCGAGACGCGCCATAAACGAGGCTTTTTGGAGGTCGATATTGCTTGTGTAATTGCCTTTGATCTGTTGTTCGATAGCAAGCAAACAGGCCGCCAGTGCGCTCATTGATGAAGCTGATGAAGCGATGCCGGAAGAATGAGGGAAGGTGTTGCGGCTTTCAATTGCGAAACTGAGCTGAGCAATAAACGGTAAATAAGGTAAAAGCTCCTGCAAATAATCCTGTACCTTTTTGCCAAACTGTGGTGATTCGTGCCCCTCGAAAAGGAAGGTGAACGTCGGTTCTGACCCTGTTTTGGTGGTCAACACACTGACTTTTGTTTCCGTGCGCGACTTTTCAAGTGTCAAACTGATCGAAGGGTTGTTAGGAAGCTGGTTTCCATGCTTGCCCCAATATTTTACGAGAGCGATATTCGATGGACATTGCCAGCTCACACAAGCCTCAAAATTTTCGTTTCGGCTGAGGATTACAGCATCCCGAATATATTTTTCATGAAGGGTTTCGTTAGGCATATTTTCAGCGTATCAGATCATTGTATTTAAACACGGTGTGTATTCCTCTGGCCGCAAAGTAATCGGTGAGTCCAGTGAATGATTGTTCGGTCATCGCCAGAAAAAAATCGCCACCCCAGGCGCCAAGAGATTTGATGTGTCCTTCGAAACCGGGAAAAACGGTTTTCAATGGTGGACGCTCCAACAAGTTGCCAATCAGCCTTTCATGTTTATCCATGAGCGAACAAAATTCACGAAACGAAGTTGTAATGGTGGCTTGTTCGGTAATCTCATTTACGCTATTGATGGCGTCTCCGAGGTCATTTTCCCCGGTTTTTTGGTTAAACCTGATAATTTCAGCAGCGGAATCCTGTTTCTTACCCTGGTAAACGAAAAATAACTTATCGCGAAACACGGGTTCAAAATCGACCGTATAAATGATGGGGCGCATTGTTTTTAACTGAAAATGCAAAGGTTTTTCAGTCAGGGCACAGGCAATATCATAACCCGAACCACCAATCGACAGGTTCAACAGGGTAAATGGATCAACATCAGCCCAACGCGAAAGGTTTGCGATGAGTGTTGAGCTGCTGCCGAAACCCCACTCTGGTTCAAAATCGAGCCTGGTTTTAAACTGATACGAATATCTTCCGTCGAAGATTGCAGGATTCAATTGTTGCAATGTCAACAGAATGAGTTGTAACCTGGCCGATCTTTCGCGGTCTGTTGTGCCAATGATATCTAATGAGGGAAGTTCGAAAGAGGTTTTAAACCACAATTCGTGCGGACCAAATGCAAACCAAAGCAGGTTTGGGTGACCGTCGTTATCCGTTGCTTTTATTTCGAGAGATTGGCCCTTACTTAGCGGGATGGCCAATGCCTTAGCTCCCCGCATAACGAGGTACTCACCCGTAAGCAAAAGTTTTCCGTTTGACCTGAAGTGCAACGATTTGTCCACCTTATCTTCGAATGGATGCTATATATTGACCCACGCTCGAGAATGAAACCTTCTGATCTTTGAAATGCTCCACTGCTGCCGATTTTTCCTCATCGTTGGCCTTGAAATGATTGAGGATATTAAACAGGTGCATCTTCATGTGACCGGCCTGTATTCCTTTGGTGGTGAGTGATTTCACTGCCGAGAAATTGTTGGCTAATCCCATCACCGAAGCAATCATCATCAACTCGGGTGCCGTTGGATTTCCAAGCAGGTGAAGCGATTGTTTTGCCAGCGGGTGTAAGGCGGTGAGCCCTCCCACGGTACCAAGCGCCAACGGAACTTCAAGGATAAAACGGAAGATATCGTTTTCGATCTCGACACGCGAAAGGCTCTCATATTGCCCGTTACGTGAGGCGTAGGTATGGCCCGCTGCCTCTATCGCCCTGAAATCATTACCGGTAGCGATGGCAACAGCATCGATGCCGTTATAAATACCTTTGTTGTGGGTTGTTGCCCGGTACATATCGACCTGAGCAATCTTAACTGCTTTCTCAAATTTACGGGCAAACTGTTCCCCGGTGAGTCGTTCGTCCACATTGTCGAGTTCGCTGAGCTTGCATTCAACCCAGGTTTTCACCACACATTCGGGGGTGTAGTTGGATAAAATGGCCATGATGATCTCACATTGCCTTTCATCATTGGTTAACTGATATTGTTCGGCAAGGAATATTTTCAACGATTGACCGAATTCTTCGAGTACCGAATTGATGAAGTTGGCGCCCATCGAATCTTTCGTTTCAAAATGTGCACGTAACTGGTAATAATGCTCAATTTTGTCGGTCATGTCGATGAGTTCGATTTTTACAATCCCGCCGCCACGCTTTTCCATATTGGCGGTAATTGGCTTCACATCTTCAATCAGTCGCGATTTTATGGCGGGTAAAAGCGTGAAGAGCGTATGTGGCTCACCTGCCCAGCTAAAATGAACCTGTCCTACTTTTATCGTGTCGATAACCTCGGAATGAAAACCACCTCTCTCGCTCCAGAATTTTGCCGCCGACGAGGCAGCAGCCACTACCGAACTTTCTTCGATAACCATTGGGACAAGGT
>JABFQW010000133.1 GCA_013141455.1 Bacteroidales bacterium
AAATAAACATTGTTTTCGGTAATTGCTCACATCGCAATCTAAATAAACGAATGCAATCGTGTGAAATAATAATTTATAAAACTTCTAAATTGACCTTTAATGCTGCTCATCGAAAATTGTCGGCTTTCTAATCCAAAAAAAAGGCCGAAATTTGCTGTAAACTAATTACAGATTTTCATTTATGAATAATATTGTTGGAATAAGATTTGAGGATAAATATGAGATGGAACGCAGGGTTCCCATTGTACCGCATCATGTGAAGAAATTAGTGGAGAAAGGGCTTGCATTTCATGTCCAGACTTCGGCTAAACGGGCATTTACAGATGATAGTTTCGAAGATGCCGGAGCAAAGATTGTATCGTCTCTCGAAAATGCATCCGTTATTTTTGGGGTTAAGGAAATGCCGGAAACTTTTTTTGAGGAAAATAAAACCTATGTTTTCTTTTCGCATGTCGTAAAAGGTCAGCCTTACAATATGCCTATGTTAAGGGCGATGATGGACAAGAAATGTCAGTTGATCGATTATGAAAAGATTGAAAATGAGGAAAATAAGCGTCTTATATTTTTTGGAAGATATGCCGGTTTGGCCGGAATGATCAATTCGTTATGGTCACTCGGACAACGTTATAAATTGCAGGGAATCGACACTCCGTTTGCACATATCCGACAAGCTTATACCTATCCTTCACTGAAACAGGCATACGAAGCGGTTTCAAAAGCGGGTTATGAGATTGCTCAACATGGTCTGCCTGATGCCATTTCACCTATTGTAATTGGTTTTACGGGCTATGGTAATGTTTCGAAAGGCGCACAGGAAATTGCACATCTGCTACCTTCCATTGAAATTAGCCCGAAACAATTGCTTGAATTAGACTTTAATCAGGTTTCAAAAAAATTGATTTATAAGGTTGTGTTTAAGGAGAGTGATTTATCGCGTCCGATCGACCGAACAGCCGTTTTCGATTTGCACCATTATTACGGTCATCCTGAATGCTATGAAAACCAATTCGAAAAATATATTCCAAACTTAAGCGTTCTGGTAAATTGCATTTATTGGAATAACCAGTATCCACGCATGATAACAAAGGATTTTCTCGAAAAACTTTATGCAAATGGCGAACCTAAACTGAAAGTGATTGGTGATATCAGCTGCGATCCTGATGGATCGATCGAATGTACGCACAAAGGAACTGAAATTGAGAACCCTGTGTTTGTATATAATCCGGTAACACGCGTTCCAACCTATGGTTTCGAGGGTGAGGGTATTTTGGTAATGGCCGTTGATATTCTGCCGAGTGAACTGCCACTTGAATCATCAATAGGTTTTAGTGAGGCTTTGTATCCTTATGTCGAAAAAATTGTGGGGGCTGATTACGATAAACCATTCGATAAACTTGAATTACCCACGGCAATAAAAAAAGCACTCATTTTACATAAAGGGAAATTTACTCCCAATTATGAATATATGTCATCATTTATTTAGTTTCCTGATTTTTATATTGGATTAGCTGTTGTAACTGTTTAATAATCAGTTTATGAAAAGAATTTTAATATTAGGTGCCGGACTATCGGCAACAAGTTTGATTGATTATCTGATTTCGAAAAGTGAAATATTCGATTGGAAGATCGTGATCGGTGATATGGACATTGCGTTAGCCGAAAAGAAAACAAATAACCATCCAAATGCTAAGGCGGTTCGATTTGATACGAACGAAATTGAAAAAATAGAATCGTTGGTAAGCGGTATGGATGTAGTGGTTTCGATGTTGCCAGCCCGTTTTCATGATCTGATTGCCGCCGAATGCCTCAAACAAGGCATAAACATGGCCACGGCTTCATATGTTTCGCCCTATTTGCTTCAGATTGATGAAGAATTGAAAGCAAAAAGCCTTACATTTTTAAATGAGTTGGGCCTCGATCCGGGCATTGATCATATGTCGGCTATGCAGGTTATCGATCGTATTCGTGCAAAAGGAGGGAGGCTGACTGCTTTTTATTCGTTCACTGGTGGTTTGATTGCACCGGAATCAGACGACAATCCATGGAATTATAAATTTACATGGAATCCGCGAAACGTGGTTCTGGCAGGGCAGGGAGTATCACAATATATCATAAACGGACGATATAAATATATACCCTATCACAAACTTTTTGAAAGGGTGATGCCACGTACGGTATTGAATTTTGGAGAATTTGAAGTGTATCCCAACCGCGATTCACTGAAATACCGAAAGATTTATGACATTGAAAATATTCAGACAATGATGCGTGGCACGATGCGCCGGCCTGGTTATTGCGAGGCATGGAATGTGTTTGTACAATTGGGCTGTACCGATGATACGTACACCATCGAAAATTCGGAGAAAATGACTTACCGCGATTTTATAAATTCATTCCTGCGATATGATCTTGTGAAACCGGTGGAGGAGAAGCTTTGTGAGAATCTGAATCTCGATCCTGATGGTGAAACCATGAGTAAACTAAAATGGCTGGGCATTTTCGAAGATAAACCAATTCTACTCAACAATGCATCACCTGCTCAGATCTTACAAAAACTACTCGAATCAAAGCTTTCGTTAAATAAACATGACAAGGATATGATCGTGATGCAGCATGAGTTCGAGTATTTACTTGATAATAAACTGCATAAAATTGTATCGGCAATGGGTTATATCGGTAAGGATACCGTAAATACAGCCATGTCGATCACCGTAGGTACACCCCTGGCAATTGCTGTAAAACTGTTACTCACTGACAAAATATCCTCTAAAGGTGTTATCATCCCCACCAAACCTGAATTATATGAACCAATTTTGGCGGAAATGGAAGATTATGGTATCCGGTTTATCGAAAAAGAATCGGTTGTTGATTGATTAAATTGTTGTTGATTGATTATATTAATGATTACAAAATCAGGGTAATTTCTTGAAATTAACCTGTATTATTCTCAAAAATATCTCGCAAATCCGCTAAGTCGCAGTGCATTTGTATTCGAGTGAATATTAATGTAAAATAACTATTTGTATTCCTGTTATTAAACTGTTGCAATTCAGGACTTTACGCTTTTGCGCCTTAGCGAGATGAATTATTCAGGCTAAATTTCGTTTTGATTTTACGAGATTAAACCTGATCAAATTTGAAGGTGCTGTTTGGCTTAAATGTCGCCGAAATTTCAAGGGTTTTCACAACAACCTTTACAATATTTCCAGTGAATAGCTTTCCATTGGTATCATTTTTAGTCCCGAAATGGATCAACTCGTTTGAGCGGGCCGAAACAGAATTTGTTGTATATGTATAATTCTCAGCCGTATCATTTATCAAGGTAACTGACACATCCTTTAAGCTTGATTTCCCCATATTGTATATTAACAAAATCTTCGATTCAGGCAGATGCTGATGAAATGCGATTTGAATAAGATGTGGGCGAGGGCTGTTCTTTTTGTTGAAAAACATAAAAATAGGCGAGTTGGTTTAGTAATGTTGATTGTTGGGTACAAATGTAATCATTGAAGATTAAGTAAAGGTTAAATCTTTAAAAATGGTGTTATTAATTTTCGGAAAATCACAAGTTATATGAATATAAGTGCTTCGATCTACCTTTGCCTCATTCTCATGAAACTGTATGAAAATCAATATTTTAGAGAAATATTGGATTAAGGATATCAAAAATAAACTTTTAAAATGTAAATTTTTTACGCCACCCATGCAGAATATTAATTACCTTCTAACTATTTTGGAATAAATAGTTCTATGGTAAATGTTAAGAATCTGAAATTCTTTCGATCAATTGATTTCAAATATAACAGAATGGTAGTATTCGTTTAATTTTGCCAAAAATTTAAAGCATGAGGATATTAGTAATTGTAGTTTTTGTCATTCTAATTGTAGCCATCATCAGACAATTCATTGATAGCAAAACGAAAAATAAAGGAACCAGGCCTGACGGAGACCAAAAGCCAAAAAATGGCAACGGCTACGCGAAATGGATAGGAGGGGGATTAGGATGGGCATTTGGTGGCCCGATCGGTGGTATTCTGGGATTTGCGTTCGGAAAGATGTTCGAAGACATGAATCAGGGTTCTTTGGGACAGAAAGGGTCGATGCAAGCCGATTTTAATATGAGCTTACTGGTGCTCACAGCTGCGGTGATGAAGGCCGACGGAACCGTTAAAAAATCGGAACTTGATTATGTAAAAGCATTTTATGTAAGGAATTTCGGACAACATGCTGAGCAATATATCGGAATGCTTCGTGAAATTCTCAAACAGGAGATCAATGTACGCGAAGTGAGTATGCAGGTAGGGCAATATATGGATTATTCTTATAAACTGCAGATTTTGCATTATCTGTTTGGTATATCGAAAGCCGATGACCATTTCCATCCCGATGAAGTGGATCTTATCACCCGGATTGCAGGTTTTATGGGAATAAGTGCAACAGATTTTGCATCTATTAAGGCTATGTTTGTGAAAGAAGTTGATAGCGCCTACAAAATATTGGAAATAGATTCGAATGCTTCAGACGAAGAAATTAAAAAGGCTTATCGCGAAATGGCTATTAAATACCATCCTGACAAAGTAAGCCATATTGGAGATGACATCAGAAAGGCTGCTGAGGAGAAGTTTCAGGAAGTGAGCAGTGCATACGAACAGATAAAAAAGCAGCGGGGCATCAGGTGATTATTATTTAAAAAACCTCCATTTTATTCCGAAATAAAACCTTGGATCCCGCATCGGGTAATGTACAGTCGTGTAATACGTGTAATTGCCAAGTAAGCCCAACACATTTGCATATTCTAAAAAGATGTTGGCCCGTTTTACTTTAAGCGTTAAAAAAACATCTGCAAACGGGTAGTTTCCGATTTTTTTCTCTTCCTGAAGATAAAAAGTGCGTAAGGCCGGCATATAAGCATCGGCGTAATATTCTGAAAACCAATGAATAGTAAATCCGGGTTTTATTGTAGCTGCTTTTGAAAATAAATCCTGGGCAAACGAAAACTTTAATTTCCCCGAAAATGTTGGAAGATGAATGATAGTATCATTACTTACAAGCTGATAATCAAAACTGCCGGCAATTTCAAATTTACCGGGTTTTAAATGAAAATTCATATAAAGATGTTTCAAATCTGAAGTGCCGGTTGATTGTTGCGGGTGGGCAAATTTGTTATAATAAATGTACTTATCAAGCACTTTATATCGCCCTCCCAATGTGATTCCTTTGAAACTGTAACCACCGTTGAATGTAACATATTTTGAATCGCTGAAAGTGTTTTCCCATCTGAAATGGTTCGATTGAAATCGCTCAAACATCCAGGAAGGCGATTGGTTGATGATTGTAACCCTGAAAAACAGATTACCAAGATTTTTACCTGAAGTGCCCAAAAACTGCTTAATTCCCGCGTCAATCTGAACATCTCCGGCTCCATAATTACCTGTGACAAGCATTGCCTGTCCGTCAAGGTAAATCGAATGAAACAAACTGATTTTAATCCCTCCAAAAGGATTCAATTGATTATATATCGATTTCTTTAATGAGTCAGATTGTATGATATAAGCATGTTCAACACCGGCGTAGAAATAGAAAGGTACGCCGTCATTATACTTCTTATAGCCTAACGTGCTGAGATACAAACGATTTTTGATGGATAACTGATAAATACTATCATAGGTACTGTTTGAATCGAGTAGGGGATCAAACGTTGAATAAAAGTCGGATACCGGTGATTTCTCTGAATATACCAACTGGGTTTTGTGATAACTGAAACGATGTGTTAACCGGCCAAATTGAAAACGCCTTGGTTTAAAAGTACTGTCACTAATTTTTATTGGATTTGGTTTTACGAAATTGAAATAGTGTTCAAAACCGAATCCGGATTCTTTCACCAGGTTGCTTGCATCACTCAGATTAACCGGTAACAATCTCCTGTCCGACTCCAGATTATTTTCAAAATCATTATCGTTTTGGATTCCACCATTTTCCTGTAGTTTGATTTTATTATGATAGTAATTGGCAGTTACCGCGTATCGTTCGTTTAAAGTGGTATAACGTCCTGTGAAATAAACTCTTGTATTATCACTTTTATTGTTTTTATAAATTCCTGGTGAATTGTTTAAAGCAAATTCCAATCCGAGTACGAAGCGTGGAAATAGTTGCCGCGAAAAGCTGACATCAAACTGTTGCTCTTTTTTGGCACCCATTGTATAATACAGAGCCGAGTAGGGTTGGTGCGACATTAAAAAACGAACATCTTTATCGTTACGAATCAATTGCGAAAAAGAGGTACTCCCGGTTTGGTAGCCATTAAAAAATGGGGTAAGCAAAACAAGATTTTTGTGAGCGGTACCGATGTTACTCAGGGTTGCAAAATTTCCGGAAGTTTTTTCGAGTTCATCAAAATCTGTGACATTAAATACGCTTGTATCTACGATGTGTATATCACCTAAAAATAGACTATCGAGACTTGCCTGAAAGTAAAATATTTGGGTTGAATCGATTTTACTGACTGGAATGGTATCAGTAAGGATATTAGCCCAATTTTGAGTGAAAGAAAGCAATAAACAAATTGAAAATATCAGTTTTTTCGGGATGTATTGCATGAGGTTTTATAAATAAAAATTAGGATACAAATGATTGGAGCAAAGGTATGAATAAGGATTTGAAACTGACAAAAAAACAAGAGGGGAAACGAAAGATACCAAATCAAAAAAACCCCTGATCACGGAAGTGACAGGGGTTTTGTTGTGAGGGGCGGCGACGACCTACTTTCCCACATTTGACTGCAGTATCATTGGCGCAGACAGGCTTAACTTCTCTGTTCGGAATGGGAAGAGGTGGACACTGTCGCAATAGTCACCTAAAGATTTTCATCATTTAGATAAATGACATTTCAATAACTTAGACAAAAATGAAAGGAGCA
>JABFQW010000103.1 GCA_013141455.1 Bacteroidales bacterium
GACATACATAGTCGTTATACTGTTTCGAACTTGTTAGAGGTAAGATGATATCAAAGTGCAGAGTTGAGCGGGGAATTGGGCTTACTTTGTCCTTCGACTTTTCCAAATCAATGGATTTCTGCTTTGATGAAAAACAGCAAGCACAAATATTTCATTGTTGGAAATTACGTAAAACAGGGTGAAAGGGAATTTATAGATATTTGCTTTGTGAATGGATTTCAGGACTTTAGGAAACAGTAAAGGATTTTACAACATCCTGTTTGCCAGGTTTTCAACTTCTTCAACAAGTTTTTGCCCTAAGCCTTTCTGCTGGGTGTTGTACCAAATGACAGCCTCACGCAGATCATTTTCGGCATCTTTTGTAAAGTTGATCTTGTTGATTATCAAAGCTTTTTTAATTCTTCTTTTAACACATCCCAGTCTTTTCCTTCGGGGTTTTCAAGAAAATCGCTATACCTTTTTTTTAGTAATTGTTCTGTTTCAGGATATAACTCATCTGGTTCTTTAACGATTTTAATGAAATCATAATCTTCACCAAGGGTTTTAAGCATATTTATTATGCTTTTTGCTTTTTTACTCTTGTCGTTTATATGAATCGTGTAAGTCACTGGTTTATATGTATTGGGCAAAGATACAATATTTGAATGCATAGCAATGATGCTGATTTCCGTTTTTAGTTTAGACATCAGCATAGAAATTCAGTCATAATTATCCCCGCTGGCGCTGATTTACCTGCGGTGAGATCGCTTCGCTCAGTTGTAATCAGTTCCTTATACTACATTGTATGGTCATTTAATTATGATTTTGTATTCCCGCTCAAGCGCATTTACAATGCTTACCTTTCAGGTTGCTGAGCTTGCCGTATAGTTGATTATTTTCGACAAAACTATAGTTGAACTATAAATAGTGTCCGGTTAAAAATTGTCCATCAAGCGGAAACGCGTATATGGTTTAACCTCTACGAGGTATACTGAGATAGTTACCTGATTTTACTACAATACTAAATCTCCTACGGAGAATTTTCCGCGTAGCGGATATACTTTAATTTTTACCAGACAATAGTGTTACACTATATAATAACTGACATTTACCAACCACGATCCTTCCTCACTTTTCGAACGCACTGAGATCCCAACTTTCTTTCAGGTTTTTGAGGGCATCCGGATTTATTTTTATATTGATTGGTACCACGTTTTTTACACCGAATTCATTCATTGATTTTCCATCGAGAATATCGGCGGTCAGGTTACCGGCAATTCTTCCAACTTCCTTATATTCAGCACCGATTCCAAATAATGTGTTTCCGTAAATATTGTATGGATTATTGGTAAATAGTGGTATGTTGGCTCTGGTTGCGGCATTGATTACCTGATCGATTCCAGCCTCAACCACATTGTCGCCACCAACCCAAAGTGCTTCCACACCTCTCATGGTGAGCGACATCGCTGTCTCAAGTATCTGGGTAGAACTCTCGACACCCATTTCGACCAATTCAATTCCCAATTCTTTGCATTTTTTTCTGGCTAATTTTACACAAGCTTCAGAACAGGTTTCGCTTGTACACCAAACGGTTCCCACTTTTTTTAAGTTTGGATTCATCTGTTTGGCAATTTCAAAGGCTCTTTCGACAGGCTGAAAACTACCAATCCCGAGCAAATGAGTTGGACGCTGACCGGGATCGGGGCCGCTTATGCCTACACCTGAAACATAGGGATCGGTTACTACACAAAAAACATGCGTCAGTTGTCCTTTTTTATTCGCGTTGGCCATGATTTGCATTGCCGGCGTGCTGAGTGTTATCACAATATCGAACCGGCTGTTTATAATATTCTGGGCAATCATATTACCGGTTGGCAAGTCACCTTCGGCGCTGAATTTTTCAATTATGCAGGTTTTACCATCAACAAAGCCACGGGCGGTGAGCGCTTCATCAATTCCATTTTCCGCTTCGTCGAGTACAATTCGTGATGCGATTTTAAAGATAGCAATCTTCACTAATTTCTGCTTTGTAGAGGATTGACGATTCTCCAGATCGAGTAATAGTAGAAGACCGGCAGTGATGAGAATTGCCAAAACCCCGCGAATCAGCATGGAAAATTTCATAGTTTAAAGATATGAATACTAATCAAACATCAATATCGTTTAGTCAAGGATTTTGAGTTTTATAAGTTTTTACCGCAAAGTTCGCTAAGGAGGCGCAAAGTTCCGCAGAGTCAAGAATTGTTATACAACTCTGCGGTACTCTGCGTAAAACTTAGCGGCTCTCCGCGGTTAATTTTTTAATAATTTCTGTTAACTAAAAGATATTGAATCAAACATAATATTCTGCAAGTAGCATCGCCACAGCCGGATCGATATTGTCTTTACGACGAAGTTCATCGAAAAGTGTTAATAAATCATTGACTTTCAATCGTTTTCTGTCTTCGCCCCTGAAATCAAACGCGACTTTGCCTTTGTGCATCATAATGATCCGGTCGCCAAGATTTACAGCCTGTTGCATCGAATGGGTCACCATCATCGTAGTAAGTTTGTCTTTCAAAATCACCTGTTGGGTGAGGTCGATCACCTTGGCTGCAGTTTTTGGATCGAGCGCCGCGGTATGTTCATCGAGAAGCAGCAATTTTGGTTTCAGCGCTGTTGCCATAAGCAGCGTAAGCGCCTGACGCTGTCCACCCGAAAGTTTACCAATCGGATTTTCGAGTCTGTCTTCAAGTCCCATATTTAATGGCCTGACCATATTTCTGAAATCATTCACTAAGGAGGGAGGAAGTCCCCAGCCTATCCCGCGTCTTTTTCCACGT
This sequence comes from Bacteroidales bacterium, assembly GCA_013141455.1. GTDB lineage: Bacteria > Bacteroidota > Bacteroidia > Bacteroidales > F082 > CAJBPB01. The sequence goes on from JABFQW010000103.1 coordinate 2,802, forward strand.
TTCATGGCGAGTGCCAGGTTTTCCTGAATCGACATATTTGGCGCCGTTCCACTAAAGGGATTCTGGAAAACCCTGCCAATGAATCTGGCACGTTCGTGTTCGTCCCATTTGGTGATCGCAACACCATCAAGGGTGATTGAACCCGAGTCAACGAAAAAAGTTCCTGCCACAGCATTCAGCATGGTCGATTTCCCCGAACCGTTTGTCCCGAGTACACAAACAAAACTTCCTTCCTCAATCTCAAGTGAAACATCCTGCAGAGCCACTACCTCGTTCACCGTTCCCGGATTAAAGGTTTTACTGATATGACCGATTTTAAGCATTTGCTTTACGTTTAAATGATAGTTTTTTATTTTTCAATAAGCCAGGCAAAATGAGTGCGGTAAACACGAAAAGCGCCGTAATAATCTTCAGATCATTTGGATTGAGCCCCCATCGCAACGCAATGGCTACCAATAGCCGGAACAGCACCGAACCCAACACAGCTCCGGTAATTACAAAACCAAGGCTATTGTCGTTTATGATTGCCTCGCCGATAATAACGCTCGCCAGACCCCAAACCATCATCCCAATGCCCATCTGCACATCGGCAAAACCCTGATATTGGGCAAGCATAGCGCCTGCCAATGCGATAAATCCATTGGATAATGCCACTCCAACGATGATCATTAATTTGGTATTCACACCCAATGCACGAATCATTTGATCGTTGTCGCCGGTAGCCCGCATCGCGGTTCCGATATTTGTTTTGAAAAACCACCAGAGAGCAATACCGAATCCAAAGATAGCCAGAAAACAGAAAAATAGTAACCAGATATCTTTCACGGCAACTTCCCAACCCAGAATCAATGTCCGTGCATCAGCGCCAGAGAAAGTTACAGAAAGGTTCTCGATCCACGTAAAAATGGTTGTTTCGCTCAACAGTGGCATATTGCTTTTTCCCATCACATGAAGATTCACGGAGTAAAGGGCGGTCATAACCAGAATACCGGCCAATAAGGGATTGATTTTAAAACGGGTGTGAATGATGCCGGTAACAGCTCCGGCAGCCATTCCGGCAAGGAATGCGATAAAACTCGCGAGCAAAGGATTTGTGCCGGCAACGATGAGCGAGGCGGCCGTTGCGGCTCCGAAAGTAAACGATCCTTCAGCGGTGATATCAGGGAAATCGAAAATACGGAAACTGATGAAAATGCCCAATGCCAGCAAAGCAAGTATCAATCCTATGGTTGTTGATCCGATAAGTAATGACATATATTCTTGTTTTTGTAATGTGAATTTGTGTTCTTTTGACTTATTTGTACAATTTAATCAACCGGTGCAATCCAGCAGAAACCCTGAACAAAACGACTTTCGCCAAGTCCCGTTATTTCGCGGCTATCATTCGCGAGGTGAAGTATATCTTTTAATTCGGTTGTTTCAAACAGATAATCAATTGTTTCGGCAAGATTAATATCTGTTTTTTTAAGTGCGACATAGGAAAAAACGGCTGAATGTAAATGGGCTTGCATTGGATTATTTGGGCTTAATGGTCGCAAATACTTTTTATTTTCAGCCGTAGCCATGTTTGAAAATAATCCGACAGTGAGCGTGAGCGCTTTGTTGTGAGCAGGTTCGGTGGTGAAATTTACGGTTTCTTTGATTTCAGGAAAGGTGAAGATTTTCTTCCCATCAATGGGTGATGCGTTGATTGAAGCGCCGATCAATCCGGCGCTTTCCGCAATCATTACCACAGCCAATTGCGTACTCCCGGTGATTTTTGTCAGATTTTCGGCCAGGTCAGAAACTGAGATGGTATTTAAATGATCAGTCGATTCAAAGCGTACGAGATATGAGAAGTTACCAGTAAAGTTGAATCCGTATAATGCTGTAAGAGAGGCTACAAGCTGTCCGGTTCCAACAATATAATCAGGTTTTTTTGAACCATCACCCGGAAGATAGGCGATACTTTTACCGAGTTGTATGAATTCGCCAAAACGATCTTTACAATCGTCGAATGTATCACCCAAAGCGCCTAATCCGATACCGAATTTATTATCTCCTGATTTTATCTGAGTTACATCTTTGTTGGCATAACCCGAAATTTTAAGTAATTCAGGGTCTCCAAAAAAGTTCAACTCTGTCTGGTTTTTTGGTGATAGCGCAGTGAGGCTGAAGTTAAAACCGTGGGCTTCGAAATGGTTGTTTTTTTCGCCGGATGATTGTGTTTTTTTCGGTTTACCTGGCTTCTGACCCAGGATTTCGGCCAGTCCGACCATGTTTAAAACCTGACGAACATTTTCTGACATGGCTTTGATCCGGAAATAACCATTGACTGCTGACAGATTCTTGTTTTGTGAAATTAATGTTCTGATACCCACCGAACTGAGATACTCAACACCAGTCAGGTCGAGCGAAATTTGGTAGTGGCCTTCGCGTACCAGACGGTCAACATAATCGTTGAGCTGACCGGCCCTGTTTGCATCTAACCTGCCTGTACATTTTATGATTAATTCATCACTTAGTTTCTCCAAAACGATTTCAAGATTATTCATACGTATCAGGTTTTTACTTTATTTTTTTTGTCAGAAATAAATTTCATATCTTGAATCCTCTCCGAAATGCCAAATATTGCCACCAAGTCACAAAAACACCAAATTTCACCAATGATAAAACACTTATTTTGAGGTTTTGGTGCATTTTGGAGACTTGGAGTTTTAGTGGCATTTCTTTTTTTATCACTTTTCGGGTTGAACTTAATTTACAGAATCACAATCAAGTTATCTTCAATATTATTTGTTAAAATGCTGATTATCATCTAAATATTTTGCCGGAACGGTAAGGTCGAAATATTTCACCGCTTCTTTATTCACCATCACCGAAGTTTTGGAAACATATTCGAAAGGAATATCAGCCGGTGATTTTCCGTTTAGGATATCGATCGCCATTTTCACGGCATCGGATCCGGCATAATAGTAATCGCGTGCCACGACGGCTACGGCTCCCTTGTCGATTTGACCGGTTACGAAACCGAAATAAGGAATTTTTGAATCATAAGCTTCCTTGATGATGGAGGCATAGCAACTCCCGGTCAGGTTGTCGGATATCTGCGTAAAGGCCTGAATGCCACGACTTGTGATTGCCTTCGAGGCATCGGCAACTTCGGTGGCGGTATTGGCCGGCACTGCAATGAGCGTTAGTCCCCGTTTTTCGGCAGCAATTTGTAATGCCTCCATATACGATACTGAATTAATCTCGCCCGGTGTGAAAATGGTGCCGATGGTTTTTATTCCGGGCATCGTTTCAATCACCAGATTTACAAGACTTTCGAAGTCGCTCATGGTTGAAATACCTGTGATATTTGACAAGTGATTGGTGAACGATTCGCCCAGACCAGCTCTGACAGGATCGCCAACATTTGTGAAAACTATGGGAGTATGTTTTATCTTTTTTGAAAATGATTGCATGGTTGGGGTTGAGGAAGCAAAGATGAGGTCCCATTTTTCGTTACCAACAATTTCGGTAATGCTGTTTAGTGTGGAGACATCTCCCTGGGCATTAAAAATCTTTAATGTATAATTTTCACCCTCGATGTAACCGTTATTTTTTAATTCAGCCCTGATGCCTTTCTCAACATCCTCGGAGTTTGGACTATCAACATAATGTGCCAGGCAAAATTTATAAACTTTTTTACTTTCCGAAGCTTTTTGGTAAAGGTATTTGTCTGGAAAACGGATGTTTAGTTCGTTTGCCGCTTTCAGGTTTAGTTTGATTTCTTCTTCAACATAATTTACAATAGGAATCAGTGCGGGGCTCTCACCATTCAAAACCCTTGCAACGTAGGGCGCTGTGTGAATTCCTGTTTTGTACCAACCAATTCCAACAGCTGCCAGAGCTCCTTCATCCACATAATCAACGTCATTTAAAATGAGTGGAACTTTGTTATCCCGGCAAACTTTTATGATGCCGTGTATCGCCTGAACCGCCGTATTGTCACCGGTAATCCATAAGGCATCGATATTTCTCATACACAAAGCCGAGGCCGCCTGAAATACCTCAGAAGTGTTGGTGCGGTTGTTTCAATAAGTTCGATGCCTTTTGTTTTTGAATATTCACGGGC
>JABFQW010000085.1 GCA_013141455.1 Bacteroidales bacterium
GGTATAGGGGGAATAAGGAATGTAAGGGATGAGAAAATCAAAGTTGATAATAAATAAAATCAGTTATTCTAATTGAAAACAAAAATTGTACTGTATATTAAAAAATAAATAAATCAAAAATGCTCAATAACAAACAAATAAAACCTCATCATTTTTCACCCTTATACCCATATACCCCTTATATACCCTTTAAATACCCCTATACACCCTTATTCCCCTTTCTCACCTAATACTATCCAACTATGGAAAAAATAAAAAAAGTTTTGGTGCTGGGTTCCGGCGCATTGAAAATTGGTGAGGCCGGTGAATTCGATTATAGCGGTTCGCAGGCACTGAAAGCCCTGAAAGAAGAAGGCATCGTCACCGTTCTTATAAATCCGAATATCGCCACGGTTCAAACTTCGGAAGAAATCGCTGATATTATTTATTATCTCCCGGTGACAGCTTTTTTTGTTGAGAAAATCATTGAGAAAGAGAAACCGGAAGGGATTCTGCTTGCTTTTGGTGGCCAGACAGCTCTGAACTGTGGCATCGAGTTATTTCGAACTGGCATTCTAAAGAAGTATAATCTCAAGGTGTTAGGCACGCCTGTTGAAGCCATCATTGAAACCGAAGACCGTGAACAATTTGCAAACCTGTTACATGGCATTGGCATCAAAACACCAAAATCTATCGCGGTCACTTCGATGGAAGATGCCTTGAAAGCTGCTGAAACCATTGGTTTCCCCATGATTATACGTGCAGCATTCACGCTTGGCGGACAGGGAAGCGGATTCTGTAATTCGATGCTCGAACTCAGGCAATTAACCGAAAAAGCATTTTCCTATTCGAGTCAGGTCCTGGTTGAGGAATCGCTCAAAGGCTGGAAAGAAGTTGAATATGAAGTTGTCAGAGATAAATACGATAATTGTCTGACGGTGTGTAATATGGAGAATTTCGATCCATTAGGTATCCACACGGGTGAAAGCATCGTGGTGGCACCTTCGCAAACACTTACAAACAGCGAATACCACAAGCTTCGTAAAATCTCTATTGAAATCGTTAAACGGGTCGGTATTGTTGGAGAATGTAACGTACAATATGCACTCGACCCCCATTCGGAGGATTACCGGGTGATTGAAGTGAATGCCCGGTTGTCGCGATCGAGTGCGCTGGCTTCGAAGGCCACGGGTTATCCATTGGCTTTTGTAGCAGCAAAATTAGGTCTCGGATATGGACTTCACGAACTCAAAAATAGTGTAACCAAAACCACACCTGCTTTTTTTGAGCCAGCCTTAGATTATCTGGTAGTGAAAATTCCACGTTGGGATCTGAATAAATTTCATGGCGTCTCAAAAGAAATCGGTTCGAGCATGAAAAGCGTTGGCGAAGTGATGGCCATTGGACGATCGTTTGAAGAGTGTATTCAGAAAGGACTCCGGATGATCGGTTCGGGGATGCATGGTTTCGCGGCAAACAAAGAATTGGTTGTTGACGATATCGAATCATCGTTGTCGAACCCGACTGACACGCGTATTTTCGTGATCGGCCAGGCTTTTAAGGAAGGCTGGACGGTGGAGCAGGTTTACGAAAAAACGAAGATCGATCGCTGGTTTCTCGCCAAATTGATGCATATCCATCAATTAGAAATGGAACTCGCTCAGTTTGTAAGTCTGGATTCGTTACCAACCGATATTCTGCAGGAAGCCAAAAAAGCCGGATTCTCCGATTTTCAGTTAGTAAGGCTACTTTTTAAATCGGAAACCATGGGACAAAATGATGTTGATATATTCAAAATCAGGGAATTCCGTAAAAAGCATGGTATCGTTCCTTACGTTAAACAGATCGATACACTTGCTGCAGAATATCCGGCAGCAACAAATTACCTCTATCTGACTTACCATGGTGCGGAGCATGATATTGAATTTGAAAATGATAACCGCTCCGTAATCGTTCTTGGATCAGGTGCCTACCGTATCGGCAGCAGTGTTGAGTTCGACTGGTCGGGCGTAAATGCGTTGCAAACCATTGAGAAATCGGGTTACCGTTCCGTGATGATCAATTACAACCCCGAAACGGTGAGTACCGATTATGATGTGTGTAACCGCTTGTATTTCGATGAGTTAAGTCTGGAACGCGTGATGGATATCACCGAACTTGAAAACCCTTTCGGTGTAATTGTTTCTACCGGTGGTCAAATACCGAATAACCTGGCCATGCGACTTCACAACCAAAACATAAAATTACTTGGAACTTCTGCCTTGTCGATTGATCGGGCAGAAAATCGTTACAAATTTTCAGAGATGCTCGATAAAATCGGTGTTGATCAGCCCAAATGGAGAGAACTCACCGATATGCAGGGAATATTCGAATTTACCGAAGAAGTTGGTTATCCGGTTCTTATCAGACCATCTTACGTTCTTTCGGGCGCTGCCATGAACATTGTCTCAAACAAAAGTGAATTGCAGTATTTCCTCGATCTGGCAACCCTTGTATCGAAACAATACCCGGTGGTGGTATCGAAATTTATGACCGATACCAAAGAGATAGAAATGGATGCCGTTGCCGACAAAGGCAATATAATCCTTTATGCCATTTCGGAACATATTGAATTTGCAGGTGTACATTCGGGTGATGCCACTATCATGTTTCCTCCGCAAAAAGTGTATGTCGAAACAATCCGGCGTATCAAAAAGATCAGTCGTCAGATTGCCGAAGAATTAAATATCAGCGGACCATTTAATATTCAGTTTCTGGCAAAAGACAATGATATAAAAGTTATCGAGTGTAACCTGCGCGCTTCGCGAAGTTTACCCTTTGTTTCTAAGGTGCTCAAAACCAATTTCATCGATTATGCCACACGCATCATGCTTGGTCAAACAGTCGAGAAACCGAATAAATCGCTTTTCGATATTGATTATATCGGAGTAAAAGCGCCCCAGTTTTCGTTCTCCAGATTAAGTAAAGCCGATCCGGTGTTGGGCGTGGATATGGCTTCAACGGGCGAAGTTGGCTGTTTGGGTGATGATTATTACGAGGCTATATTGAAGGCTATGTTAAGCGTTGGTTACCGCATTCCGAAGAAAAACATCCTGATTTCTTCAGGGCCAATGCGTTCAAAAACAGAACTCCTGATCAGTGCAAACTATCTGGCAACCAATGGTTATCAATTATATGCAACAAAAGGAACCCACTTATTCTTTCTGGAAAACAATATCCCGTCCATCTTAGTCAACTGGCCCGATGTAAAAGAGAGCCCGAATGCCTACGATATGATCCGTAACAAACAAATTGATTTGGTAATCAACATCCCAAAAGACCTGACCGAAGAGGAATTAGATAATGACTATACGATCCGTCGTGCATCTGTCGATTTCAATGTGCCACTCATCACCAATGCGCGGCTGGCAAGTGCGTTCATTTATGCGATATCAAAATACAAGATGGAGGATTTAAAAATCAAAAGTTGGGATGAGTATTAGGAAGTTTAAAGGATAAAGTATAAAGGCTAAAGTTTAAAGGCTAAAGTATAAAGTTTAGAGTGATTTAAAGCTGAATTGATGTCAAATGTAAAGGATGCTTATCGGGCCTGGTCGGAGATATACGACACGAACCAGAATAAAACCCGTGATCTTGAGGGAATTGCGTTAAGAGAAGTTTTAAACGATCTGCGATTTGACCATTGTCTTGAAATTGGTTGTGGTACCGGTAAAAATACCGTCTGGCTAACTGAAAAAGCAAAACATACGCTTTCCGTTGACCTTTCTGAGGAAATGTTATTACAGGCTAAACAAAAGAATCAAGATAAAAATGTTGATTTTTTATTGGCTGATATCAACAACGACTGGACCTTCACAAGTGACACGTTCGATCTGATTTCGTTCAGTCTGGTTTTGGAACATATCGAAAATCTGGACCATGTTTTCAGGGAGGCAGCACGAAAGTTGAATCGCGGAGGATATTTGTACTTAGGCGAATTACATCCTTTCAAACAATATGGTGGTACCAAAGCCCGTTTCGAAACTGACGAAGGTATGATGGTTGTCGATTGCTTCAACCATCATATATCCGATTTTATCAAAGCAGCCGAAAAATATGGTCTTCACCTGCAAGCGCTTCAGGAGTTTTTTGATGAAAATGACCGCTCCGGGACACCAAGAATATTAACACTATTGTTTGTAAATAACTGATTATCTATTTATTCATTATTCCAGAATAACAAATAGTATTCACTAAGTCGATTTAAAATAATAAAAAGTGGAAATCACTTTTGTCAAACTGCACATATCCTATGAATCAATACATCGCAAAAATTTGTTTATTGGTTGGTGATTACGACGAGGCCATCGAATTCTACACGAAAAAATTAGGTTTCACTTTACTCGAAGATATTGAAATGGGTGAATCGAAACGCTGGGTTGTGATTGCCCCGAAAGGCCAGGGAGGTTGCTCGTTACTGTTAGCAAAAGCTTCAAACGAAAGGCAAGTCAGCCAGATTGGGAATCAATCAGGTGGGCGGGTTTTTCTGTTTTTATACACGGATAACCTTGAACGGGATTACGGGAATCTGCTCAAGAATGCCGTAAAAATCATCAGACAACCAAGAGATGAACCGTATGGAAAAGTCCTGGTTTTTGAAGATATCTATGGAAATCAATGGGATATGATTGAACCAACAAAAGCTTAAGTTTTTAAATCTGGTTTTAATTAATCTTGGGCTTAATAGTTACTTTGGCGTATTTTCGCAAACAGATAAATAATCATGAAGAAAGCCGGTTTCATAGTCTATCTCAAATTGATGAAAAAACTTTTCAAACGCTTTTTCATGGTATCAGGTATTCTTTTTTTGTTTCTGATCCTGCTGAGTTTCACCGATTATCCATATTTAACTTTGCATTGGCTGGGGACAAGCCAATGCAAACCTGTCCAATCACCCGAATATATTGTGGTTATGGGTGCCGGCGGTTTACCCGGAGCCGAAAGTCTGCTGCGTTGTTACTATGCCGCGGTTATGGCTGATAGTTTTCCGGAGAGTAAAATAATCATTGCTTTTCCGGTTGGCGAAGGCGCTTTCGCTGGCAGCGAGAATGAATCAATGGTCTCTGAACTATTGAACCGGGGCATTGCTTCCGACCGCATCCAATGTGAAACCAAAGGAACGAATACTTATTCGCAGGCAAAAGAAATCGTTTCGATAATCAACAACAAAGAAGCGTCATTGCTTATTGTAAGTTCACCTGAGCATATCTTCAGGTGTATCAAAACATTTCGTAAACAGGGATTTACAAACGTAAATGGTTTACCAGCTTTCGAGCAACCAACAAACGACGAAGTATTTTATACAACCGATGACAAAAAAAACATCATTAAACGTACCGAACGAAATGTAATGTTACGCTATAATATGTGGAGCTATCTGCAATACGAAATCCTTGTATTTCGCGAGCTTGCTGCCATCGGTTACTATAAAGTTAAAGGATATATATAGCTAAACGACTTGGATTATATTTGCTATTAATCTATGTTTTCAATCATAAAAAAATGACAGAACTTGAACGCTATATTAAATCCTATTTTGGCATAGTGCAACCTAATGATATGAAGACGATCATATCGTTGTTTAAACCTTCCACCATTAAAAAAGGTGAATATTTTCTGAAATCGGAACATTTTTGCGACAAACTTAGTTTCATCCAATCGGGACTTTTGCGGATGTTCGTGGTAACCGATGGCAAAGAGGTGACGCAATGGATATCGACAAAAGGATATTTTGTGACCGACCTTGCAAGTATTATTTTTGATTTGCCTTCGCGCTGGACCATTCAGGCACTTACAGATACGGAGTTATTCACCATTCAAAAAGACGATTACAAGAAGATCGGCAAATTGATTCCACAATGGCACGAACTCGAAAAGCTCTTTATTGCCAGGTGTTTTATCATTCTCGAAGACCGCATTTTCATGCATCTGTCAATGACCGCTGAGGAGCGTTATCAGTTCTTTTTCGAACAAAACAAGGACCTTTTTAATCAGGTTCCTCTGCAATACCTCGCTTCCATGCTTGGTATGACTCCCGAAACTTTCAGCAGAATACGCAGGAAAACCTAAGCTGATTTCTTGATTTATATCAAGACCCATCTGGTTGATATGATGGAACTTTGCAACATCAAATAACATTAAAACAGAAGCTATGTCAAAAAAAATCGAAACAGAAATTTTAATATTAGCAAAACCAGAAAAAGTTTGGGCAATACCCACCGATTTCGACAAGTATCCCGATTGGAACCCATTTATTAAATCAATCCAGGGTAATGTCCGGATTGGAAATACTATTACCGTGCGTTTGGAACCTCCGGGTGCCAATGGCATGACATTCAAACCAGTGGTGCTGGCTTTCGACATAAATAAGGAGCTTCGCTGGATTGGGCATTTATTGTTTCCCGGTCTTTTCGACGGTGAACACCAGTTTGAGTTGATCAACAACAATAATGGAACCACGACCTTCCGTCAGAGTGAAAATTTCAGAGGTATCCTTGTGCCATTGTTCAACAAAATGCTTGATATCAATACGGTAAATGGCTTCAATCTGATGAACCGGAAACTGAAAGAACTGGTTGAAAATGAATTATAATGAGATTTGATATAATTTTTCACTACTGTCAGATTAAAATTAGGCAAAGCTCTTGAATTGCGTAAATAGTTTAACCTCTACGAGGTAAATCTTTTCTATTGCTTGTTTTCTTTACAATACCAAATCTCCTACGGAGAATTTTTCGCGTAGCGCTTGCCAGACGCAGACTGGGATAAAGTATTGTAGAACAGTAAAATACAAATACATGTTTCCGCGTAGCGGATAAAGTATTGTAGAACAAAAAATACAAATACAGGTTTC
>JABFQW010000152.1 GCA_013141455.1 Bacteroidales bacterium
CGTAATGGCCAGCGTGATAAATGAAATCAAGGCAACACCTGTTACACCGTATGTTTCGAATGCATCAGCAGTTGGTCCAACACTGTCGCCGGCATTGTCACCGGTGCAGTCAGCGATTACACCAGGGTTACGTGGGTCATCTTCTTTTACTTTGAAAATGATTTTCATCAGGTCGGAACCGATATCAGCAATCTTGGTAAAGATACCGCCGGCGATACGCAGGGCTGAAGCGCCAAGCGACTCACCAATGGCAAATCCAAGGAAACAGTAACCGACGATCTCGCGGGGAACGAACAATAAAATGACAACCATCATCACCAATTCGAGTGAAATCAGGAATAATCCAATAGAGATGCCAGCCCGTAAAGGGATATTTACGACATCCCATGGACGTTTTTTTAGAGAGGCAAATGCGGTTCGTGCGTTTGCGTATGTGTTCAAACGGATGCCATACCAGGCAACTGAATAGGATCCGCCGATACCAACGATAGTGAAAAGCAATACAAGAACGACAATGGTGAAGGTCGAAAAATCGCCACTGTGTTCAATATTAACCAAATAAAAAGCAATGGCAGCGCCAATGATACCAAAAAGGATTGCAAGAAATTTTCCCTGTTGAATGAGATACGTCTTGCAGGTTTGATATATCGTTTCGGCAACATCGAGCATCGATTTGTGAGCAGTCAGTTTTTTTATCTGGCCGCGTAAGTACAAACTTATTCCCAGGGTTCCAATGATTACCATTGAGCCGTAGAGTAAAAGATTGTAAGCGTTCATATTGAAAAACAAAGGGAAGCTCCCTTCATGCAGATCGGGAATTTTCAGATCGGCATCACTCGCAAAAAGTGGTAGTCCGGTCAGAAAAAACCCGACCGCCAGCAGAAATTTAGATAATTTTCTCATCATTTTTGTTTTGGTTTTTGTTAATATTAGAACTATTTATCGAATTAATTTCATGTGTTATGCATGCTTATTCAATGCTTGTCTTTCTTACCAATTCCTCAAACCATTCAGACAACAATGCCCAAAGATCAACAAATTTCTTAGAATTCCAAATTTCCTGATATAATTTGTATCAAGTCCAGATTGGAGATAGCATAAAGCCTGTGACCGACATTGAAATCACGTCCGCGTCATCAGCCAATTAAAACAAAAAGAAGGAGTTAAATTTTAGCCTGTATTATTCACAAAATATCCCGCAAATCCGCTAAGTCGTAGTGTATATGTATTTGAATGAAAATTAATGAAAAAACAAATAAATGTATCCCTATTGTTAAACTGTTGCAATTCAGAACTTTGCGTCTTTGCGCCCTTGTCAGCCGCCAGGCAGGTTTGCGAGATGAATTAATCAGGTTAGAAGATATAAGGCAGGAAATGCCATGATTTTTGAATATATTCCTTGTATTCAGGGAAATACGCCAATAACTTTCTTTCTTCGAAACGCATCTTAAAAAGCAGATTAACGCACAACACTGCCAAAACTACCAGCCTGATCCAGGTGAAATATTCAATAACAAGAACCCCCACAACAAGTAGTTGGGCGAAATACATCGGGTGGCGCACAAACTCGTAAATGCCGGTAGCCACAAATTTTGCATCACTTTTTGGAAGCGGGGTAACCCGGAAGTTATTAATACCAATATTCAGAATGGCCAGAATCCCCAGAAAGAACCCAACGGCTTCGACGAGCATCCCATGGACTGATTTGGCAAACACAGGTGCCGAAGCCAATAAAAAAGCCAGACTTAAAAACTGCACAAAAACATAGAAATAAGGCCAGAATAGGTTTTTCATGATTGATGTTTTAAATTAACTCCCGGTTCGGTAGTTTTGATCCTCATTAATTTGCAAGTAGTGAAGAGGCCCTCCCCGGGAGTTGGATACAAATGTAAGGTGTGATAATGAGAAATCATTTCAATATTGAAAATAATCACCAATCTTACTTACCATCAATGATTTTTGCCCATATAATAAACCAGCTCTCCCCCACCCGTTAATTCTTCATGCAACAAATAATTACGATGCAATTGTTTGCCATTCAGTAAAATTTTTCGCACATAAACATTTTCCTGCCCCTGATTGACAGTCGATATTTTCAAACTTTTCCCGTTTTCGAAATGCAACAGAGCCTCCTTCACCATCGGACTTCCGATGACATATTGGTTCGAACCAGGACAAACAGGATAAAATCCCAGTGCACTGAAAACATACCAGGCGCTCATTTGTCCGGCATCATCGTTTCCACATAATCCATCTTCTTTACTCCCGTACATGGTTGCCATAATCATTCGCACACGCTCCTGCGTTTTCCAGGGTTTGGTCGTCCAGTTATATAAATATGGAATATGATGCCCCGGTTCATTGCCCTGAACGTAGTTTCCGATCATACCATCGCGGGTGATATCTTCGTTTTTTTCGATGTATTTATCGTCGAGTTTCATCGTGAAAATTGAGTCAAGATGCGCGATAAACTTGTTGTTTCCGCCATTCATTCCGATCAGGCGATCAATATTTTGTGGTACAAACAAACTGTAGGTCCAGGCATTCCCTTCGATAAATCCCTGGCCATGTGTATCCAACGGATCGAATGTCATCACCCAATCGCCATTTGAAAGTTTAGGTTTCATAAACCGAAATCCGGGATCAAACACATTTTCAAACGAAACTGCTCTTTTCTCATATTCTCCGGCAATTACCGAATCACTTTCCTTTTTAGCCATCTCAGCGATACACCAATCGTCGTAAGCATATTCGAGGGTTTTTGAAACGCTGTTTGCACTCATGTCTTCGGGCACATAGCCCCGTTTCATATATTCACCTATCCCATCGAAATAGCTGCAACGCGAAGTGTTGACCGAAGCAAGTAAGGCGCGTTTTGTATCAAAACCTGTGTTGCCTTTCGCCATGGCATCGGCAATCACCGAAACTGAATGGTAACCGATCATACACCAGTTTTCGTTGGCATAATGGCTCCAGACTGGCAACATCTTATGAACACTCTGGTCGTAATGTGCCAGCATCGATTGAATCATATCGCTGTTTCGTGCTGGCTGAATGAGGTTAAAAAGCGGATGCAACGCCCTGAAAGTATCCCAGAGCGAGAAAATGGTGTAGTTCGAAAAGCCTTCTGACTGGTGGATATTCTGATCCAATCCACGGTAATTTCCATCCACATCTTCAAAAATAACCGGACTGAGCATAGTATGATACAGTGCCGTATAAAAAATGGTTTTCTCCTCAGGTTTTATGGTTTCAACTTCAATCTTCGCCAATTCGGTATTCCATTTTCGCTGACTTTCGTTTCGTATCAGGTCAAAATCCCAGTGTGGTATTTCGGTTTGCATGTTTTTCATGGCGCCTTCGGTGCTTACTCCCGATAAGGCAAACCTGACAAGAATCTGTTCATCTTCTTCGGTATCGAAGTTAAAAAACACCCTGATTTCTTTTCCGGCCATCTCGGGGAAGTTCCCGCTTTCGTTGAACTTACGGTAAAAACCGTTGTACAAGGGTTTATTGTATTTCTGATGTCCGTACGATTTGAATTTTTTAGAAAACTGCATCACAAAATAAACCGTTCTGGTTCGCGCCCAGCCATTTGTCTGGCGATATCCTGTGACCGTTGAATCATTTTCGATACGTACAAATGACCAGACATTTTTATCAGCATGTTGGTAAATACCTGCCATCAGATCGAGAATAATATGTGCGCTGTCGGTTTTCGGAAAAGTATATCTGTGAAAACCAACCCTTTCGGTTGCTGTCAGTTCAGCCCTGATGTTGTAATCATCTAATAATACCGAATAATACGCTGGTCCGGCTGATTCGTTGGCATGACTGAAACCGGAATGATAACCACTTTTCGGCAAAGCAGCATCACCAGGTTCAAGTTTGAGTTTACCAACCGTAGGCATGACCAAAAAATCGCCCAGATCGGAATGGCCGGTGCCGCTGAAATGGGTGTGACTGAATCCAAAAATCGTTGAATCACTGTATTGATAACCAGAGCAATAACGATAGGTTTCTGGATTATACTTTCCTTCGGTATGCATGGGTTCGAAGTTCGTTTCGGGACTCAGTTGAACCATCCCAAACGGAACAGTGGCACCTGGAAAAGTATGTCCCATATTTTTGGTTCCGATAAATGGGTTCACAAACTGAATATAATCAGGCAATTCCATGCTGATGATATTTTTTTGATCATGCTGACTGTTCGCTGAAATCGTTGAAAACAAAAGGAACAATGGAATAAGTCTCAGTTTGGCTTTCATTTATTTGTTTCTTTATTCCATTTGCCGGATGCAACACTTTTGGCTGGCATAGTGTAAGTAAATGATTTTGAGCCGTCAACGATGCTTACCGTTTGCATCTTATCGGAATCATTCTGAATGACGATTGACGTCGTCCCGTCCGGATTTATAAATGCTGAATAATACAAATCTTTGGTTTGATTTCCGGTAGCTTCGATCCTGTATGCACCGGGTGCAATCACTTTTGAAAGATGCGCCATGGTATAATAATGACTGTTTTTAGTCATCGTGGCATAGTCTGCCGAATTAATATCGATGCAACCCAAACAGATATCGCAACCACCCGGACGGAACGGTGCGTGTTTGTCGTCGAGCATGAAATTCCACATGATGACGGCTTTGCAGTAGTTATTGATGGTTCCCAGACAAACTTCACGCATATTCCACATGAAATCGCCTGCAAAAGTGTAGCCTGAACCCCACAATCCGATTGACATTTCAGTAAAATAGAGATTCTTGTTGGGTCGTTTGTTGTGAATATCAAGCATTTCGGCCACTTCACCACCATACGCATGATAAGCCGCTCCATCGATATATTTTGCAGCTTCAGCATCTTCATAAATTCTAACCGGATAATCAATCTGGTCGGCACATTCAGGCTTGTTGATGTCATAATCGTAATTATGATCGAAAGCAATGATTTTTGTTGTGATACCAGCCTTTTCAAATGCCGGCCCCAGCGCGGTTTTAATGAAATCGCGCTGCTCCTGCCAGCTCATAAACAACGAAGCCGAATTGCCACGATTAAGTGGTTCGTTTTGAACTGTGATGGCATCAATGGTAAAACCTTCCAGTTTCATCGCCTGAATATATTTTACAAAATAGGTGGCATAATCCTGATAATATTTCGGGTTCAGTTGTCCGCTTGTCCAGGAATCGAAAGGCTTCAATTCAGTTAAATTATTCACTTTCATCCATTTGGGTGGTGTCCAGGGTGAACCAAGGATTCTCACTTTTGGATTTATGGTAAGAATCTCTTTCAGAATTGGGAATAAATCACGCTTATCGAATTCATGAATTGCAAAATTTTCGATTCCAGGCTTGTCGCAATAAGTGTATTCATCTATAGAGAAGTCGGAACAACCGATCGAAATGCGGATATAACTGTACCCCATTCCTGTAAGCGGGTCAAAAGTTTCTTTCAGCAATTTAGCCCGGTTTTCGGGAGTCATTTTCAACAGATTATAACATGACGAACCCGTGATGGCAGCACCAAAACCATCCATTTCCTGAAATTTCACTTCAGGATTTAAGGTGATTGTGTTTGCCATTTTCGTTTGATCAGCATCGAATGAAAGCATAACAGGCTGAAACAACATACTTTGTGTTTCGGTGGTAACATAAAGTTCAACATCGGCTTTGGCTGATGCAACTGTTTTACTTTGCCTTCCGGCATCAGTTGTGCAGGAAGTTGAAATAACAACAAAAAGGAGAACTATCCAATAAAATATTTTCTTCATGACAGAGATTATTTTTTAATGAAATTTAAGCTAAAATTAGTCTGTTTTTACCGTGAAACAAGAATTTCAGGATATTTTTCAGAGACAAAGATTGTAACCTTATAAATTGGTCCGAAATCAATCATTACTACAAAGTGAATGAACTTCTTTCATTATTTTTTGTTGAATCATTGATTATTTTTGAAAGATCTGACATTTATTCAAACCTGATATCTGCTTCTGTACTAAAAACGAAGATATTGACAATGCTTTTAAAACTGAACACTATACAAAAGAAAACCAGAGTCATTGTCCTTATTCCGGTAATAATCGTCGTTATTTTAACTATCCTGTTATTATCCCTTAATCATCAACAATCTATGGAAAAATTAGAAATCGGAGACAAATTACCAAACTTTAAATTGCAGGATCAAAACGGCCAACTCTTCGAAAGTCAGTCAGTGCTTGGAACGAAAAACCTTGTCATTTTTTTCTACCCGAAAGACGATAGTCCGGGCTGCACCAAAGAAGCCTGTTCATTCCGCGATCAGTTTGAAGTGTTCAAAGCAGCCGATGCCGAAGTGATTGGTATCAGCGGCCAATCGGTTGAAAGTCATAAAAAGTTTGCCGAAAAACACCATCTCACGTACACCCTGCTCAGCGATACTGGTAATAAACTTCGCAAAAAATTTGGTGTACCAACAAACCTGTTTGGAATGCTTCCGGGCCGTGTCACCTATATTGTTGATAAAAACAGGATCATCATCCATATTTTTAACGCACAGATGGAAGCCGAAAAACATGTGGATGAAGCGATCAGGATTTTGAAAAAATAGAAAAATTGAATTAATATCATTTTTGATGCTTCAATCAGGAG
>JABFQW010000098.1 GCA_013141455.1 Bacteroidales bacterium
GGATTTTAACAATTAATCAAATGAGAAGAATATTGCCGGCTAATCTTCATTAAAACTCAGTGGGACTCAGTGCTTCACTCAGTGTGACTCAGTGGTTCTTTTTTTACCACAGAGTTGCACAGAGTTAATTCACAGTGTACCACAGAGGTAATGAAATACTAATTTTAGGAGGTTTAGATGCCTTGGATTTTAACAATTAATCAAATGAGAAGAATATTGCCGGCTAATCTTCATTAAAACTCAGTGGGACTCAGTGCTTCACTCAGTGTGACTCAGTGGTTCTTTTTTTACCACAGAGTTGCACAGAGTTAGTTCACGGAGTACCGCAGAGTTAATGAAATGCTAATTTTAGGAGGTTTAGACACCTTGGATTTTAACATTTAATCAAATGAGAAGTTTATTGCCGGGTAATCTTCATTAAAACTCAGTGAGACTCAGTGCTTCACTCAGTTTGACTCAGTGGTTCTTTTTTTACCACAGAGTTGCACAGAGTTAGTTCACAGAGTCCACAGAGTTAATGAAATGCTAATTTTAGGAGGTTTAGATGCCTTGGATTTTAACATTTAATCAAATGAGAAGTATATTGCCGGGTAATCTTCATTAAAACTCAGTGAGACTCAGTGCTTCACTCAGTGTGACTCAGTGGTTCTTTTTTTACCACAGAGTTGCACAGAGTTAATTCACAGAGTACCGTAGAGTTAATGAAATGCTAATTTTTTGGAGGTTAAGATGCCTTGGATTTTAACAATTAATCAAATGAGAAGAATATTGCCGGCTAATCTTCATTAAAACTCAGTGGGACTCAGTGGTTCTTTTTTTACCACATAGTTTCACAGAGTTAGTTCACGGAGTACCGGAGAATGGATTACGCTTTTCCATAAAAACTATCCAAGACTTAGTATATTAACCTTTTTATTCCGTGTTTCAATGATTTTACGTTGAAATTGATCAATAAACCAATTTTACATCTGGAAAGTTTAAGATAGGTAAGTACCTGTGCTGTGTGTACATCATTGAAAGTTTCGACCGCTTTTATTTCAACAACCACTTTGTTATCAACCAATAAATCAATGCGGTAAACGACATCCAATTTTACATCATAATACACCAACGGCAATGCCTTTTGCTTTTCAACAAACAAACCAGATTGTTTTAATTCATAAAACAAACACTCCTCATAAGCACTTTCTAAAAGTCCGGGACCTAATTCTGTATGAACCTTAAATGCACAATGGAGAATTTTTTCAGTAATTTGATCGTTTTCCATTATTGTCTTTTTAGTGGTTGATAAATTACAGTAAAACTAAAGTTAAATATCGAACTTGTTGCGAATCTGTAGTTCTTTTTTTTACCACAGAGTTGCACAGAGTTAATTCACAAAGTCCACAGAGTTAATGAAATGCTATTTTTTGGAGGTTTATAAACTTTGGATTTTAACATTTAATCAAATGGAAAATATATTGCCGGGTAATCTTCATTAAAACTCAGTGAGACTCTCCGTTTCACTCAAGGAGACTCAGTGGTTAAATGCATTGCTAACACTTTTTATCCGCAATGGAAATATTTCGTCACCAGTGCAAGTATCTTTTGTTCGTCATTTCCCAATTCCTCACGAAGATTTTCGTCGTTGTATGCTTTCAGATAGTTCACAATGAAACTTAAAATCTGTTCGGTGAAAACGCCATATTTGAGATAAAATTCTTTATGCCGGATCAATGCATCAGCCGATTCAACGCAACTTGAAGGCAATTGTTCGAGTTCCTGCTGAATTGTTTTGTTGGCGTCATCAAAGATATTCACATCGACATAGGTTTTTTCAGCGAATGCAATCGGGTTTTCCATTTCGAAACCTGTTCGTGCCGCAACCGTAAGTCCGGCCATCAACAGATAAATATCTGCGGAGCCATCTGGGGCGCGGAATTCGACAGTTTGTTTCTGGCTGAAATCAAATTTCATTGCCTTTTCCTGGGGATTGGCATCAGTGATCATATCACTCGATCCAGACCAGCCTAAGGGAACCCGAACGAGTACAGAGCGGTTGCGGTCGCCCCAGCAGATATTCGTTGGCGCTTCCTGGTGCGGAACGAGGCGAAAATAAGATGTGGGAATTGTATTCCCAAAAGCGGTGAGCGAGGCTGCCAGACTGAGGTAACCGGCAATGGCCGTTTTGGCTTTGTCGCTCAATAAATTATTTGTCGTCATCACACTTTTTCCATTTTTCATCAGGCGGGTGTGTACATGCATGCCACTCCCGGCTTTTCCCACGATTATTTTCGGGGCAAAAGTGATGGTTATTCCTTGTTCAAAAGCAAGTTTCCGCATGATCCACTTAGCGATAACAAGCTGATCGGCAGCATCTTCGACATTGGTTGGCAAAAATTCGATTTCGTTTTGTTCATACACCTTTCCTCCGGTCGAAAAATTACCAACTTCTGAATGGCCATATTTGATCTGACCACCGCTCTGGGCAATCAACCGCATGGCCTGGCGGCGATAATCGGCGAATTTGTTGAATGGTGATGATTCGTGATAGCCTTTTTGATTGGCAGCCGGATACAACTCATCCTCAACATTGCTGATGATGTAAAATTCCAGTTCGCCCATGGTTTCATATGTCAGTCCGGTTACTTTCTGAAAAGTACGATGGGCTTTCTTTAAAATATATTCGGGTGAACTTTCGAGTGGCTTGCCGTTGCGATCGTAGAAAGCACATAGTATATCGAGGGTGGGCACTTTTGCAAAAGGATTCAGAAATGCAGTTTTATATTTGGGCATCACATACAAATCGCTCGAACCCGCTTCAACGAAAGGGAAAAGACTGGAGCCATCGACACGCTCGCCAGCGGTGAGTATGTTTTCGAGGTGTTCGCGGCTGTTGATAATGAAGTTCAGGGTTTTCAATCGTCCGTCCCAGGCCACATACCTGAAGTTGAGCATTTCGATATTATTATCTTCGATATAACGGATCAGATCGGCGCGGGTGAAATCATGTGAAGGTTTATTGAGGTATTGAACCAGTGGATTCGGATTCATGGAGATGAACTCATTCATAAAATTCTCTTTTTCAGATTTGCACGCAAATTTAATAAATTAAGCAATCCGAAAATAACGGCAAAGCACTAAAAACATTGGAAAAACATAGTCTTTGTCCTATCAGCCGGAACAGTTTTTTTTTATTGTTTCGGAAAGCTATGAAACAATAATTTTTATGAATTATTATCCAACGTTGTATAGTGTAGAAATACAGTCTTCCATCGTCGTTCCGCCGAGACAGGCGACTCCGCTCAGACTGACAGTCATCCTGAGCGGAGTCGCCTGTCTCGGCGGAAGACGATGGAAAAATAGCAGATGAATCTTATATTGATGATTACCACCTAAATATACGACTTTGAATTATAATCCGGCAATTACGTTTTCAATCCTTTGAAATACTTTTCGAGTAATGTGGTTGCTGCCATATAAGAGGTGATATTGTTCGACCGTATTGCATCCTCAATTTCCGGTATGGCATGTTGTATCTTTTTCTCCTGATAGAAATGTGTGCTGAGCTGCTCATTGATCGTGTTATACATAATCTGAACCGCTTGCTGCACACGCTTTCTTTCGAAGTAACCATTTTCGGTTGTTGCGGTGACAAAGGCCGATACCATCTGCCAGACTGCATCAATATTGGTGTTTTCCAGGGCAGAACACGTGATCACCCGGGGGCTGATACCCGAATCGGGAAGCGGGAAAAGGTGCAGGGCATTTTCACATTCAGCTTTTGCACGGTTAGCCCGTATGATATTATCTCCATCGGCTTTGTTAACAGCAATACCATCTGCCATCTCCATGATTCCACGTTTGATTCCCTGTAATTCGTCTCCGGCGCCTGAAATCATTAACAACAGGAAAAAATCCACCATCGAATGCACCGCAGTCTCCGATTGCCCCACTCCCACAGTTTCGACAATAATGGTATCGAAACCGGCTGCCTCACACAGCAGGATGGTTTCATGGGTTTTCCGCGCCACACCACCCAATGTGCCTGAAGCGGCCGATGGTCTGATATAGGCGTTTTCTTGCACCGACAAGCGTTCCATGCGGGTTTTATCACCCAGGATACTGCCTTTCGACCGCTGACTGCTTGGGTCAATCGCCAAAACAGCAACTTTGGTTCCTTTCGCGATCAAATACATGCCGAGCGATTCAATAAATGTGCTTTTACCGGCTCCGGGTACACCGGTGATTCCTACACGAACGGCCTTACCCGAATGGGGCAAACAAGCGGCAATAATAGCCTGAGCCGTTAGTTGATGTTCTAGTAATGCGCTTTCGATCAAGGTGATAGCTTTCGAAAGCATCACAATATCACCCTTCAGAATGCCCTCAACATATTGTTCAGGAGAGAGGATTTCCTTTCTTGAAGCTTTCAAACGGTTTACAGCGGCAGTGTTTACCTGTTCGGGTGGTTCAATGCCTTCATTCACTTTCAACGCACTTTCAAATTTATGGTGTCGGTCCATCATGGTTCATTCTATCCTTAGCAAAAGTATGATTTTATGCATGGAATTGGAAAAACACGGTGAATAAAAGTCCCGAAATGCGGATTGAAAAACAAAAAGCCTTAATTTTGCATCACCAAAACCTCTCCGTAGCTCAGTTGGTAGAGCAATTGACTCTTAATCAATGGGTCCCAGGTTCGAATCCTGGCGGGGAGACATCCAGACTGCACAATCGTTGAATCGAAGGTTGTGCAGTTTTTTTTTTCGCATTAGCGCTTATCTGTTTCAGTTGATGTAACCCAAATTATGCATTTACCTACGGTGAGAACGCTTCGCTAAGTTTCAATGCGAAATCGAGATAAAATTTGTAATTCAGCAATATGTATCAGGTTAAACAGAAACCAAAATATTTGCATAAGTATGAATTATGCCACAAACATACTGATGTCGGTTCTAATAAATTTATTGCTTTTAAATCTTATTTCCAGAAATCAGACAACGAATAATCAATAACTCTATGTTCAGATTCTTGCGGTGAGACCTGAAAATAAAACACCCGCACAAATTACAGTGCAGGTGTTTTTTGATTGTCAGAAATCTGATGTAGCCTATTTTTTTCAGTTTTATGTTGTTCTGGGTCTGTTCGATCTTTTAGTCTTCTCCGGCTTTACAGTCTTTTCAGGGTTTGCCTGTTTCTTATTTTCCGTTGGCTCTGCATTCTGTTTTTGTGCAGGCTGAACCTGTTGATTTTCCTTTTGCCGGCTAACCTTATTTTTTTGCCGCTCCTGTCTTTTCGTATCGGATGGATTTACTTTCCGTTGTTGAGCAGGCTGAACCTGTTTATTATCATTTTGAGGAGTTACCGTTTTCTGCTGCCTATCCTGCCTGTTATTATCGGATGGACTTACTTTCCGTTGGCGATCAGGCTGAACCTGTTTATTATCATTTCGCGGATATACCGTTTTTTGTTGCCTATCCTGTCTGTTATTGCCGGCGGGGGTTAAATCCCGCGATTTATCAGGGGCAGTCCTTTCTGAAGGTCGTTTCACATCTTTCAACTCAGAAACTTTACGTGGAGCCGATTTCTGATTATTATCGATATTTCGTTTGACTTCCGGTCTGTAAATCCGTAAACGATCCTTGCCCAAATCTTGTCCCGGTCTATCGTTTTCCTGAATTGAAACATGCCTTACTTTGTTACCGGTAACTCGTTGCACATCGTCTCTTGATGGACCTGAGATATAGGTAGTATTCCGGCTGCGATCAATATATGTTTGATTAATCACCGTTGAATTATGGATAATCCTTTCGTGATCTGACCGATCGACGTAGTAATGTTGAATATCGTCCCTTTCAAAATCCCTGTATCGGACAAATGTCCAGTGGTTATGATTATTCCGGTAATCTCTTCCGAGACTGATATTGATACTAATGCCGGGTTGCATCGGTTGCCAGCCATAATAATCATCTGCTGAAACCCAGGTCACCCACGAAGGTCCCCATTCGTTATCTGGAACCCATATCCAGCCATAATAATTGTCGTAATCCCAGCGTCCGTAATGGAATGGAGCCCAACCCCATTCGTAGTTCGATACCCAGGTCCAACCGTAATCGGTAAATATCCATTGTCCCCGTGTTGAATACGGTGCAAAATCTGGTCCTGCATCAGGTATCCATACATAACCGTAATTGGGATAATCAACCCATTCGCCGTAAGGACTTAGTTCATCATAAAAAATCTGAAAACTAACATTGGGTTGCTGGGCCTTTGCCTGAAATGGTAGTATTGCTGTGGAGGCCACCAATGCAATAAACAGGATACCTAATTTTATGTTTCGTTTCATGTTAGTAAGTGTTAAAATTATTTGTTGTCAGTTTTTAAAGTCATTCGTTAAGATCAATCTTATTTGTTTCGCGATTCATTTACGATATATACAATTCTCATGCCGCTTTCAACTCATCCTTATTTTCATCCATTCTTTATCAGGTTGTTATTTCTCTTTTAAACAGTTTACTCTACGACTAAAATTTGGAATTTATCATTGATGAAACTACTATCTCATTGATTATAGTAACGTTCCAGTCGATTTTCTTTTTCATTTTCATTTAAAATCTGATCCGTTAATCCGGAGTTTCCACCTTGATCGCCATGATTGTTTTCATCTTTTGCCCGATTAAATCATGGCTATCGTTTAATTTTAACATTACTTTTTTATAAGGTATTCTGCATCCTCCTCTTTTACCGGTTCAGGATTTGTATCAGATACTATATAAATTTCATATCCAATGAATGATCAGGCAGGAACCGGATCCCGAATTTTTTGGCAAAGTTGCACCTCTTCTAACCCAAAAGCCTTACATAATTGCAACAAATAATTGCATCATTCACACATTCGTGGGTTGTTGAAGTACCACGATGGTGTTACACAGGGTGGGAGGTAAAATTGGAAGAAAAACTTAGTGAGGGGATATGAAAACAAAACACCTGCATATTAATTTATGCAGGTGTTTTGAGTTCGGAATACAACAATACGTAAATTCCGGATAAGATTATCTTTCCAATTCGATTGTCCAGGCAGCAGAGCCAGAATGATCATTTGAAATATCAACGGATACAATTAGTATTTCTGTATCACCGGAAGTGCCGTAAGCGATCACCTCATATTGTGTCGTTGGATAACCACCATTTGGGGGATTAAAAGGGTCACTGTTTTCTCCGCCGTAATATCCTTTATAAAAACCGATAAAGGCTGCAAATCCAGGCCCGTTGGTTAAGGTAATAATCGCCCTGCTGTTTTCTGTTGCAGGAGTGAATTCAAATGTGTGCGTGTTGCATGAACCAAAAGCAGCGCCATATCCGCTACCTGCAATTTCCTCATCTGTCCAGCAACCATTGGGTTGACCAAAATAACCATCGTTTCGCGAACCACCATTTGTTTCATAGGCATATCCACCACCAGCCGAGAAAATAAATTCATCATCCACCATGCATGACCAGTCGTCTGTTGTTCCAACCATCGTGCCGTCTAAATTGGCCAATGGAGTTATCCACCAGTTATCACTTCCCATCCCTGATCCAACATAAATGGAGTGATTAGAGACAGGAATTCTCCATGCACCTCCAACAAGTAATTCCTCTGTAAGATCGCCGGTTGTAATGGCAATGGTTTGCGAATAGCTGTCCTCGCCTGATGAATTATAGGCGATTAAAGTAACAGCATAGAAGCCATCAACCGCATAGGTATGAGCCGGATTTAGTTCTGTTGAAGTGGCTCCATCACCAAAGTCCCAATGAAAAGTTTCGCCAAATAGGGAAGTATTTGTAAAAGTGGCAGTCAGACCATCTGATGAATAGGTGAAACCGGCTGTTGGAGGATTGCTTGGAATGGGAGGTTCATCGTTCGGATCATCATAATGAACCAGCACAAACCGCCAATATGCTCCATACTGAGATTCATCATAGTCAAAATAATAATTTGATTCGATAATAAGTGTATCTGTTGTGCCATCGTACAAGGAAATTATATCGTAGCGCACCGAATCCTGAGGAACCATAAACTCGTAGTCAGTTCCAACTTTACAAAGACCAAGATAGGCGCCATTGCCAATCACTTTCAGCTTGGGGGACGATCCGGTGGTTAACTCGTATTCATGCGTGCCATCGCCCCAGGCAGAAACATCGACACCATCACGGTTTATCATCGGATCAGCCGTTGAGGCACATATATTATTTTCCCCTTCAGGAAATATAGAACCTTCGGCCCAGTAATCGCCTTTGGTATCGAAAACCATGCTACCATCACGTCCGAAAGTCCATTCATCGTTCAGCATACAAGGTCGGTTGGCCAATTCATTGTTATTTAAACCCATTGCCCACCATATTTCTGAACGATCATACGGACCTATCTGGAGCGGGTAGTTTCCGGTGGAAACATCACGAAGCAGTTTCCAGGTCTTTGTTGTTTCACCAGCTAATTTGGTCAATTCAATAGCATCGTCCTGAATACATCGGCAACTGTTTCCTGTTTCCTTGCTGATATTGCCACTTTCGAGATCAGCCTGATTGTAGCTCAGATAACTATTCCAGGCGTTTGTTGAAGAGCTCTGCACTGAAGTCCAGAAATTAGCATTGTAACCTAAATTCTGAAAAGTCCCATTTGAATTTCGCGTACCTCCGGGCAAAGCCGAAAATCCACTTTCGTTGGTTGCCGCGGTATTGGGTGCAGCCCAGTGATTGAATCCTGTTTCTTTCATCTTTGCTCCGGATGCCGGCACACCACTTAGAAAATTATTCAGCGTTGTCAATTCCAAATCAGTCGGAATATGCCAGCCATTCGGACAAATTCCCTGTATGCCTTCACTTGATTCATACTGCATCATCTCGGTCCAGCTGTAAAGTCCTCCGTAAATATCACCATTGAGCGAATTGTCGTTATAATTGTACTTTTCGATGATGCCATTATCGGTTTGTGCCTGACTGCCATTTACAGACGTCCCAACATTCAGGTTTTCGGCCATCCATACCTGACTTCCAATCTGAACTGTTGCATAGTTATTATTATCCGCATCCTTACAAGCAATGAAATTGAATGTGACCGTTTGACTGTTCGTAGGTTTAAGCATCTTTACGCTACGATATACACCTGATTTTCCGGTAATTTTCAAATAATCATCCAGGGTGTATTCCATATTTATCGTTGACCAGGTGTTTTTTAACTTCACCGCATTTTGCTTATCAATTTCAGGTCGGGTTCCGGCATAATTAATCTCTGCTTTACCCACTGAGGCATTCATACAAATGATTTTTGATGAATAGGCGTAAATGTCAGATGAGATTTTCAATAGGTAAATACCATTTTTAATTCCGGTGAGATTGAATGTATGGAAACCTATGGCTAATATTTCCTGAGATTGCAAGATTTTTTTTCCTTTTATGTCATATAGTTCAATGGTAGTATTGCTTTGAAAATCTGTTTCGAAGCCAACCGTACAGTTACCGCTCATCGGGTTTGGAAAAATATGCAGCGCATCTGCCATGCTGAGTGAAAGCTCCGACACTCCTACTGTCACATTAAGGTTCAATATATCGGTGCCTGCAAAAGTCAGGCTTGTACCTTGCGTCAGGTTTTCGACCAGTACCGAATCAACAGTGGAGCTTTCTCCTGTTCCGGCAAAACTGATCAGGTAATCCTGTGCCTTCGTGTTCAGGAGTGATAGAATAAACAAAATGAAAATGGTAAATTTTTTCATGGCAGAAATTTTAAGTTTTTACTTGATTTGTTGTTTCATTTGAGATCAATGCAATGTGTAATTGCTTAACCATTTAAGGAACAAATATAAGCAGGTAACTTTGATGTATGTGAAAAATCAGAAAATATATAGGGTCTGCTGAAAAGCTCAGTGAAGGTTCGATTTGACCTCGTAGAGGTCATTTGTTTATCGAAAATGATGATTTAAAAGCTGACTCGTCCTAGTAAAAGTTTACAGTCTTGCCCCCAAACCCCCACGCGTGCAATGTCATTAAGTTAACAGAAAATGTCACAAAAATTAACCGCGGAGAGCCGCAAAGGTTTACGCAGAGTTTCGCAAAGAAGGCTGCCTAATAAGAACTCTGTGGCTCCCAGTCTGCTGCCAGGCAGGTCTGCGCCTCCTTAGCGAACTCTGTCAGCCGCCAGGCAGGTTTGCGGTAAAAACATTTCAGATTCAAAATCCTTAACTTAATGACATTGCCCACGCATGGGGGTTTTCTGCAACGAGAAGGTTATAAACTGAGGGTCGATTTGTAAGTTGTAAAAACGAATTCCTCGTTACTCCCCCGATTCGGGGGCCGGGGGGGCAAAACATCCCGGCACATCAAAATAATAGGTTGTTTCAAAAGAACTGTTTTCTCGTCATACGCCTCATAATTGTATATTTGTGAATGATACGTTGGGTTGAATTCAAATTTGAGTCAATGGAATCCGCGTCAGTGGAGGAACGAAACCGTGACATATTATCACGCTTTGAAAATGGTTGCAGAGGCATCTATTTACCAGCTTTGCGATTTAACAGACGAAGAAATAGAAATCATTGAAAACGGGATAAAATGATGACAAAAATTATTGTAAATAATACGGAAATAAGCATTATTGAGCATAACGAAAGCGATTATATCTCGCTTACCGACATGGTTAAACCTATTGAAAATGGTTTAGCCTTGATTGAGAAATGGCTCAGGAATAAAAATACCATAGAGTTTCTGGGTATTTGGGAAGAAATGTACAATCCGCATTTTAATTCCCCCGAATTCGAGGGAATTAAAAATCAGGCTGGTTTAAACAGATTTGTATTATCGGCGAAACAATGGGTAGTAAAGACCAATTCGAAAGGCCTTATAGCTAAAGCTGGCAGATACGGTGGAACCTATGCACACAAAGATATTGCTTTTGAATTTGCCTCCTGGGTATCACCTCAATTCAAATTGTATTTACTTAAAGAATTCCAACGCCTCAAAGAAGAAGAACAAAAGCTGCTGGGCTGGTCGGCAAAAAGAGAATTGGCAAAAGTTAATTACCATATCCATACCGATGCCATCAAGGAGTATTTGATACCCAAAGAAATTACCCAACAACAGGCATCAGCGATTTATGCCAATGAAGCTGATGTGCTGAATATGGCCTTATTCGGTAGAACTGCCAAACAATGGCGGGAAGAAAACCCTGATCTAAAAGGAAATATGAGAGATTATGCCCACATAAACGAACTGATCTGCTTGTCGAACTTAGAAAATATAAATGCCCTTCTCATCAATGAAGGATTGCCCCAGTCCGACAGGCTATTTAAGCTTAACCAAATAGCCATTAAGCAAATTACATTGTTGCACACCATTGAAAGCAGAAAAATTTTGAGATAAAATCAAGTTGCATGATCCAAATCGACCAACTGGTTTACCAGCTTTGCGATTTAACAGCCGAAGAAATAGAAATCATTGAAAACGGGATAAAATAGAAAGCGATGACCAAAGAAACAGCGATAAAACCGGAGGCATAATGGAAAACAGCATAATACTTTATAGCAATGAAACGGGTAATGTAAACATAAGCGTTACTTACCAAAACGACACTTTTTGGCTTCCTCAAAAAGCTATAGCCGCCTTATTTGGTGTAGAAGTGCCGGCTATTAGCAAGCATTTGGCAAATATTTATGAAACAGGTGAATTGCAACAGCAATCAACTATTTCCATTTTGGAAACAGTTCAGCAAGAAGGCTCCAGAAATGTAAAACGAAAAGTTGAGTTTTATAACCTCAATGTCATAATTGCTGTTGGTTACCGTGTAAATTCGAAACAAGCCACGCAATTCAGGATTTGGGCTACTCAAACGCAAGCGGCATAGTACAACCCGGTTTATTCTCTATTCTCTATTTATTTATTTCATTTTAAATAAATGCTGATAGCCAGTGCTTTGTTATTATATTTGCAGGAGAATGTTGAATAAAACACTATATGGTACCTGAAATTATAAAAAAAAGAATATGGAAATAACTGAACTCGTCTGGAATCTTTTTTTGCTCCTTCTACCCGGAGTGATTTCAACATTAATGATTAGATATATTACAACTCAGAAACAATATTCTGTTTTTGAGTTTGTGATTTATTCAGCTGTTCTTGGGATAGGTACATTAATAATTATGGAGTTATTTTGTTCCATGTATTGGTTATTTATTGGAATTTTCAATAAGTCAGTCTCAACAGAATTTGGGCTAAACTTAAGTATTTGGAACAATCTCTTTAATGGTCAAAAGTCATTAAACAAATCTGAAATGTTTATCTCATATATATTGGCAATACCTTTGGGGTTCTTATGGGGATTTTTAATAACGAAAAAAGTATTTATTCGAATATTTCAAAAATGGAAATTGACAAATAGATTTGGTGATGATGATGTTTGGAGTTATTACTTGAATTCACCATCAACAGATTGGATTTATGTACATAATAAGAAAACCAATACAACATTTTTTGGAAGAATTGGAGCGTTTTCCGACTCCACAGAAAAAAGAGAATTGATATTGGAAGATGTTATTGTTTATGAATCAAGCCCATGGAGTGAGAAATATCAAACAAATGCAGTATTTTTAGAATTAAATAGTTTTGAGTTTACAATAGAATCACCTAAAACAATACAAAATGAAACAGCTACAAATAATCAAGTCTGAAGGGAATAATAAACCAGAAAGAATTAATGAAGGACAAGAAAAAGGAAATAATAGAAATATTATAACTCCGCGACCAATTGTACAACCTGCACCACAACCAGTGCAGCAGCCAGTGCAACAACCAACCCAACAACCCCGTTCGGCGTAGTTTCAACAACATCGAATTTCATTCCGGTCTTTGACCGATGATAAATCAATAAATTACACGATCATGACCATCGGATACCGAATTAATGATCATCTGATTATTCCGAATCAATTTGAGCCAATTATAAAATCGATATAAGCACAATGCAACAATCTTCCGGAAGGCGGAGCTATTGTTAAATTGGTGTCTCAGAGAAACTGAATTGGGTAATAGCGCGCCAGTTTTAGTTGAGCAGCGATGAGTGCAGGAGGTAATTGTTGTCAGGATAATAAATAAACAAGCAGCTGCCTTTTTCAATGGTCTGAATAACAGGTTTTATCATGTCGGGAGGCACGGAAGGACAACCATAACTTCTGCCAAGACATCCGTTTTTTTTGATAAAATCTTCGGTTGCATAATCAGCACCATGCATAATGATCTCCCGGTTGACTGCATTGTCGTTGAATCCTTTTTCGACACCCTGAATGATTAGTGATAAACCCACCTGAGAGCCCAATGCCTGATTTTTGGTAACATAAAATCCCAGACTACTTTTCAGCGTGCCGGCTTTGTTTGAGAAATCATGGGCAAACTCTTCACCGGTATTCCTGCCATGTGCGACAAGGGTGTTAAATAACACAGTCATTTTATTAAAATCAATAACGTACAACCTTTTGTTGTTGCTCGATTGCGAGAAATCGACGATGGTTAAAACAGAAGAATTTTCGAGTTGACCCGCTTCTTTGAGTTTATTGAGACCTTTCAATGCAAGCTGAAATACCTCATTTGATAAGCCAAAAGCAGACAGATTTAAAACAGAATAGATATCACGGTTTGCTTCATCTACCAAATGCAAATCACCCGAATTTGCATTATTAATCACAGGAATTAGAAAGAGGAAAAAGAAAAAAAGATGTTTTAGCATGCCTCAAAAATAGGAATTATTATTGGAATGAACCTTTTTAGGTTGCATTGAAACGTTAAACTTTCACAATTGTAGTGCTAATCAGCTATTTGATGTGTAATGTTTATAATCGTAGTTTTGCCTTCTCCATGATAAGGAACACGCAAATCCGTTGTTCGCAAAATTCAACGCGATAACCAGATCATCTATGAATAAAAAAGCAGCTTTTGTTTTGTTGATGTTGTTGATTGTCAGTTTTGTACAGGCACAAAACAGTGTGCCATTATCAAAAACAGATAGTGCGTTACATGATTCAACAGGATTTTTCAGAACAGACATCATCAAATTTGCCAAAAAATATTTAGGTACAACCTATCAATATGGTAGCATTGATCCCGCCAAAGGATTTGATTGTTCTGGTTTTGTTTATTTTGTGTTTAATCATTTCAATATCAGGCTTCCCGATAGTTCAAAAGGATACAAATCACTCGGAACTGCACTAAAACCTGATGAATTTAAAGTTGGGGATATTTTGGTTTTTTACGGCTACAAAGATAAAAACAACATTGGCCATGTTGGGATTATCTGTGAAGCCGATGGAATGAAATCGAAATTCATACATGCCTCATCTGGTGAGGTGTATGGAGTGACCATCAGTAGACTGGATTCAAAAATGTACGCACGCCGCTTCTATAAATGTATTGATGTGATCAGGAAGAAATGACCACTTCGTGGTCGTGGATGCTCATTTATTGATTAGCTATCATTAGATTGGCCAGATTTTTATCCTTCTCATAAATATCATCATAAAACTCTATTTCGCCCTTTTCATTCACCCATGCGGTAAAATAACCGATATACACAGGGATTTTATTTTTTAACAGACAGATACTTTCTTTGCCGCTATGCATCGCGGAATCAATTTTTTTTGGAGTCCAGTCGGGGTCATCTTTTAATATTGAAATGGCAAGATCGCGGGCTCTTCCAACCCTGACACAGCCATGACTGAATGCCCTGCTTTCCCTATCGAACAGGCCTTTCGAAGGTGAATCGTGCAAATAAATTTCGTTCGAATTTGGGAACATGAACTTTGCCAATCCCAAAGAATTCTTTTTGCCGGGTTTCTGACGTACCTGACCATTGTTCCATTCCATATTGTGCGATACAAGGTAATTTGTATCTTTGGTCATTCCTGGTTTAACTTCTTGGTTGATAATATTTTGGGGTAAATTCCAATACGGGCTGAATACGATATAGCTCATCTTTCCCCCGAAAATTACTGTTTTTGTCATGGTTTTGCCAACCACCACCGGCGATTCCAATTCATTTTGCCCATCGCGGTAGAAATTCAGTTTGTAAGAAGGGATGTTTACAAAAATCATTTCCTTCGCATCCACTATTTCGGGCGAAATCCATCGGCAACGCTCCATATTCACCATGATTTGCTTGATCAATTCACCAATCGGGACATTTAATTCATTGATTAGTTTTGGGGTAATCGATGAGGTTGGATTTTTGCCATTGCGCCTCTGATAGTTCTTAATCGCAGCAACCAATTCAGTATCAAACCTATTGCTGCAGTCATTCTTTTTTATATCACCCGTTAAAAACAATCGTTCTCTTATTTGCCTGATTGCCCGGGCCGTGTCGCCCCTTTTATAAACTTTCACTTTCGGATCAAGGTCGATTGGTTTCCATAAACCGGTTTTCTCAATCTCACGATATTGTTGCAATACAGTGCGCAACTTGAAGTATTGTCCGAACAATACTTTTTCACTTTGGTTTGCTGTGTCTGAATTTATGAATACCGAATCGAGTAAATTATTGTATGACAACTGTTTGCGTGGCAGAAGCCAACCCATTGCAGAGGTAGTTTTTTCATCGAGCCCATTATAAACTTTATCCGTATAATACAGAAATAAACTTGTCAGCATGAGTTCCGTTTCGGTTTTGGTGAGTTTGTTTTCTAATTCGTATTCAAATACACTATTTATTTTATCCTGATACGGGAAGATGGAGGATATCCCTTCGGGTTCGAGATTTTTCGATTTGCTGTATAATGAATTACCAAACTCCACAACACCTTTATTGTCGAACCAGATGTGGTTGAATTTTTGTTTCCTGTAAATGGATGTTACATTTTCTTCATACTTTTTTAATCCGGGATACGATTGAAAGAAATCAACAACCAGGACACTGTCGAAAGGCAGATTGTTTCGTAGGTTTATACTACCCTGCAAATGAGGATCAAGGGCCGATTTAGCCGATGGTCTTTTGTATCGGTCGCATGATGTGGTTAAAACTGATACTAAAATCGCAATTGAAGTGAGCAGTATATAGAACTTTTGCATTGGTTTTCGTGGTAAAGTATTAGTTAGTTCAGATGTGATCATATTTACCCATCCTGTTCAAAATAAATGCCCGGGTTTATTTTTTCGGATATAAACGTAAACTATGAAAGTACTTCTCTCTTCTGCATTGTACATAAGAAAAGCAATTCCCTGGCAAAAATACTCAAAGCTTGCCTGATTAAAAAATAAGGTGTGAATGTTGCAACTTTTTTCCTTTTTAGACACTAAGTTTTAAAAAAAAATGGGTGTTGCCATTTGTGGCAACACCTGTTCTGTATAAACCATCCATGCGATTTGGTTTATTGGAAAGACTTTACATTTTTCGTTAGCAGATATAGGCATAGCATTCATTCAAACTAAATGTCAATAACCGAAACGCATCGAAAAAACATCAGGGCAAAGCGAATAGTCGGTTCAACTTTTGAATTAAACCTGTATGCTTCTGCTTTTGATATGATTTAACGAAACAGATGTTCAAAGATGAATAATAAGATGATATGGCCTCTCAGACATCCATTTAAATGGATTCGGCACTCATCTGATTATCTTTAATATCATCATAAAACTTTGCAAAAGTAACCTGGATCCATGGGATGAGCCAAAAGTACCCGATTCCAAGTGTTAAAACACAAAGTAGTGCCCAACCTAAAAAGCGAAGATACAGGCGGAATAATTTTGCTTTATAACCATTCATCATGGCTTTGCTTTTATCGAGGGCCTGCATGGGTGAGATGGATGTGTCTTCCGCCATAATAAAGAATGTCATAGAATAGGAAAAGGCAGCGATAATACCCGGAATAATCAGAAGAATTGACCATAATAAAACGAATAATACCATCAGCAGGTAGGCTCCCAACGTGTTTCCAAAATTGTAAAACCCACTGAATATTTGCCCGACATTGGCTTGTTGTCTTCTTGACAGGGATAGTGAAAAATAGGAGACCCCAACGGCCATCGGACCGGCGATAATCAGGCTAAGCAGACCGGTAGCAGGAAAAAATATGGACGGAACCTGAATAGCACCGACCACAAGAAAGTATATAATAAATGCTCCGATGGCCAATCCCCATTGCCCGCTAAGGGATTCCTTAGCCATTTTCATTAAAACTACATTTTCTGTTTTCATTTTGTTTTGTTTTTGGTTTTATTAGTGTTAGTTATTTCTGTGCAATGATAAGCATTTCAAAATCTTCTGTTGTCAGTTTGTCGTTCCTGCTGTAAGATCCAAGTTTCGCCCCATAAATATCGATGGTTTTAAATTGCAGCGATTTCAGCAACCAGCTAATTTCCGATGGTACGTAATACCTTTCGTTACAAACCATTTCTCTTTTTTTCCCGGAATCATCCTCAATGGAAGTGACATTTGTATCACGGAAAGTCATTAAATCAAAGGTGTTTTTATCATAGCTTGCATTGCCGTCTCCTTTTTGCGAGGCAAGGAAGTCTTTTACCGAGTGAAACAGCGGGAACAATCCGTTCAGGGTGGTAAAAATCAGTTTTCCATTCTCTTTCAGTGCATTCGCGGCACTTTGTAAAATTTTAAAATTCATTTCATCGGTTTCCATCAAAGGAAATCCACCTTCGCAAAGCATGATGGCCAGATCAAATTCGTTAGCGAAAGGTAAATTTCTTGCATCTAATTTCCGAAATTCAATTTGTAAATTACTTGCAGAAGCTTTTTCTCTTGCCCGTTTTAATTGCGATGCAGATAAATCGATGCCGGTGATTGTATAACCTCTTTTGGTCAGCTCAATCGCGTGTCGTCCGGTTCCGCATCCGATATCGAGTATCCTGATTTGTTTGTTGAAACCAATTTCCGACTCAATAAAATCACATTCGCCATTGGTTCCTTGTGTAAATACTTCATTGTCATACTTCAAACCGTAGTTTTCGAAAAGTGTTTCGTACCATTGTTTCATAGTGTCATTTATTAGAATGATTCATATTACTATCCATTGATTATGAAGGTTTTGGTTTAGTGATTGCCGACATGATAAAGATGAATCCTGCATATACAATCAACGCCAAAACCATGAATACGGCTAATACTGAAATAGAAAAGTCGGGTGCATGGTCGAGATACATTAAAAAGCCCATCGAACAAACCGCAGTAATCGTAGTTATAAAAAAGCCATAAAAAAGCAATTGAACCGAAATCGCGCTATTTGGCCGTGTCCACAAGAGATAAACACTTAATAAACCGAGCGGGATGGATAATCCCAGATCGAAATACCGGATTACCCAAAACAGTACCGGACTTTGCTCATACGATACAGAGATGGTATTGTTGATGACCATCACTACCTCTTTTAGCCACATCATCGAAAAAAGCAGAAGGAATATTACGAATATGGCCGAGTAAATAATCATTGGCTTCTTTTTGAATGTAATTGACACATCTTGTGTGAATAAAGTGTTTGAATATAACAAAATCAGCAAACCGCTGATGATCAGAAACAAAAAGTGAAACGTCAGTTTCTCACTGTTTCCCGAATAATTGGCAAATCCCCATTCCATTCCTATTCCCATGCTCAGTCCATAATAAATCAAATAAACCGGTGTAAGTATAACCAGGTATCGTGAAAAATCCTTGTTTAAGATATGTGTTACGCCTCCGGTTATCAAAAGTGGCGCCATCAGAAACAGATTGACCAGATCCTGGCCTTTTATTTGACTTATGCCCGAAAGGGAGGTTTTGTAATGTATTGCATTCAGAAAAAACGGGCCGTAAATTGTCAGATAAATTAAAATACCTCCACATAGTATGGAGATAATACCAATGATCATTTTCTCGAAATCTGCAATTTTTTGAGAGGTAGTTGTATTCATCGATGTGTTTTTACATGCATTTTCAGTAAATCCAGAAAAAACTCCGGGTTCATTTTTTTGTCCGATATTTTTGGATGATTTACTTCCCAACAAAAATAGTGTGTAATTCGTTTATTTACAATCAGATTCAAAAATTATTTTTCATGGTTTTGCGGTTGAAATAAGTGGTTAATGATGCACTACCTCTGCCAATCGAATGAACAATATTTATCTTTGGACTCTGATTTGAAACTGCAACAGCTATGGTTCCGAAATTCATTACGTACTTCAGGGATAAGATTCTTATACCTTTCAGGCTCGTTCCTAAGGATGGCCTAACGCCCGGCAAACTTGCCTTTTCGGTAACAATCGGTATTATTACCGGATTATTTCCTGTGTTTGGTGCAACCACCCTGCTATGTTTACTTCTTACCTTGTTGTTTCGTCAGAATTTGTTGGTGGTGCAGTCGGTGCAATGGCTAATGGCAGTTTTTCAAATCCTCCTTATCATTCCGTTTATGCGCCTTGGTGCCTTATTATTGAAACGGCCTGAATTACACATTAATCTTGATCAAATAAAATCAGCATTTGAGCCGGGTATGATAGAAGGAGTACAAACCCTGGGGATGTTTCATTTATACGGAATACTTGGCTGGACAGTATTGGCTTTTCCGTCGGCTTTCATTTCATATTTCGCATTTCTGGCGGTATTCAGGAAGAAGAACCAAGCAATAAATCTTGATATTGAATAACCAATACGATAATTTCAAAAATCAACAGACTTCTTCGAATCATTCTTCCGATACCTGTCAGCAATGGTGAAATACACGCCGAAGCTGAGGCGGGAAGGCTCGAAATTCAAATTTGGATTGGTTAGATTTTTGGAAGACATGAGCTGGAACTGTAGCTTTACATATTTCCATCCACCACGGATGGTAAAAGCCGGTTCAACAAGATAAGAAGTTTTATGATGGGCTATCGCATCCACTTCATCAAAATCATTTCCATATGTAATAGACTGGATATCTATTTTATTAAAATTGAGTCTGCATACGCGGGTTGACAAGGCAAAATCAAATCCTTTAAACGTGATGCCCACCGATGGCTGCAGAAATATCCGGGTGAACGATAAGTCTGAATTACCAAGATTTGTATTGTCGTCACCATAATTATGGTGTTGGTTGCCACCACCATAGCCACCATATATCTCGAACACACCATTTGTTTTGAACGGTTTATAATACCCGATTGCCCCTTCAATTAATTTCCCTTTTGCCCAATTATTCCCTGAATCTTTTCCACCTTGTGCATGAATAAAGTTTGTCATCACTGCAATGTGGTTGGTAACCGAGTAGGCAACCTGTCCATCAATGGCATTTGATTCTCCTCCTCCTCCAATAGATAAAGAGGCACGGTACTCATTCTTTTCCATGAACAACGGCACATTCTGCGTATTTGGCACATAATAATAATGCGTGCAACTGCTAAACAATACGGCGATTAAAATGATGGATACGATTTTGTTTTTCATCGTTACTGTTTTGGATTGTAACTGGTTTTGTTGATACAGTTCAAAGATAACGATAATTTATTCATATCCAACTGATTTTTAATTAATCTGAAACATACCCACCTATTTTTATATGTATTTATCAATCGAACCGACACATTCACTACATTGAGTTTCTGATATAGGTAACAAATACTCACTGAGTCTTCCTGTTACAAAGCAGATTTGTTTGTCGATCCATTTAATCCTTGCTAATAATCAGCATACCCATTTACCGGATTTAAACCCAGCCCTACCAAATTTAAATTCATGTCCACCGGATAAAAACAGTGCAAAACAGGCTGATTCAATAGCCATATTTTTGCTGCGATTAAGATTATCATGATGGTTTTTCCCGATTTACAGCGACTGTTTCACCCAACAAACTTTCGCTCAGTCACGAAAAGCCTTCCTGAAATAAACTGAACAAAAAAAAATAATCATAATGAAAACAACCTTATTATTCACGAAACACTCAATCATCCTAGTAGTCATGCTGTTTGCCTGTCAGTTGTTGATCGCTCAAACGATTCCACAGAAAATTTCATTTCAGGGGCGACTTCTTGAAAGTGATGTTGCCGTAACAGGAACGAGGGATTTCACTTTTTCGTTCATCGGAACGGCCTGGACAGAGCTCCATCCGGCGGTTCAGGTAACCAACGGATTATATACCGTTTTACTGGGTTCAACAACACCTATCCCGATAAGTGTTTTTAATGATTTCGCAAGTGCATCACTCCATATCGTAGTGAACACCACACCATTATCACCCGACATCGCGGTAGGTTCATCGGCTTATGCTTTTAAAGCTGAAAAAGCTGACGAAGCCGCAACTGCGTTGATTGCCGATGATGCAACAAAAATCGGAGGAACTGCAGTGAGTATTGATACCCCGTTGGGAAACCAGTATCTCCGTTTTAACGGAACCAACTGGGCTCCTTCAACAGGCGATTGGCAACAGAATGCCCCGAACAACTTAGTCAATACAAATGAAGGTAATGTATTCATTGGCAACGCGATAGGTAACGGAAAACTGAGTGTTTATACTTCTGATCAAACAGGAATAGCATCGCGAACTACCGGAACCTATGGTCTTCATGCCCAAATGGAATCGGTTGTAAATGGAACCGGTTTTGGTTATGGCAATTCGCAGGCCGCCGTGTTGGGATATGCCTATAACGGACGACAGTATCAGTTTGGTGTCGCAGGTTACCGGTATTCTTTTGGCGAAGGCAATTCGGCAGGTGTGTATGGCGCTGTCAGCATTTCGAATAATCCTCCCGCATGGGGTGCACTGGGTTATGAAGATACCGGTCTTGGATGGTGGGGCGGTTATTTTCATGGAAATATTTTTACAGACGGCCAGTTACAGATTGCAGGCGGCTCGCCTGGTGCAGGTAAAGTGCTTACTTCGGATTTAAACGGTCTGGCAAGTTGGCAGACAGCCGCAGTGAGCAGCCAATGGACAACATCAGGACAGAATATTTATTACAATCCTGCCGGTGGCAGCGGATATGTAGGTATTGGTCTTGATGCACCAACCGCAGCCTTACACGTGAAAATACCCGATGTTTATAATGATTTTCATACGATGGAGGTTGAAAATACTTCCACCTCAAACGGAGCCAGCAATTTAACAGGCATTTATAGCAAAATAAATTCAACCTCGGAGTTTGGTGCCAATACAGCCGTGTTTGGTTATGCAGCCGGAACCACCGGTGGTGGAATCGGTTTGAAAGGTGTTTCGGCAGGTGATTTGGGTATTGGAATATATGCTGCAACCACAAATGGTTCGCATAATACCAAAGCGCTTATGGCCGTGGCAGGTACCGACAGCAGTTTCTGCGGTTATTTTTTAAACGGTAAAAGTTATTTCAGCGGAAAAGTCGGGATCGGCGTTTCTGCACCCGAATATCAGCTGGAGGTTAAAGGCGAAAACACGACATACTCAGGCACCATGATCGATGCCGAAAATACCGCTTCAGCTATGGATTCGTTCTCAATGGCAATTCAGGGTAAAATCAACACTTCAGCATCAGTTGAAGCCGGAACAGCCATTAATGGTTTGTCGGCGAATACGCTTGGGGCCGGGATTGGTGTAACCGGCCGTACAGCTGGTGTTACAGGTAAAGGAGTTGTTGGTATTGCCTCACACGCCAGCGGGGCAAATTATGGTGTTTATGCCCGCACATACAGCGCTTCCGGATTTGCAGGATATTTTTTGGGAGGCAAAAACTATTTCGAAGGGAAAGTGGGTCTCGGAACAACAGAACCCGATGAATCCCTCGTGATTGGATTACCGCTGCACGGTGCTTTCAGTGTCCCTGCTATCTCTGTAGGTGATGATAATGGAGGCGCCATCGACATCGTTTCGACCAATCTCCGTTTCACAACGCAGGTGATCCCATTGTTAAACAGCACCATCATCACGGCTACTGATGTTGATGGTTATGGGCTTGGCAATATCGTTTATATTGCTGATCAAATCGGAATCGGTATCACACCAACACAGGCCAAACTTCATGTACACAATGGCGGAAACGAACACACAGCCTATTTTGCAGGGAGCGGCGATGGGTTGAACTATGCAACCATTAAGAGCGAAAACACTGCTGCAACCGGCGTTGCGGCACATTTTAAATCGTCAGGAAGTGAAGCTGCCTTAGTTGTTGAAAACACTGCAACAGGTCCCATTTTTCAGGCATTTGGCTCGAATGGCGTCAACCGTGAATTTAGCATCAGTAACAACGGGACAGTTAGTATTTTCAATGGCAACGAAAATGAAACCATCCGGCTTGATCCCACTGAATTCGGTGAAACCGAAGGTGCGCAAATTTCATTGTGGAATAGTGTGGATGTTGCAACAATCA
This sequence comes from Bacteroidales bacterium, assembly GCA_013141455.1. Lineage (GTDB taxonomy): Bacteria > Bacteroidota > Bacteroidia > Bacteroidales > F082 > CAJBPB01. The sequence goes on from JABFQW010000098.1 coordinate 23,290, forward strand.
TACTTGATGCCGATGAGTCGGGCGTAGGGCGTGTAACGGCTGACGCGGCCACCCTTGGCGAAGCCATCATCGGAGGATTAACGGTTGATGCTGATGGTACAATGATACTTCGAAACGGAAGCAATGTTGCCACAGTAAAGATAGATCCGTCAGAAGCCGCACCCGCCGAAGGGGGTCAGATTTCCCTTTGGAACGCCTCAGGTGTAGCTTCAATCTTAATTGATGGTGATTATAACAATTCGGGCAGGGGAAGAATATCGACCAATGAACTTGAAATTACAGGAGGTGCCGATATAGCCGAACCTTTTGATGTTATTGATTTTGATAATATTGAACCGGGTACTGTATTAAGTATTGATCCTGAGAATGCCGGACAATTAAAAATTTCAAACCTTGCTTATGATCGTTGTGTGGCCGGTATCGTCAGCGGTGCAAGTGATGTAAATCCTGGTATCATATTAAAACAGACGGGAACAAAAGCTGACGGAAAACATCTGGTTGCATTAACCGGTCGTGTTTACTGCAAAGCGGATGCAAGCAAAAAACCGATCAAACCGGGTGATCTGCTAACAACTTCCGATATCCCCGGTTATGCCATGGTGGCTGGTGATCTGAACAGTTCGCAGGGCGCCATCCTCGGAAAAGCAATGACCGGACTTTCGGAAGGACAAGGTCTGATATTGATTTTGGTAACCTTGCAATAATTTCAAATCCCATGAAAAAAACAAATTATATTCAACTGACCCTCCTTATTTTACTGTTGATCGGCCAGATACAAGCACAGGATTTAAAATCGGATACCATTCGCGACACATTCGGACAACCATTCACCGGTTTAGCCTGGTTCAAATTTGTGATTGCAGACGACAGTATATCAGTTTGGTCGAATGACGGCAGCAGCCATCGGCTCGAAGAACCTAAAAAGGCTGTTGAAATCCGCGTGGTTCAGGGAATCTACAAAGCTAATCTTGGTCAGTTTCCGATGCTGCCTATTTTTAATGAAGTGATGCAGTTATATCCACCCGATTATCTGTATTCATGGATTGATATCGGATACGGATTTACTGAATTACCCATTAAACCAATGACGATCAATGATTTGTCTGATTTTTCTGACCAAACAGCAATGAACGAAGTTAAACAAACACCACAACTCGTAAAACCGGATAATTTCAAAAAACGTGAAAAGAAACAGCTAAAAGATAAATCAGCTACCAACCCTGATGAAAGGTATAAACAATGGTTTATGCAACATGCCGATGCTAAGGGAAATATTCCTTTTGACGGACTTGTGAAAGCGAAGGAGCATGTTGATAAAATGCCGCAAACAAGAGATGCCGGAATCTGGAACTGGGAATGGCTCGGACCCGGTAATATCGGTGGCCGTATCAGGGCTATTGCCATAAAACCTGACAATGCTGATATTATTTTTATCGGAAGCGCGAGCGGGGGACTCTGGAAAACGACCAACGGAGGAACTTCGTGGAGTGTGGTAAACGATTTTTTACCAAGTCTGGCGATCAGCTCCATCGTTTACGACCCAACGAATCTGAATACCATGTATGCCTCAACCGGAGAAGGGAATGGACTTGCAAAACCCGGAGCGGGCATTTTTAAAAGTACCGATGCCGGATTAACCTGGACGCAACTGGTTTCGACCAACAACGATAATTTTAAATTGGTTTTCAGGCTCGCTCATCATCAGGACAGCACAGGGGTTCTCTATGCCACAACTTATGATCCTCCGGGCGTTTGGAAAACAACCAATGGAGGTACTACCTGGACTGAGATACTGAATCCGCCATTTTTTACCGAAGATATTAAGATTTCTCCACATAACCCCGCTCACTTATTGGTTGGTGCATATGGAGGAGCCTTTCGTTCAACTGATTATGGCCATACCTGGGATACACTTACCAACAATGATACACTCAATGGAAAACTACCCCACGAATCATTACGTTGCGAACTTTCTTTCTGCCAGTCGAATGCGAACCGGATTTACCTGTCGATGCAACGTAACAATGGTAAATTATACCGGTCCGATGATAATGGTGTAAACTGGGTATTAATACATGGGACAACTTCATTCTTTAGGGATGGTGCCGGAAACCAGGGTAATTATGATCAGGCGTTGTGGGTTGACCCTACCAACAGCAATCATGTTGTGGTGGGAGGAATTGATCTGTGGTCAAGTACCGATGGCGGAACCACCTTCAGCAGATTAAGTAAATGGCGAAAGTTTCACAATAATTCAGATGCCTATTCAGCGCATTCGGATCAACATGTCATAATAGCTCATCCCGGATATGATGCAGTGAACAATAAAACCATTTTTGTTGGAAACGATGGTGGCATTCAGCGAAATGATGATGTATTTGATACGCTATGGACGAATCTTGCCGGTACCACGTTGGGAATTTCACAGTTTTATGGAGGAGCTGCTTCGCCTGACGGTCAATATATAACCGGGGGAGCGCAGGACAATGATCAGTTGCGTTACAAAGCAAGCGGCGACTGGAGTGGTGCGGGAAACTGGTTCCAGTCCCAAACTGGTGATGGTGGTTTTTGCGCCATTGATTATAACAATTCTCAAATTCATTATTCTGAATATGTAAGGTTGAAGATAGAAAAATCGATTGATGGCGGCACAAATTATTCCAACAGTTACACAGGTCTTACCGATGCAGTTAATGAAGATGCCTTATTTATCGCGCCATTTATCATGGATCCCAATACTTCAACCCGGCTGATTGGAGGCAGTTACCGAATCTGGGAAACCGATGATGCCGCTTCGACATGGCACTTGATTGGCGCCGCCATCGATTCAAATTATTATTGCACGGCGCTGGATATTGCTAAACAAAATTCCAATATACTATGGGCTGGATATTTTAATGGATCACTTATGGTTAGCACGAATAGTTTGGATGGCGTACCGGTTTGGACCAAAGTGGATGATAACGGGCCACTTCCAAACCGTTACATAACTGATATCAGTATAAACCCGAATAATTTTCTGGAGGTTTACATCACTTTTGGCGGTTATAATGCCGATAACATCTGGTTCACCACAGACGGTGGAACCACATGGAGCAACCGTTCAGGAGTGGCGCCGAACGATTTACCGGCGATTCAGGTAAATACCATCAGGGTTCATCCACGCAACAGCAACTGGGTGTATGCCGGCACCGATATTGGTGTATTTGCTTCAGAAGATAAAGGCCTGAACTGGGCTGTTGATCCGCGTTATGCCGGCCAGGGCAATGAGATTCCAGCCAATGTGGAAGTATATGAACTTTTCTGGCAGGGGACAGATTATCTCGTGGCAGCAACACACGGCAGAGGGATGTACAGGGCGCTCCCGCTTTACACCATCTATGTTGATAAAAACGCATCTCCGGGTGGCAACGGTTCTGAATCAGCGCCTTACCAAACAGTTTTAGAGGCTGCAAATGCCGCCGGACCAGGTGCTGTGGTATCCGTTGAATCGAATACTTATGATGAAGGGAATATTTTGTTTAGCAGAAAAGTCAGGGTAATCACTACCAACGGTGCTACAATCATTAAATAGTCAACCATGAAAAACAGGATTTTTATTATTGGTTTATTCAGTTTTATTGTCATATCAATCGCCAACGGACAGATTGTCAACGAATCACATGTTTTGTCTTCCGGAGGTGAATGGTCATCCGATGGTACATCGGGTCATTTTGGTGTGATGGGCGAAGAGTTTGTAAGTTCTTCCATAACAGAAGGAACAACATCGGGGACGGCCGGTTTTTTGAGCCGATGTTTCGTTTTGCAACTCACGGGTATCAATCTTGCTCTTTTTCTCGAAGGTCCTTATCAGACCGGAGGAACCATGTTGACCGGATTAGCCGATGCTGCCCTGTTGCCGAATAACCAACCATTTAACACAGCCCCATGGAATTATACCGGTAGCGAAACCGCAGGCACGTTCCCTGCCGGAGTTGTTGACTGGATACTTGTCGAGTTACGCGATGCACCAACTGCCGAAACAGCCTATCCGGCAACAGTAGTCGATGGCTGGCCAAAAGCCATGTTCCTGAAATCAGACGGCAGCGTTATCGATTCCACAGGTAGCCAACCGACCTTCGTTCTGCCTCAACTAAACGACAGTCTTTTTGTTGTTATCCGTCACCGGAATCATTTAGCCGTGATGAGTAGCCATGGCATGACGCCGGGCGCTGGCACCTACACTTACGATTTTACCGATGCCCTTACCAAAGCTTTTGGAAATGGTGCCGGGTATAAAGAGCTCGAAGCTGGTGTGTTTGGACTCGTTGCCGGTGATGCTGATGCTGATGGCAGTGTATTCATGAGCGACCGGGCACTCTGGCGCAGCAATCTGGGGCTTACCCTGACATATCTGTCAACCGATTTTGATATGGATGCCAGCACTTTTATGAGCGACCGGGCACTTTGGCGTGCCAATATCGGAACGGCAAACCCAATCAGTGGTTTGTTTGTTTCTCCTTTCTTTGTTTCACAGGTTCCTCCCGAAAAAAAATAATTCCAAGGCTATGAAAACATTTCTGTTTGTATTACTTATGATCACCGGACTCGCCATGAAGGCCGATCCTCCCCAACTTATCTGGCGCATGACCAATCCACGAATCATCAAATCGACACAACAACGATTTGAGTTTGATATTGAGGTGAAAGCCAATCAGAATGGGAGTTACTACTCATCGGGTCAATGCATGGTATATTTCAATAACGATGCTATCTCCTATTCCAGCGATTTGCATTGGACTGTTATTCCTGCCGGAATTTCGGCACAAACCCATCCCGATATCGGAAATAAATATGTTATTACCCGCGTCAGAAGCGGTACTTATCCGGGGGTGAAGTTACTAATCGCGCTCAGCCCAACCGATGAAGCGGTCCTGGATGAAGTACCAAATGCCGGGTATTTAGCCGAAATAACCACCGAATGGCAAACCTACGTTAAGGTTCAGTGTCGGATCAATGATCAGACTGCAGATGCAGGTATCACTTTTTATGAAGAGGGAACCAATGGCCAGAATTTCTATCTCTCGTTGCCGGGAACTGAAACAGCGTATCAAAACCCCGGACTATTCGACGCCCTCAACCTGAGTCAGGCCAGCTTAGGACGTATTTACTGCACCACCCATGGTTGGTCGCAATATGGCGGAACAACCGATAATGTTCAATACCTCGACTGGACAACAACCGCGAGAACCTCCGTGTGGGAAGGAAATGCAACCATTGAAGGAACGAACTGCAACACCACAGATTTGCACATTCATTATGGAGCAGGCGTTCAGCTAAGCGATCAGGCAAATCTCACCATCACGGGTATGGTGCTGAACGAAAGCGGAAATGCGGGAATACTACTTCAATCGTCTGTTTCAGGAACTGCCTCACTCCTTCACGCAACAAATAATGTTAGCGCTACTATCCAGCGCTATATCAGTGGTAATAATAATTTAACCGAAATGGCCTATCATGGTGTTTCGGTTCCTATCATGTTTTCGGCCACTTCAGGCTTATTTCTGAATTCGTACCTTTATCGGTTCGATTCACCTACGCAATCGTGGCAATCCATGGGAACGGCAACAGATACACCGCTAAACACACACGAGGGATTTCTGATTTATTATCCATACACTGATACAGTTTATGAATTTGCAGGAATGCTCTTCAATGATATGGTTTCACTTGATGTTGCCTACAACTCAGCCAATGGTTTAACAGGTCTGAATCTTGTTCCCAATCCATATCCATCAGCCATCGATTGGAACAGCCCCGATGGATGGATGAAATTTAATGTGAATGATGCCTATTGGGTATGGAACCCGCAGTTTAAAAATTATTCAAGCTATGGAAGCGATGTAGGGACAAACAATGCAACGCAATATATCCCTTCGGGACAAAGTTTCTTTGTCAAGGCCAATGCAACCGATCCTGTTTTACAGGTGAACAACGCCGCGCGGCTCCATCACGATCAATTGTTTTATAAAAGGTCAGATGGCATCAATCTGCTGAGAATGAAAGCTATGGCAAACAATTATCAGGATGAAATGATCATTCGGTTCAGCGAAAATGGCTCCGATAATTACGAAGGTGACGAGGATATCGACAAACTTTTTGGTGGCGATGACTCTCCGCAATTGTATAGCGTACTGGCCGAAAACACCCAACTCAGTGTCAATACCTTGTCGTATCCTGATAGTCCGGTCACCATACCGGTTTCTTTTGAACTGGGTCTGGATGCAGAAGTCATCCTTACTTTCGAAAATGTTACTTCACTTTCCGAATTTAGCGCAGTACTGCTCGAAGACCTTTTAACAAATACCATCATCGATTTACGGCTGACCCCTCAGTACCAGTTCAATCATATTATTACAAACCAGGCTGAAAGATTTCTGTTTCATTTTCAACATATCACCTCAGCGGATGAAATTCAGTCACTTACATATCAAATATGGAACAAAAAGGATAGGGTATATTTTAGTGTTCCCGAAATGCCTGGCGAAAAGTTGAAAATAATGATTTGCGATTTGACAGGGAGGATAGTACTCGAAAAAGAAACGACCGTTGCATCGATCAATTCGGTAACCGTAACAAGTTTCAATGGGCCGGCCTTTGTAAGCCTTCAATCAGAAAAACGTAAATATTTTGGTAAAGTATTGATAATTAGATAAGATGATTAAAACACTACTTCGGATATTCATACTGAGTTTATTTGTAATAATCTATTCAGACCTAAAAGCCCAGGGGCCACCTGATCCGCCTGACGATCCATCCATTGGCGGTGGCCCTGTTGGAGGCAGTGCACCCATCGGTGACGGAACCTATTTGTTATTACTTTCAGGAGCAGTCTGGTGCTACCGGAAAACAAATCAGGCACTTGCCAAAGCCAAATTCGATAGTTGATTGTGCACCCTGTTCCGTATTTTTAAAATCTCCGGTGAATTATCCGTATAGGATTGTTGCATAACAGGATAGGAATATTTTTCGGCGTATGTAAATTTAGTAAATTTATACGCTAATATCCTATCAAATGACAAGCCTCTCCATCAATTTTGCAGGGATAAAAGCTCCCAATCTCTTCCGGCAAACAATATTCCGATGTCATTCAACAATGAATTGGCAGGAAGTTTATTGTATCCATCACCCAACCAGCTTGATGCCTTATTTAATGCATAAGAGGATTGATTTTCACTTAAATAAGTATCAAATGCAGCAAATGGTGCGTTTCAATTACAATAAACCTGTTTCACACTATTTTTAAACAATACAATTATGGCGCGACGAATTATTGGTATTCATCAAAAACTTCCACTACGCGAAAGTTTACCACTCAGTCTCCAGCACCTGACCGCCATGTTTGGCGCAACGGTTCTCGTACCAATCATTTTGGGCGTTGACCCGGCTGTTGTTTTGATGATGAACGGGATTGGAACAATCATTTATTCCTGGGTCACCAAAGGGGGAATACCGGCTTATCTTGGTTCAAGTTTTGCATTTATTTCACCGGTACTATTGATCACCGGAACCTATGGCAATTATAATCAGGCTCAATCTGGATTCATTTTCTTTGGATTGTTCTTCATTCTTATGTCAATTATTGTAAAGAAATGGGGCATCCGATGGATCGACATTGTAATGCCACCTGCCGTGATGGGTGCAGTGGTGGCCATCATCGGTCTCGAACTTGCCCCTGTAGCCACACAACAGGCTGGACTTGCTCCCTGGCCGACTGCTGTCGGGCATATTGTTGAACCCTTTGTGGTCGATTCATCGAAAGTGATTATTGCACTTTCAACCTTGATGGTGGGTATTTTCGGTTCAACAATGTTCAGGGGATTCATGCAGGTAATTCCTATCCTGGTTGCCGTTATTGCCGGATACCTGCTTGCCTTTGTCATGGGATTTGTTGATACAACAGCCATTGATAATGCCGCATGGTTTTCCCTCCCCCATTTCCAGGCACCGGTTTATGATTTTTCGTCTGTTTTGATCATTGCACCAGCCTGTATTGTCGTATTGGCCGAGCACATCAGTCACTTAATCGTTACCGGAAAAATCACCGACAGCAACCTCATGAAAAAACCCGGATTGCACCTTTCGTTGCTCGGTGATGGTATCAGCAATGTTATTTCGGGATTTGCCGGCTCAACGCCAAATACAACGTATGGCGAAAACATAGGCGTGATGGCAATCACACGCGTCTATTCTGTTTGGGTGATTCGCGGTGCGGCCGTGCTTGCCATCGCATTTTCGTGTATCGGAAAAGTTTCTGCAGCGATTACAACCATTCCAGCTCCCGTGATGGGCGGCATTACCATGCTACTTTTTGGTGTTATCGCCATGCAGGGATTCAGGATGTATGTTGAACAAAAAGTCGATTTCAGCAAAAATAACAATATGGTTTCAGGTGCGATTACCTTTGTTGCAGGTGTGAGCGGAGCTGCGCTGACGATTGGCACAGTTCAACTGAAAGGCATGGCATTGGCAGCCGTTGTCGGGGTGACATTGTCGTTGATTTTTTGGATACTTTCCAGTTTAGGATGGATGAACAAGGAAGTTTAAAGCATACAAAATACTCTTGTTTCCTGATTATTATTCATCCAAAAGCGATTTCACAGGTTCTAAATCAACACGAAATCCAACTGATTGCGATTTTAATAAATTATCATTAGTGTCCGGTTAAAAATTGTCCATCAGGCGGAAACGCGTATTTGGTTTAACCTCTACGAGGTATACTAAGATTATGGCCTGATTTTACTACAATACTAAATCTTCCCGATAAAAATCGGGACAGGCTCTACGGAGAATTTTCCGCGTAGCGGATAAAGTATTGTAGATCAATACAACCAAAATTCACTTTTCCGCGTAGCGGAT
>JABFQW010000076.1 GCA_013141455.1 Bacteroidales bacterium
GTCTTATACTGATTACCATTGGTGCGTTGATTGCTTTCATCTCGATTATCTGGCTTGGTTTGCCTGCTGAAATCGTTGTGGGTGTGTTCAATGGTGCGATGACCAGTACGCCCGGATTGGCTGCTGCTGTTGAAGCCACCAATTCACCTTCGACAGCCGTTGGTTTTGGATTGGCCTATCCGATAGGTGTCGTGGGAGTGATTTTGTTCGTTCAGTTGTTCCCACGTTTTTTTAATATCAGTTTTGCTGCTGAGGAGAAAAAATACGAAGAAAAACTACACGACGATTATCCCGGGATCACGAACAGAATCTTAAAAGTCACCAACAAAAATGTTCATGGCAGGAGCATTCGCACACTCGACCTCAGGAGAATCACGGATGGTGTAATCTCACGGGTGAAACAACATAGAATTACGTTTGCCCCGACTGCAGATACAGTGTTGTACGAAGGCGATGTGGTGAAGGCTGTTGGCTCGGAAGACGCATTACAACGCATGGAATTGCTGATTGGTGTGCAGGTTGATGAAGACTTATCGTTCGACGAGCATTATATCGTAAACTGGTTGCTTGTAACGAACCGTAAAATAATTAACAAGAGTTTAAAAGAACTGAACCTGACTGCAATGAGCGCCACTGTGACCCGTATCAGGCGTGGTGAAATTGATATGATACCGCGTCCGCAGAGCAGGTTACGATTTGGTGACAAATTGTTGATCGCCGGTTCGCAACAGGAAATGGGAGAGGTGATGCGCCTGCTCGGAAATAATGAGAAACGGCTGTCTGAGACGAATTTTCTACCTATCGCTTTGGGGATTGTAATCGGTGTTTTGCTTGGATTGATAACCATTCCGTTTTTTGGATTGTTCAGATTCAGTCTTGGATTGACGGGTGGTGTGCTAACTTCAGCTTTGATTTTGAGTAATATAGGGAAAACCGGCCCGATCATCTGGTCGATGTCTGGATCGGCGAATATGTTATTGCGGAAGTTCGGTTTGCTGATTTTTATGGCGGCAATCGGAACATCAGCCGGAAGTGAGATGGGCGGTGTTTTTCAACGGCAGGGACTGACCATTATTGGTGTTGGGGCGTTGATCACGATAATTCCCTTACTAATTGCTGGTTTGATCGGTTTCAAAGTCTATAAACTGAATTTTATTACTTTGCTTGGCGTACTGACAGGTTCAATGACCAGCACTCCCGGATTGGCTGCTATTGATAATAAAACTGAAAGTGAGGCGGCATCGGTCGGTTATACGACTGTGTATCCGGTTGCGCTTGTTTTGAAAATTATATTTTCGCAATTGCTTGCTTTGCTGATGTTTAGGTAGGGTCTGCTGGAAAACTCATTGAAGGTTCGGCTTGACCTCGTAGAGGTCACATGTTTATAGAAAAATTATGATGAGAAAGCTGTTCGACCCCAGCCGGGGTCGCATATTTACTTGTTAGATTTATTTTCTATAAACATTTTATCCCTCTGGGATAATTTTTCAACAGACCGAAATTTTAAGGTGCAAGCATTTTTTGGTTGCACCTTAAAATTGCCTGCATTTCTTTTTTACAAATCATCATCTATATTATTCAATACCAAAGTGTAAGCTGTTTTTCAGCAAACCCTAGGTAAACAATAACTAATTCTTCCGAAAGATATATCCATCCCGTTTACCTGTTTGGTCCTCAAACCGCTGGTGATGAATAAGTGTTAATTCAGTGAAATATTCAATGAACTCATTTGGTTTCAATGATTTATCTATTGGAAATCCTGTTTCGAGCGCCTGTAATTCATTGAAAGAGCACCAGAAAAAGATATCATCCTGATTCATGCGATCAGGAATGAGTTTTAAAAGTTCGGATTGTAGTCTGAAATTGATGCAGACAATTGAATTGAAAGCCTTCTCAAATCGTAGAGCTTCCGGAAAATCGAGATCGATACGTAAAGGTTTTATCTTTAAATCAGCGGACCGCGGATTGCTTGCCAGTTTTTGAAATCCAACTTCAGAGATATCGGCAAGGGTGACCTCAAAGCCTTTTGATGCAAGAAATAACGCATTCCTGCCATATCCACCGGCGATATCAAGTAAACGTGGTCGGCGAAGAAAACCTATATTTTCCTGAAGAAATGAATCAGGCGTGTTATTTTCAGGCTTTGTAAGGTATCTTTCATCCCATTTCAAACGATCGGCTTCCATAACTATTCACATTCAAGTCCGGAGGTTATTTTGTCTGGGAAAGGGACGAATTAAATAACGACCATGACTCAGTGATCGATGTTGAGGATTTTGACATTCTTACCAGACCATAATTTTTGGCTATGTAAAACTTCATGAAAACAGTATCGTTTCCATCGTGGTAATCTTTCACGGAAGTTTCATATACATCGAAATATTTTTTTTCATTCACAAAAAGCGTGTCATGTATCATGATATTCGTGTAGTTGCCTTCGTTTATCCCTAAAAGCTGTGTGTTTCCAAAAGGGTATTTTGGGGTGAAAATGCTCAAAAACCGTCCGTTTTCAAAATATAACCGATAGTTTTCCGACATGGTCGTAGTTTCATCGTATTTGCTGCCGGCTGTGAGTTCTGCTTTACTGAAACCAATGGTTGAGCTGTTAAAAAACATTTCGATGGCATTATAATAGAATCCGGGTTTGCTGGTTTGATCAACATGGAACCGCTTATCAGTTATAATACTCACGATTTTAACGGTATCCAACAATAGATTTTGATCGTTTTGGTAAACCCAGAATGAAGCTGAATCGAATGAGGCGTATAATTTAAACTCATCTGAAATTTCATGGATGATCGGTGGCTGAAATTTGTCAGAATTATTACAGGATAGTGTAATGAGCGTTAAGAGGATACCTATAACCGGTATAACTGATTTGACTGTTTTCATAAAAAGCTTAGAAATATGGACGCAAAGTTATTGAATTAAGCTGTTTTATGCTAATCAATTGATTTGAATTTTGAAGAATTCCTTCATTAAAGTCAATTATTTCTATTTTTGTTTCATGGCAGGCAACACTTTCGGCAGTATTTTTCGCTTGACTTCGTTTGGTGAGTCACATGGAATGGCAATAGGAGGCATCATTGATGGTTGTCCTTCGAAACTTAAAATTGATATTGAGCAAATTCAAAACGAGCTCAACAGGCGGAGGCCCGGCCAATCGGAATTTGCTACACCGCGCAGTGAGGCTGATAAGGTTGAATTTCTGTCGGGTATCTTCGAAGGGTATAGCACTGGTGCGCCCATCGCTTTCATCATCCGTAATGATGATACCAAATCATCTGATTATAATCATCTTAAAGAGGTTTTCAGACCCTCACATGCCGATTTCACCTATGAACAAAAATATGGCATCCGCGATCACCGGGGTGGTGGACGATCATCGGCCCGCGAAACGATTGCAAGGGTCGTTGCGGGTGCAATTGCAAAGCAATTTTTAGCGCAATACGGGATTTCAATTATCGGTCTGGTAAGTGCAATAGGAAACATTGAAATGAAAAGTGAGGATATGATTTTTGACAGGGAACTGATCGAAAAATCAATAATCCGATGCCCGGAAACAACTACATCAACTTTAATGCAGAACTTGATCAATGCAACCAAGGCTGAAGGTGACACACTTGGCGGGGTGATTTCATGCCTGATCACCGGACTGCCCGCAGGTTTGGGAGAGCCGGTTTTCGATAAATTCAATGCTGATCTCGCAAAAGCAATGTTAAGTATAAACGCCGTAAAAGGTTTTGAGATCGGAAGTGGATTTAGCGGTTGCAGGAAAAAGGGTTCAGAACAAAACGATCGGTTTATTTCATCAGCGAATGCTATTCATACAGCGACAAATAACTCAGGTGGTGTGCAAGGTGGCCTCACCAATGGTGAAAATGTGTTTTTTAATGTTGCCTTCAAACCTGTTGCCACGCTGATGCAAAATCAACATACTGTTGATAAATCGGGAAATGAGACCGTGATTGAAGGCAAGGGCCGTCATGATGTGTGTGTGGTTCCCCGCGCCGTACCAATTGTTGAGGCGATGGCGGCATTGGTTACCATCGATCATTTTTTACGAAACAAAGCTTGTCAATCCTAATATAATCAGGTTAACCAAAAAGGTTGATACCCGGGATGAATCAAATTATTCCTGATTGATGATGTATTCCCATTTCTGTTCATCTGACGAATTGAAACATTTAACCTCAAGCCGTCTTTCTTTTGAAATTCCCTTGAAATCAATCATTCCATAATTGCGTTCCGTTACAACGGTTTCCGGAATACGGAGGGTGTTATTCCACGATTCACCTTGTGTGTTGGGGCCGGCTGTGATTGGTGAAAAGGTGAGATCCCAAATGGTGGGTTTCCCTTCAGCTTTCAAAACCGATATTTCCGTGAAATGGACATCACCCGTCAGAAAGATTACATTTTTGATGTTTTGTTTATAAATAAAATCGATAATTGCTTGTCTTTCTGATTGATAACCATTCGAATAATACGATTCGAACTTACCCGAAGTGCTTAAAAACTGGCCACCGACTGCAACAAATTTAAAGGTAGCCTGACTGGTGACAAGGTTATCAAAAAGCCATTGTAGTTGCTTTTCGCCAAGCATGGTTTTGTTTTCAGCCATGAGGTTATCCGGATCACGGTAGGTTCGGTTATCAAGCAGGAAAAAGTCGGCATCGCCCCATTGGAAACTGGTAACAGAGCCTTCCATATCACCTGCGCCAACTGTTGGATTAGCAAAAAAAAGTTTGAACGCTTCGAGAGATAAATTTTTATTATAAAAACCACGGTCACTGTCATTTGGGCCAAAATCGTGATCATCGCGTATCGCGTAATTTGCAGTGGATGCAAGCAAAGGCTGCAACTCCTTTACTGATCTTGAATGGGTGTATCGCGCAAATATTCCGGTTTTGGTATTCCAATCCGGCTCACGCAGATAAATATTATCACCAAGCCAGACCATCAAATCGGCTTCTTTAGCACGCATACTTTCGAATATCTCATAATTTCCACCATAGGGTTTCCCTGGCCTGTCGTGTTCAGGTTGATTTATGTAGGCACAACTACCTGTCAATAGCCTGAATTCGGGTGGGTTGCCCCTATATTTCCAAATCATCTGGGTCTGAAATTCTGTTCGGTAAGGCAGCACGATCAATTCGTTATTCATGTACACATCGTAAGTATATTTTGTGCCAGGTACAACCGAATCGGCAATGAGTCTGGCCGTAAAAGCCTCTTCTTTTTTTGTATAAACCGTGTTTGTTTTGAATTTTCTTCCCCTTGAACCGCTTATTGAATATTCAACACGTACTTCAGCACTTTTGTTCGTCTGAACCCAAATCATTACTTCCTGCATATCAGCATAACCAATCATCGGACCTGATTTTAAGATAGATTCCTGAGCAATAGCCCAATTATAGCAGGATGATATAACCAAAACTATTGTTAAAATTATGTTCTTCATATTCATTAATTATTTAAAGTAATATCAATAATTGAATCTAAGTTGCCATCCGTTTTGACTGGTTTCAAATGTAGCAAATGGGCCAATAACGGATAAACATGGATATTCTGAAAGGAGGGTTTGAGGTACCCCTGTTTAAAATCGGGACCAATGGCATAGAAAATAGCATGTACATCCTTGTTTTTAATATCATATCCATGGGTTCCTTTCACTTTGCCTTTCGACCATGACCAAAGGATGCTCCAGCCATCATCGGCTAAAATTGTAATATCGTGCGTACGGATATTGCTGCCGTGGTTTAAATAGGCAGGTCCCTGTCCATGTTTCCAGGCTTTAAGATGTTCGACTTTGCTTAATTGGTTCATGAGTGAATCGTTGAAACCAGGTTTTACTTTAATATTCATGGTAGGATTCCAACCGTCAGCAAATTCTATCATTGAGGTGTCGATACACTGATCCAGCAGAATTTGTCTGTCTTTTGAAAGCTGTACCATACCATGATCTGAAACGATAATCAGATCGATGTTTTTACCGATGGGCAAGTCAGATAGTTTTTTCCTTAAATCGCCTACCAAACTGTCGAGATATACGATTGTTGTTGAGAGGCTATCGTTTTCAGGTCCAAGATGATGACCGCTTTCATCGGGTTCGTGGAAGTAAAGCATGATCAGTCCCGGGCGCTGGTTTTCTGGAAGTTGGAGCCAGGTAACCACTGAATCGATACGTTGGTTAAATGGAAGTTTTTGATCATATTTTTTCCAGATTGATGGTCTTTTACCCGCAATTTCAGCTTCGCTTCCCACCCAGAAATAAGAAGCAGTTTTTATTTGTTGTTTTTCGGCGGTTACCCAAATTGGTTCACCACCATAAAATCTTCCATCTGTAACTGATTTTCTGTCTTTTGGGTCGTTATAGACTGACCCCAGATCAGTTGCATGAAACTGGTTTAAAACGATACCATGATGATCGGGATATAAACCGGTTGCAAGCGTGTAGTGGTTCGCGAAAGTGACAGAAGGGAAACCCGGAATCATACTTTTTGCCTTGACTCCATGTTTGGCAATATAATCGAGGTTTGGCGTTGGAAATTTATCGATATAATCCCATCGGAAACCATCGAGTGAAAGGATAACGACATATCTATTTGCCTGATTATCAGAATTTGAACATTGTAAGAGAGAAACAATTATTATAAAAAACAGGAGCGATTGAGTTGTGAATTTCATAGTAAAAATTTAAACCAATTAATTAAGTAAAGGTAGATATTCTCGTTAATGAGACCGTATTTATCCTGCAGTGTTTGCATTAAGATCATACTCTAAAAATATACGATAATTTACAATCTATTAATTGATTCCGAGCTTATCAAATGCATTAAACTATAGATTTTCAATCACTATTGTCCGGTAAAATTAAAAGTTTATCCGCTACGCGGAAAAGTGAATTTTGGTTGTATTTGATCTACAATACTTTATCCGCTACGCGGAAAATTCTCCGTAGAGCCTGTCCCGATTTTTATCGGGAAGATTTAGTATTGTAGTAAAATCAGGCCACAATCTTAATATACCTTGTAGAGGTTTAACCATATAAGCGTTTCCGCCCGATGGACAATTTTTAACCGGACATTAATGTTATTCAATATATTACACATATTTTGTCGATTATAAAAAAAAAGCATCCGGGATCTCCCGGATGCTTTTTATAAAAACTGATTTCGTTTAAAAGATATAACGAATTCCAATTTGGGCTTGCCATACATTATCGATAGTTATACTCTTGGGGAAAGAGTCCTGTATAAGCACAGTTTTGCCATCAACAACCTGGGTAGCCAATTGAAATGACGGAACACCGTCTTCGGAGGTTGTTAAGGAAGTCAGTGGAGATGTTGTTATTGTACTTACACTTCCAACACCCCATTTGTTATTCAGCAAATTGCCTACATTGAGAATATCTAAGCGTACCTGGAGTCGGTGTTTGGTTTCGCTCTGACCAAGTTTCATATAGAATTCCTGAACGACTGCCAAATTGAATCGGTTTAACCAGGGGGAAACATCACCATTACGTTCAGTATATTTCCCACGATGTTCTTTCAGGTATGTATTGTTATCAATGTATTTATCAAATGCTTCCTGTTGTTGAGCTGCAGAAAATAGTAGATTATCTTTTTTATCTTTGATATCAACAAAAACAAGGTCAGTTGCTTTGTTAGGAATAAAGATCAGGTCGTTGAATTTCTGACTATCTCCATTCAAGTCAGAACCGTATACATACGAAGTCCTGAATCCACTGTTTGACACCATACCCAAAGATATATTAGTCGAACCCCCGTTTTTTTTGCCATATTCAATGCGATAGTTCACGTAACCGATGATGCGATGTTTCAAATCATTGTCGGCAGTGGTAAGGCCAAGATAATTCTGTCCGTCAACAGATGGCATATTAGCCTGCACTGTACTACCGACTGACTGAATATCCTTAGCTACACCGTAAGTATAAGCTACAAATCCACCAAAACTTTTTTCTGTGGTTTTCTCAAGTTTAGCTGTAAGTGAATATGAGTAACCTTTGGTAGTGTTTTTGAGAACGAAAGCATTGTTGATTTTTGAATTGATATACCGTAAATCAGGATACTTATCACGTTCATCGGGACCGGTTAATTTCCCATCCGCGGCTTTCAGGTTCGCATCGATATATCGCAAACCATAGATAGTTTTGTTATAGATAACTTCTCCTGTGGCAATCAAACCATAAGGCAGTTTGTAATCAGCAGCGATGTTAGTTTTCCATAAGGTTGGGTATTTCAGATTTTCATCGGTTGCATTAATGACGTAGGGAGGAAGTGAAGCGATATCAGGATTTGAATCGGGTCTGAATTCACTCGGATCGATTCTGAAAGGAAATGCTGTGGTTTTTGTAACAGTGATCAGGCCTGAATTTACACCATTGTTACCAAGTTGGTTAGATACAAGTACCTGAGGGATTCGCGACACAAACAAACCGCTTCCACCGCGGATTTGGAAGGTTTTGTCACCCTTAACGTCATAGTTAAAACCAAAACGTGGTGAGAGCAATACACGGGTTTTGGGGAATACCCCTGTACTCAGGTGGTAGTTGTCACCATTTTCATCTTTGAAGGTCATGGTATCAATTACCGGGTTGTTGAAATCGGTAGCCGTAGCGTTGCTATAGTCGAAAATATCGGCTCTTAAACCAAGGGTCAACACCATTTTCGGGTTAAGCTGGTATTCGTCTTGAGCATAGGCGCTATATGTCGAAACTTTCAGTATCTGCAATGGATCGGCACCGCCTGGCAAACGTGAATAACGCAAATTGTATTTTGCCACTTCCACAGGTGAAACAGGGTTAGTAGGGTTATTGATGAAATCGAGTGCGGCAAGTTTGAAATCTTCAATAGAGTTATAAACATAAACGCCATTCGATGCAGGGAAAAATACATTATCCGATTTGTAATATTCATAAGATAGACCAGCATTTATCGTGTGTTTACCCGAGAAATAGGTAAGGTTTTCACTAAAGTTTAAAGTGGAATATTTCAGTTTATTACCAGGGGTAAACGGATCAAATCCAATGGATGTGTAAGTTTTACCAGCTGAAAGTATGTCGATAGTCGGGAAAGGATCAGTCAGATACTCCCTGTCTTCAATCTGTTTGTTATAGGTAACTTTGAAACTATTGAAGATTTTTGAGCTGAAGGTTGAGTTTAATTCCACGGCCAGCGAACGGGTATTGTCCTGGATAATATAACCAGAGTTTTGCGGTGAAAGGGCATCTGCACGGTTTGAACGATTGCCATTTCCTGCAGTACCGCTGCTGTTGCTGTCGCTGATACGCTGATCGGCTTTTGAATCATGGTGTGAATACCGTATCGCCAATTTATTACGATCATTGATGTTAAAATCCAGACGGATCAGGAATTTTTTACTCAATACTTCATTGTTGAAACCATCCAACGCTCCGAGGCTGTGGTGAAAATTCGTATCCATAAATGTACTCAGATCCTGCATATCAGCGAGGGTAGTGCGTGAAATATTACCCGTTGCTGTACTATCATTTCTGTTGAGAGTCCAATCCAGCGCCGGAACGCTACTGTTGAATTGCTCTGCATTCAAGAAGAAGAACAATTTATTTTTGATGATAGGTCCACCAACACTTAAACCAATAGTTTTTTCATCAATATTAACATTGCCAATATCTTTACCATTAGCCTTTTTACCTGCCAGACCATCATTACGCATGATAAAGTATCCTGTACCAGTAAAGGTGTTAGTCCCTGAACGTGTGACGGCATTGATGCCGGCACCGGCAAAGCCCGACTGGCGGACATCGAATGGTGCGATATTGAGTTGGATTTCTTCGAGCGCATCAATTGATATGGCGGTGGTGCCGGTACGACCCCCAGCCTGGGCTGAAGATCCCAAACCGAAACCATTGTTAAATACAGCACCATCGATGGTGAAACTGTTGAAGCGTGAATCCTGTCCGGCAAATGATTTTCCATTACCGTATGCATTGTAAGTAAGGATATCATTAACAGTACGACCAATAGTTGGTATTGTATTAATGCTGGTAAGGTTAAATGATGTTGCGGCACCGGTTCTGCCAGAGCTGAATACATCATTTCGATCAGCTACAATCTCAATATTTTCCAACTGCTGGCTTAATTCAACAAGCTGAAAATTAAGACTTGCAGTTACACCAAGGCTCAACATAACATCGTTAACACTTTGTTCCTTGTAACCTATAAATGTTACTGTTACTTTGTAAGGTCCGCCAACACGCATATTACCCATTACAAAACGACCTTCTTCATTCGAAATCGTAGAATACTGAGTATTTGATGGTTGATGCACAGCAACGACCGTTGCACCTGGTAGTGATTCACCACCTGTGGCAAATATCCTGCCGTTCATAGCAGACGATGTTGATCCCTGGGCAAATACGCTTTGCCAACCAAAGATCATAAAAGCTGCCAATAAGCTAATGAGTAAGTTTTTCTTCATAATTAATAAAGTTTTGGTTAAGATTACTTTTATGCTGGCAAAAATATAGATAATTTATGGCATGTACTTTAAGAAATTGTTAACAAAAATTAACAATAATCATAGTCTTTTATTCAAGATAATAAATTTATTATCAATCGTAATTCGTTGTAAATTAATATGATGCAATTTATTGTTAAATTAACATTAACCCAACATTAAGGTTATTAACAATTTGAGTATTTGCGTGCCTTTAGTTTAGAAGTTTAATTTGAACCCGACATCTATTGTTCGGCCAAATGACCAAAATCCACGAAATGTATCCATATCATGTGTTGATCCATCTTCTCCTTTCAGTATGTAATGTGTGTTAAACAGGTTGTTGCAGTTTGCATATATCAGCATTTCATTTTGAAATAAATTAAGCGGAATCTGCAACCGGATGTTCGAAACAAACCAGGAGGGGAGAAGCAGCGACTGGGTGTTATCGTCTTTAGTAGTACGTTGGGTCGGATCGAACATGGCGTAGTTACGGGTATTATATCGAATATCATATTTGATATGAAAGAAGTCCAATACTATGGTATTCAGGAAAATACCTGATTGAAACTGTGGTTGACCACCAACATAAAGGCCTTTGGCGTACACCTGAACAGTATCAACAAGCTGGTCGTTATCATCAAAAAGCCTTGCTTCAACATCATTCGACCATTTCCAGTTACCAAGCGACAAAAATGCACCGGTATTTATCTTGTCGTTAAACTTATAATTTGCCTGAAACTCAATGCCAATATGAGTTGCATCCAAACCATTTACCATGGCTCTTGTCATCTGGTTGTTTTCGAGCTGTATATACTCATTCGATAAAAATGACACATCCTGCCATAAGGTATAATATGCATTTGCGATGATATTTACCTTTTCGTTTTTAAAGCCATAACCTGTTTCGAATGTTGTAACTTTTTCGTTTTGAATATTTTGTACAGGAACATTTGTGAAATTTCCAAAAATGAATTTGAAATATGGTACCTTACTGAAATAACCTCCGTTTACATATAGATTTTGCGTGGCACTGAAATTGTAATTGATACCACCCTTTAAATCGAAACCTGATTTGTTAACCTTAGCGCTCCATTTATCATCAGGATAGTTATAAACATCGTGGCGGCTTTGGGTGCTGTTCGAGATTGTACCTGCTAAAAACAGATTGGCTTTTTCGGTTTTCTTTTCAAGTTGTACAAAAACATTGATTTGATGAAGCAGTGCTCCATTTTGCATCCTGATTATATCACCCGGTTTTTTGATTTGGTTACGGCCTGCTACGCCTGCCAACGACCAGCTATAATCATCAATATAAAACTGCCCACCAAGTAAGTCACTTACTTTTTCGGTGAGGGTTGAACTGAAATATCGGTAGTGCAGCCCGGTAATTAGTTTGGTGTCAGGATTGAATTCTTTTTCGATATTGGTTACCCAACCTGCCCATAAATGATTTGCAAGGAAATCGGTTTGAACGAGTTTCGAAAAACCGGAAACAGTATCGCCATTATCTAAAACAAATGTGCTTTGGTTGGCTCTGTTATACTGATAAATGGAATCCCAGTCGAGTTGACCAGAAGCATTTCGAAAATCGAAAATGCCTGGCCCGTAAATGAAACTGTCGCTCCATTTACCACCTCCCCAGCCAGGAGAAAAATAAACACTGTTGGCAATAGTCGTGTTAATATCAGGCGTATAAAAGTGATTGAGTGAGATAAAAGGTTTATGATAGAAATTCTCGGAGGTATTTTTAAGTTCCCCATTCAAACTGCCCCAATCCTTGTTGTATTTATAGCCAAAATGATCAATTTCTTCCTTACTTAACTTAAGATTGCGCTGTCCATGTTTCTCAGGCCCACCCAGCATCGTGAACGAAAGATATTGTTTTTTCGTAAGTTGTTTGTTAATATTCAGATAATATGCCCATCCGTTTACATAAGTGGCATCGATATATCCCTGACCAGTCGTGCGCGAGACAAGAAGACTGACCGAACTGCCATTTTTTAATTGCCCTGAATTATAGATGAATGTTGCTTTTTGATTACCATAATCGGTCAGGTTGTAACTGAATAGGGCGCTTTTATGCATCGATTGCTTCTTGGTGACAATATTTATTGTTCCTCCAACAGAATTCATGGCGACCTTGGAAGCGCCGATCCCTTTCTGAATTTGGATGCTTCCGGCAGCTTCAGTCAGACCAATCCAATTGTTCCAGTAAACAAGTCCGTTTTCGGCGCCATTGATCGGCACACCGTTGAGTAGAACCGCAATGTTCTCCTGGCCGAAACCACGGATCATCACACTCGCATCGCCCGATCCGCCTCCATCGCGTGATGCGTAGAGTCCGGCGGTGTTTTCAAGTATTTCAGGCAGAGGACGGTCGCCCAGATCGGTTGATATTGTTACCGCCGAAATGGAACTGAAACTTACCGGATTCTTTCGTTCCTGAGCCAGGTCTTCTAAAATATTGATCTCTGAAAGCGGAATTGAAACAGGAGTTAATGTGATTATATATGGTTGAATATCTTCTCTTTGTATGGTTTTTAATTCTTCCTTATAACCAATATGGCGGACTTGAATCGTAAACGGGAAACTGATCCTTTGAAAAGTAAAATTTCCCTTAGCATCGGTGTTGGTAATGAGGTGATTCGGGAATGCAATAATCTCGACATCAGGTACGGACAATCCTGTCGAAACGTCAATGACCGAACCTGTGAATGTTGATTGGCCGAATAGCAGACAGCCATTGACCAATACGAATAAGAAAACAAATGTGAATTTCATAAATAATTATTTTACAACGATTTAAACATAAAAAAAGCCCCATAATATCATGGGGCTTTTAAGTTTCGTTATAAAATCACATATAATCACGGAAGGATATGAAAATACCCGTCCACGAAATATAACGTATTGAAGTCTCACAACATGAAACAACAATATATTGATTTTATCCTTCTACCATCCAGACTTTAACTGTCGGTCCCGGAATTACACCGGCTCAATCTCGTTGCAAGCATTGAGAGTCGCGGACTATACCGCCGATCGGGAATTACACCCTGCCCCGAAGAATTATTGCGTGGCAAAAGTAATTGTTTATTTATTAACAATGATGGAAAAAGATAATTTAGATGCGTTTCAAATAAATTGCACGGGAACTACAATCTTTTGATAATACGAAGCCGGTGGGTATAACGGTGTTGTTCATGATTAAAAATTCCATAGTGATCGATCGAATCGATGCGTACTTTGCCTGAAGCATGAATAATCTGACTTTGTCCTAACAATATGCCAACGTGCACTATCTGACCCTCATCGTTGTCGAAAAATGCCAGATCAGTGGGTTCCGACTCTTCAATGAAACTGATAAGATTTCCCTGTTCAAACTGCTGGCTTGCATCGCGTGGCAATTGAAACCCGGATGATTTATATACCAATTGAACAAATCCCGAACAATCAACACCAAATATAGATTTCCCTCCCCAGATATAAGGTACATTGATGAATAACCGGGCAGATTCAATTAAACCTGAC
This sequence comes from Bacteroidales bacterium, assembly GCA_013141455.1. Taxonomy (GTDB): domain Bacteria; phylum Bacteroidota; class Bacteroidia; order Bacteroidales; family F082; genus CAJBPB01. Next base: position 14,035 of record JABFQW010000076.1, read on the forward strand.
TTATCCGCTTCCGGAATAACTTTAAAATCGTTATTGTTCCAAAATTCTAAACCGGGTATGCTGGTATTATCTTTCGAAGATGTTCGCAAAATACTGCCAAAACTTAGGTGCATCATTTCACCGGCGGTAGTTGCTAAACCCGATATCGGGGCAGTGCATATCCGTGTTACAAGCTGATCATCAGTTACAGTTTCACTTTCGGAGATTGGCTGATATTGTTTGATATCGATCCATCCTTCGTAGCCGTCAAAATCATTCCTGATCAATGCCCAGTTTTCGATGGTATCAGTTATGGTGAATGTTTCGCCATAGAGCAATTGCGAGACCATCTCACTTTTATCAGATGGGATTCGCCGTATTGGGACGACTGATAGCTTACAAATACCTTTTTGCATTGAAAATCAGATTAATCATGGGCAATTTGAGGGGGAGATCCTTACTATTTAAGCAGGCAAAGTTAGCTAACTTTCGCATTACAAGCTTCCATGTTGAAAAGTAATTTTTCGTTTTTGATGTCAGTCGTGTAAACACCATATTAATCAAAAAGACGAGGATAAATACCGAATTATTGCATGATCTGATGAATTCATTTAAACGGTTAAATGGAAAAATTTCTGATATTTCATTGATTAATATAAGGTTAGAATTATGGGCATGCTTTTAAAATATATTGTAATCTGGGATAAATCTTACTTTTGCAGCAGAACTACGGTCTATGATGAAATCTTTTTTTAGTTATTTGAGGCACCAATATGTTGGTGTATTGAAAATAATTGCCTTTATATTTTCTATCTTATTAGTAATGTGGTTGATACCGCATGAAGTGAAATTTAAATTCGATTTTCAACAAGGCAAACCCTGGAATAATGAATCGTTATTTGCTCCTTTTGATTTTGCTATTTTAAAAACAGCGAAGCAGATTGATATTGAAAAAGAGAGAGTTGCAAGCGAATTAAATCCTTATTTCGATTATCAGGAAGAGGAAACGAAGTTAGGCAGGGATAGGTTAATAATAACCTTTGAGAAGAAATGGAGAGAATTTCATAAGAACAAGAATGATGTAAGATACGGTATATCAAGGAAAACGATACTCAAAATTTACGATTCAGTACAAGGCGCCGGACTTCTTCAGTATCATCAGATACTAGCTCAGCGTGAACCAAATTCAAACATTAATATCGTAAAAGACCGTGTTTCGAAAAATGTTGAAATCAATACTGTTTTTACCGACAAATCAGCATTTGACTTTGCCAGCCGGGTCATTGATTCAACTTCGGGTATCGATCAGATAACCTTAAAATCAATACTATCGGATGCTTTCGTTCAAAACCTGGTTTTTGACGAAAACATTACGAAGCAGGAATTGGCTCAGGCCCTTAACAAGGTTTCAACAACCTATGGAATGGTTCAGCAAGGTCAACTGATTATATCAAAAGGTGAGTTGATTGATGATGGAAAATATGCCGTACTTGCTTCACTTCGTGCCGAATACGCGCAAAGGGTAGGTAGTACTTCCGAGCAAAATATGTTGATATTAGGTCAGGCTGTTTTGATAATTTCAGTTTTTTTATCGCTGTTTCTTTTTTTGTGGATATTACGTAGAGATGTGTACAGCGATCTGAGGAAGATATTGTTGATTTTGGTCTCAATGATGATGATCATTGTCCCTTCATTTTTAATTATCAGTATCGATCCAACATGGATCATGCTTTTCCCTTTTGGAATTCTGCCGATCATACTGATCACATTTTTCGATACAAGGATTATGATGATGGTGCATCTTTTTACAATCATGATAATCGCCCTGGCGGTTCCATCGGCATTTTCTTTCGTATTTATTCAGTTAGTCATCGGGTTTATTGTCTTATTCAGTTTGGTAAATCACAATCGCCGGACTTATTATTTCAGGACATCGGTGTATATTCTGATCGCCTACGCGGTGCTGTATTTTGGTTTTCAGATTCTACAGGAAGGTGACTTTGGCCCAACGCAGATAAATAAACTGATTAATGTGCTAAGTAGCGCAATATTGACATTGTTGGCGCTGCCCCTGATTTATGGATTCGAGCGTGTTTTTGGCATGTTGACCGATTTAACATTACTTGAATATAGCAATACCAATAGTCCGCTGTTGCGCCAACTTGCACAGAAGGCGCCGGGGACTTTTCAACATTCGATGCAGGTTGCCAATCTTTCGGAAGAAGCATTATTTGTGATAGGTGGTGACACACTTCTTGCCCGCACCGGCGCCTTGTATCATGATATTGGTAAAATGGAGAATCAATTGTATTTTATTGAAAACCAGATGGGTGGGTATAATCCACATGACGATCTGACGGCAGCTGAGAGTGCACGAATCATCATCGATCATGTTGTTAAAGGAATCGTGAAAGCCCGAAAAGCCGGTTTACCCGAACAGATCATCGATTTTATACGCACCCACCATGGCGACCGCAGGGTTGAGTATTTTTATTTCATGGAGCAAAAAGAAAATCCAGGTCTGGCAATTGATGAAAGTGATTTCAGATACCGCGGCCCCATACCGTTTTCAAAAGAAACAGCCGTGGTGATGATGGCCGATTCGGTGGAAGCAGCTCCACGCAGCATAAAAAACCCAACCGAACAGAAATTAAACGATCTTGTTGAGAATATTATCAGTAAACAAATGGAAACCAATCAGTTCGTGAACGCCGACATCACCATGCGCGAGATTATCACCGTAAAAAAGATTCTGAAGAAGAAACTGATGAATATTTATCATGTCAGGATTGCTTATCCGGATTAACTCATGATTCAAATTGCAAATTGCAAAATTCAAATCAGATCAAACCTAAAATATAAATTTTGCTACTTGATATTTGCAATTTACATTACATATTCTTTTGCAGATACATCAATGCATTTGGCCCTTCATTGAACAATAAATCCGGAAAACTCAGATTTGGTTGAAAAGGAAACTTGTTGCTAAATACCTGGTTATATGGTTTATAAAAATCAGGATTCCCAATATTTTTCGCGTTAAACGATTGCCTGAAATCAACTCCATTTTGCGTTTCTTTCACGAAATCACTTGTGTAACGCACTGAAATTTTAAGTTTCAGAATGCGAAATATCGTTGACAGGATTTCGGTATTCAGATCAATTAAGCTTTCAAATTTGTTTGTGAATATTTTTTCGAAATGATGGATATAATAATCGTAATAGGGTGATGACTTGTAGGCTGATACTAAAGCACGGTAATGATTGGGTTGCCAGGGCTCATTGCCGGAAATTTGAATATCGCTGGTTTTTGTGTGGTTTCCGTTTACTTTAATGACCGGGACCGTCAGATTAAGTAACCCATTAGCACTGAGTATGGTACAACGGTTTCTGATTGTTTGTTTCGGATACGTCTCGCAGATTTCGATATAAACAGTATTATGTTTTATCATCTCAGCAAGGTAAGCGACGTTTGGAAAATAGGCAGTCGGGAAAATTGCACCCGAAACTGGTTCACTTGAATTCATATGCAAATTTATTAAAAAATTCGTTAGTCAGGGCTTCACTTTAAGTGAAGCCCTGACTAACGTGAAGCCTTGACTAACAAAAAATGCTACCCGGTAGGAGTAGCATTTTGATTTTCGTTGAATTAACAACTAATTTGCCAACAAAACATCACCAATAGCTTGTTTGAAGGTTTCTTTGGGCAAAGCTCCCATGGCCATCTGTGGCTGTCCTTCTTTCGGACAAAACAAAATGGAAGGTATGCTCCGGATGCCGAAGGCGCCAGCTAATTCAGTTTCAGCCTCTGTATCAACTTTGTAAATGTTTATTTTACCGTTATATTCTTTTGAAAGTTCCTCCAGAATCGGTGAAACCATTTTACAAGGCTGACACCAATCGGCATAAAAATCGATGATGCAAGGCAGTTCACCTTCGAACTTCCATTCTTTATTCGCTTCAAAATTGAAAACTTTTTCTTTAAAGGTTTCGAGTGTTAAATGTTCCATGATAGGATTGATATTAAATTATATTATTATAATACGTTGTTAATTAAGCGGTAGACTTCAGTTTTCAGTCAACAGTCTTTATTCTTCCGTCTTCTGACTTCGGTCTTCCGACTTCCGACTATTTTACTAACAATTGTTCTTTAACGATTTTCAAATAGGCTTCTTCTGATAAAGCTCCGGTTTGCATGCTGGGCTCACCTTTCATTGGTACAAACAATACCGAAGGGATGCTCTGAACCTGGAAAACAGATGCAAGTTTTCGCTCATTATCAACATTTATTTTGTAAACTTTAATCTTGCCTTCATATTCTTTAGCTATTTTATCTAAAATGGGAGCAATCATCTTGCAGGGTTTGCACCAATCAGCATAAAAATCAATGATGACAGGTGTATCACCTTTGAAAACCCATTTCTGTGGATTCTCTTCGAAATTCCAGACGTTTTTGATAAACTCATCATAAGTCAGTTGGATGGGTTCTCCACTAACAACCTTGGTTTCAATTTTATTTCCTTCAGGGATTTCCTTTCCGGTAGTGCTGCTGCATGCTGTTGAGATTCCAACAACTGCGATAATTATTAAAAGGCTCTTTTTCATCATTTTAGATTTGTTTGCTTAGTTTGAGATTGCAAAAATAATATTATTTTAATTAAATCGCTTAAATATCACTAATTTTTATAATTTTGTCATCAAATTGCGTACCAATAAAAATGTCATGGCCAAAATGGCAGTTGTTCAATTAAGAAATTATCCTTCCATGACTACTGATAGTAAAGTAGTTACTGAAGATGAATTATTGTTTCTGTTATCAGAACAAAAATGGAAAAAGGGTTATGTTTGTCTCAAATGTGGAAATTCTAATTATTGCAAAGGAAAAAAAACTTTTTCAAGGCGATGTACAAAGTGTAAATATGAAGAGTCGGCCACCGCGCACACGATATTCCACCACTGTAAAATACCATTAAATGAAGCTTTTACACTTGCAAGCATTGTTTGTTGTAATCCTAAAACATCCACTTACGAAATCAGCCGTCAGTTCGAAATACGTCAGATGACCTGCTGGAAATTTAAAACACACATGATGGATTGTTTGAACGATCCCGAAAAGAGCCTGAAACTTAAGGAGCTTCTTAAAATATACCAGGATAAAGTCATCATATCATAAATCATTCTTGGCTGTTTAGCCCAATTGATTAATTTTGCACGAAATTGTGCTAAAAGCCGCTGAAATGAGGATTCTCATCCATAACATACAAGAACTTACCGGAATTGATTACCAATCAAAATTGCTGAGAAAAGGCCATGAAATGGATGAATTGGAAACAATCACCAACGCCTATCTACTGATCAAAGATGGATTAATTGTTGATTTTGGAAGTGCTGATTCCGCTAATTTCGCCGCTTTAACGAAAAATCTAAGCAACACGATCGGGATAGATGCAAACAAAGGATTGGTTTTGCCATCCTTTTGTGATTCACATACTCATTTGGTTTATGCTGCTTCCCGCGAATTGGAATACATCGATAAAATCAAAGGATTAAGTTACGAGGAAATAGCCAAAAGAGGAGGTGGAATTTTAAATTCAGCGGCAAAAATGGCATCTGCTACCGAAGATGAACTATTTGAATCCGCGTTCATCAGGCTCGAAGAAATTAAAAATTATGGCACTGGCGCTGTTGAGATTAAAAGCGGCTATGGTTTAACGACCGAAACAGAACTCAAAATGTTACGCGTTATAAGGAGGTTGAAGGAAGTAAGTCCGTTGACAATAAAAGCGACTTTTTTAGGTGCACATGCAGTTCCAACGGAATATACAGGCCGGCAGGATGAATATGTCGATTTGATTATCAATGAGATGATTCCAATGGTTGCTTCAGAAGAACTGGCCGACTATATCGATGTATTCTGCGACAAAGGTTTTTTTACTCCTGACGACACCGACAGAATCTTAAATGCAGGTATGAAATATGGCTTACGTGCGAAAATTCATGCCAACGAACTGGCAAAATCGGGTGGCATACAAACAGGTGTAAAATACAATGCCTTGTCGGTTGATCACCTTGAATATACGGGGAACGAAGAAATTGAAGCGCTGTTGAATTCGGAGACCATGCCGGTGATTTTACCGGGAGCAGCCTTTTTTCTGGGGATGCCTTATGCTCCTGCACGACAGATGATTGGTGCCGGATTACCGGTTGCCATGGCCAGCGACTTCAATCCGGGTTCGTCACCATCGGGTAATATGCAGTTGATTTTATCGATGGCAAGTATTTTGTACAAGCTTACTCCCGAAGAGGGAATTAATGCAACTACAATAAATGGTGCCTACGCGATGGGTGTGAGTGAAGAACTCGGTTCTATTGCAAAAGGAAAAATTGCCAATGTTTTCATTACCAAACCTATACCTGGTATAGCATATTTACCCTATTATTATGGTTCAAATAAAATTGAAAAAGTAATACTTAACGGATTGATTCAGAATTAATTCTACCATTTGACAATTCGACAATGAGACAATTCGGCAATTTGAAAATGAGACAATTTGGAAATGGGACAAATTAACCTATAAACCTATAAACCCATCATCCCATCAACAAATTTATTAAAGACAAAATCATACCTAAATAAAATATGAAAAAACTTATCGAATGTGTCCCGAATTTCAGTGAAGGACGCGATATGCACATTATCAAACAGATAACAGATAAAATTGAAGCTGTCGAAGGGGTAAAATTATTAGATGTCGATCCGGGTGCAGCCACAAACCGAACCGTTGTTACCATGGTTGGTACACCCGATGAAGTGCTTGAAGCGGCTTTTCAAGCAGTAAAAAAAGCTGCTGAAATCATTGATATGCGCAAACACAAAGGCGAACACCCACGCATGGGCGCAACCGATGTTTGTCCGTTAATTCCAATTGCCAACATCACCATGGAAGAAACTGCTGAATTGGCCCGCAAACTTGCGAAAAGAATTGGAGACGAATTGAGTATTTCAGTCTATTGCTACGAAAATGCGGCTTTAAAGCCCAATCGGAAGAATCTTGCCTCATGCCGGGCCGGTGAATATGAAGGATTATCTGCCAAATTTACAGATGCAGAATGGAAACCTGATTTTGGCCCTGATGTACTGAATGAAAAAGCCGGTGCAACTGCTGTCGGAGCGAGAGATTTTTTAGTGGCATTCAATGTGAACCTCAATACCACGTCAACCCGTCGGGCCAACTCCATCGCCTATGATGTACGCGAAAGAGGTCGTGTTTTGCGGGAAGGCGATCCGATTAACGGCAAAATTGTGAAAGACGAAAAAGGAAATCAGGTGTATGTTCCGGGTACATTGAAATCGGTGAAGGCCATCGGTTGGTTTATTGAAGAATATGGTATTGCGCAGATTTCGATGAATCTTACCAACATTGGTATTACACCTGTTCACATCGCTTTTGACGAAGTTTGCCGAAAAGCTGATGCACGGGGTATTCGTGTTACTGGTTCCGAATTGGTTGGTCTGATTCCATTGAAAGCCATGCTCGATGCAGGTAAATATTTCCTTGCCAAACAACAGCGCTCGTTGGGTGTTGATGATGATGAACTGATCAAAATTGCTATAAAATCGATGGGACTGGATGAATTGAAACCGTTTCATCCCCAGGAGAAAATTATAGAATATGTATTGGCCGCAAATGAGAAAACCAAAAAATTAGTCGATTTGTCTGCAAAGGGTTTTGCCAACGAAACAGCTTCAGAATCAGCAGCTCCGGGTGGCGGATCAATTGCCGCTTATGTTGGGTCGTTGGGTGCTGCACTGGCAACTATGGTTGCAAACTTATCGTCACACAAACGTGGCTGGGACGATCGCTGGGAAGAGTTTTCGAAAGTAGCTGAAAAGGGACAGGCTTTGAAAAATGAGTTATTGTTCCTGGTAGATGAAGATACAAATGCTTTCAACCGTATCATGGATGCTTTTGGATTGCCAAAGAAAACTGACAACGAAAAGCAACTGCGTAAGGAAGCTATCCAGGCTGCATCAAAATATGCCATTGAAATACCATTACGCGTAATGCGTACCTCTTTGTCGGTGATGGAAATCGTCGAAAAAATGGCTGTTGACGGAAATCCCAATTCAGTTTCTGATGCCGGTGTTGGCGCCTTGTGTGTACGAACTGCCGTGATGGGAGCTTACCTAAATGTTAAAATAAATGCTGCCGGTATTGAAGATAAAGAATATGTTGAAGCAAAATTGGCGGAAGGGGCAGTCATGCAGGAAGAAACAATTCGTCGCGAAAATCAGGTTCTTATGACGGTAAACGAGATTATTAACCAATTATAAATCAAATTAATACATGGCCGAACATTTGACGCTTTGGTTACTTTTCTTTACCTCTTTCATTACACTCATGAATCCACTGGGCGTGATGCCAGTGTTTTTAAGTATGACTGCCAATCTCAATTCAAAAAAGAGAAAAGCAACCGCTATAAAAGCCACCATCACAGCGTTTTTTACCCTTGTGGTATTTGCTTTTGGCGGACAGATGTTGTTTAGTTTCTTCGGGATTTCAGTGGCCGGACTGAAGGTTGTGGGTGGAATATTATTCTTCTTTATGGGTTACGATATGCTGAATGCCAGGCTGAGTCTGACCAAAATCGCTACCGAAGAAGTGGATGATTATGTGGATGATATCTCTATAACACCTCTTGGAATTCCGATGATCGCTGGTCCGGGTTCCATCACAAATGCCATCATTTTGATGGATCAGAGTGAGAGCCTGCTTGATAAAGCAATACTTATTTCATCAATTTTAGTCGTTCTGATAATCGTTCTCACTATTCTGCTAAGCGGGACCAGGATCACACAGGCTATTGGAAAAACCGGCAACAAGGTAATGATGAAATTGATGGGTTTGATCGTTATGGTGATTGCGGTTGAGTTTTTCTTCACGGGGATTGAACCGTACATCAGGCATATCCTGCATATAAATTGAGTAGCTGTCTAAATTTAGCTAAATGATAGATTTAAGAACAAGGAACAAGGATTTACGATTTAAGATGTGGGTATAAACCCTGTAGATTGGGATACTTCATAAATCAAAAATCGTTAGTCTTTGTTCGATATTCAAAATATTTTATAAAGCAACAACAAGCATGGTATGGGGTGGGAGTGGGAAAGTGTGAGCTGAAAAATTCCTGAATATATATCAAAGGCATCCGCATTTTGCGGAATTTTCGGTTATATCATGTCATGCAGATGCGACAAGACTTCTACTTTGATCGTATTTTCTGTTGAAATCAATCCTTAACACAACCAGCCTTATCGAATTATATTTTGATTATTTTCTTTACTTCCACGGAAGAATTGTGTGTGATTTTCAGGAAATATATTCCAGGTTTTAGTGAACTTATATCTAAATCTACATTTGATACATAGGCCGAAGTTTCGAAGACCAGTTGACTATTATTCTGATAAAGGACAAGTGAGGCGTGTCCTTTGAATTCATGTATCAGCAATGTGATATGATTAGCCGCCGGACTTGGAAATACCACGCAACCTTGCCTTGTATTGTCGGTTTTTTCAACTGAAGTATAACAGGCATCCAGTACTTCTTCCCTGCTATTGCAACCGGTGAAATTCTGCTGAATGGTTGCAGTATGCGTTGGGATTGAAAGATACTCACAAATATCGCTGGTATGACAGAATGAAAGTTTGGGATTTACATGGATACCCAGATAATCCAGATTCATTAGGTCCACATTTTCAAGACCGGACAGACTTTCAAGCGAATAATTGTTTACGATTACCAGTGAATAACCTATAAATGCCAGATTTTCAAGGGCATCGAAATTGATGAGTGAACCATTTCCGCTTATATACATTTCATATCCGATATAGATTAGATTGTTGAGTCCTTCCAGACTGGTAAGAAAATTGCTCCCTCCAATAATAAATCTGGACCCGATTGAAGTCAGCGATTCAAGACCAAACATATTTGTTTGGAAATTCCCCCCACTTATGGATAAAGAACCACCTATCGTTGTCAGTTTGGAAAGGCCTGTATAATCGATGAGATTGTAATTCTGGCCAATTCCAACATCGCCTTCGATGGTTACCAGATTACCAAGTCCGGTCAGATTGGTCAAAGGATAAATCGATGAGATTGTAAGATCGCCATGGATAATTGTCAGACTGTCGAGTCCGGTCAGACTCTCCAATCCATTGGTTTGAATGGACAGATCGCCCATCACCTCGGTAATTTTACTGAGTCCGTGAAGGTTACTTAGTGCAAAATTGCTTTCAAGAATGAGATTGTTGCCAATGCTTTGTAGATTTTCCAACCCATTGATATCAATCATGTGAATATTTGAGGTTATTTCACAATCTATTCCAACCGATTGCAGGTTATTAAGCCCATCAAGATTCGTAAGGTACGCGTTGTTGAAGATAAGAAGATAATTGCCGACTGATTGCAGATTATCAAGTCCGGAGAAGTTTGAAATGCCACTGGACTGAATGAGTAAGCTCATGCCTATTGAAGTAATCTGACTAAGTCCATTAAGATTGGTGATGTTTTCGGTGCCTATGCTCACAAAACCCTCGATTACGGTGCAACCCGGATAATTAACCGGAAAATTGTCAATCTGTTCCTGTGAATTGAATATGATTCCATTAGGGAGACAGCTTTGTGCAATTATCCTGCTCAAACTAAATATAGATAGGAATATGATCAAAACTATTCTGCCTGTTAGTGAAATAGAATATATTTTCATTGGATTTTATTTGAAATAGAATGGATTGATTTTTATAATGGATGGAACATGAACTGTTCAATCAGAGTGATTAACAATAAGTTTACTGGTTTGGACTTCATTTCCGAAGTTAAAAACAAGCGTATATAATCCTTCCCGTATTTGACTCAGGTCAAGCTTGTTTGCTCCGGGGCTAACATGATATTGAGATATTATTCTCCCCTGACTATCTATCATATCGCAATCGGCTGATCGTGGGCTTACAATATTGAACTCAGTTGAGCAAGGGTTTGGATAGATCGTCAGGTTGTTGATTTTGACAATTTCGGTTACATTCGTGGGTGAGTCAGGTGTAAGTTTTAGGATGTATAAATCATTCTGTCCGCCACAACTGAGGTTAAAAGTTTCTTCACCTGGATCGAAATCAGCAATATCGCTAAATCCTCCCGTTTGATAAATATTTAATGAATCGTCCAGAATTAATCCATAACCTCCATCCCCATCTGGTCCGCCAATGTTTCCAGCCCATCTGAAGCCTCCTGAAGAATCTATCTTAAGTATAAAACTATCATATCCTCCGTTTGATTCCAATATCCAATCTTCATCAGAAGGGTCGAAATCAACAGTTTCATAAAACGTTCCGCTAATATAAAGGTTATCTGATGAATCCAGCACAACTGAAGAGCAATCATCTATTTCATCACCTCCAAAAGAATATACCCACTGAAATTCACCCTGCTTGTTCAGCTTGAGAATATAAGCATCGACAAAACCATTCGAATTGATCAAATAGGTTGCCGGACCGGGATCAAAATCGGCCTGATAGTTGAAATTACCTGCTAAATAAATGTTTTGTTGCGAATCGATTGTTATGTAATTTAAAAAATCATCTGCGACACCACCATAGCTCAATGCCCTGATAAAGTTTCCATCCTTATCAAGCTGGACCAGAAAGTTATCCCCATTATCGATATCATGCATTGTAAATATGTCCCCACCAGGATTAAAATCAGTAGTGCCAAAAAACGTACCACCGATAAACAGATTACTATCAGTATTTCGTTCGATCACTCTTGGATAACAATTGCCTGTACCCTCAAGAAAGTCAGCCCTGATAAAATCACCGGATGTGTCTGTTTTACAGATGAATCCATCCGATTGAATTGCAATATGTTCAAATACTTCAGGTCCAGGATCCATGTCAACCGTACCTCTTATGGTACCTGTAATAAGAATTTCATCAGAATCAACAAGCAATAAACCATTGGAATAATCACTATCAGGTCCACCGAACTGTTTTGCCCAAACAAAATCACCGTTGTTGTTTAATTTTACCAAAAAAATATCTTCAAGTCCATAACTATTGAGCAGATATACATCTTCACCCGGATCAAAGTCAACTTGACCTTCAAAAACGCCTGTAAGGTAAAAGTTTCCTTCTGAATCCATATCAAAGGCAAATCCCATATCATTGTAACCACTACCGAAGCACCATGCCTCAATAAAATTGCCATTTTTATCTGATTTCGACACAAATACATCAGTAGATCCATTTGCAGAGGAGTAAATCGCAATATTTTCACTGGGGTCAAAATCGATATTTCCTGAAAATGAACCGAATAAATAAATGTTGGATATAGAGTCCAATTTTATTTGATTCGAGTGAACATAACTCATTCCGGAGCCATGGGTGGCTTTTGCCCATGCGAAGTCAGCCTGGGCATAAGTTGTAACTGTTAGCAATACAAGGTTTATAATTAGCCCGGATTTGAAGTGGTTGAAAGATAAAAGAAAACTTTTCATGAGTTGTTATTGTTTTGCAGATTATAGACTGGTTGATACATTTGAATAAAAATGGACGCCATTCTAAGGCATCACAAAGCTAAGAATTATTGTGAAAAGGAAAACCCTTTAACTTACCAATTATCCATCTGGAATAAAAAAAACGAAAATAATTAGTTTGCATGAAATAATTTTCATACTTTTGCCGTCCGAAAAAACGTAATAAACAGTAGCATGGCTAAGAAAAGTAAAGAAGCACGTGGTCAGGTAATTTTAGAGTGTACTGAGCACAAGAACAGTGGATTACCAGGCACTTCGAGGTATATTTCTACCAAAAACAAGAAAAATACACCTGAACGGCTTGAGTTGAAGAAGTTCAACCCGATCATGAAAAAAATGACTATTCACAAAGAGATTAAATAAACTGAACCATGGCAAAGAAAGTAGTTGCAACCCTGCAGGCAGCAGGAAAAGAATTCGCAAAAGTGATCAGAATGCATAAGTCAGAAAAAAACGGTGCATACTCCTTTTCCGAAAACACAGTCCCTCAGGATAAAGTACAGGAATTTTTAGCAAAAAGATAAATTACCGTAAGAATACAGAGTAGAGCTTTTCCAAAATCTGGAAGAGCTTTTTTCGTTTATAATCAGTAGTTATGGGAATATTTTCATTTTTCAGTAAAGAGAAAAAACAGGATCTCGACAAAGGGCTCGAGAAAACGCGCCAGAGTGTCTTTTCACGCCTTTCGAAAGCCATCATTGGTAAATCGAAAGTTGACGATGAAGTACTTGACCAATTGGAGGAGATTCTCGTAACTTCCGATGTTGGTGTTGAAACAACTTTAAAAATCATCGACCGGATCGAAAAACGCGTTTCGAAGGATAAGTTCCTTGGAACTAATGAGTTAAACCAGATACTTAAAGAAGAAGTTGCGGCATTGCTACAGGAAAATAATTCGGGCGATGGTGATGATTTCGAATTGCCGGTTGGTACCAAACCCTATGTGATCATGGTGGTAGGTGTAAATGGTGTGGGTAAAACCACGACCATCGGCAAGTTGGCCTACAATTTCAAAAAGGCTGGTAAAAAAGTCATGTTGGGAGCATCAGATACATTCCGTGCCGCCGCTGTTGACCAACTTAAAATATGGGCACAACGGGTTGATGTACCGATTGTTGCGCAAGGTATGGGATCCGATCCGGCTTCGGTGGCTTTCGACACAATGAAATCGGCGGTTAGTCAGAATGCAGATGTCGTAATTATTGATACTGCCGGAAGGTTGCACAATAAAATCAATCTGATGAAGGAATTAACAAAGATTAAAACCGTAATGCAGAAAGTTGTTCCGGGTGCTCCACACGAGATTTTATTGGTGTTGGATGCTTCGACAGGTCAGAATGCCATCGAGCAGGCCAGACAATTTATTGAAGCTACCGAAGTGAATGCCATTGCTTTAACGAAACTCGATGGTACAGCGAAAGGCGGTGTTGTTATTGGTATCTCCGATCAATTTAAAATCCCGGTAAAATATATTGGTCTGGGTGAAAAAATGGAGGATTTGCAGGTTTTCAACCGAAAGGCCTACGTCGAAAGTTTGTTTGAGTAGATGTAAAGAAAGGTTGGAAGTTGGAAGTTGGAAGTTGGAAGATGGAAGCGGGAAGTTCAGGCAATCAAAAACTCCGAACTCCAAACTCCGAACTCCGAACTTCAAACTCCGAACTTCAAACTCCGAACTTCAAACTCCGAACTTCAAACTCCGAACTCCAAACTTTTTAAATTTTAACACATGAAAACCATCAATATCGTCACACTCGGTTGTTCAAAAAATAAAGTTGATTCGGAGCATTTGGCCGGACTGTTGGCATCGGGTTACGAAATCCTTCACGACAGTGATGTTTTATCAGATGTGGTTGTTATAAATACCTGTGGTTTCATCGGCGATGCCAAAGAAGAATCGATCGATACCATCCTGTCATTCGCTGAAGCACGAAAATCTGGCGAGATTGACAAACTTATTGTAATGGGCTGTCTGTCGCAGCGTTATAATCAGGAATTGAAAAATGATATCCACGAAGTGGATGCTTTTTTTGGTGTGAATGATTTAAATGCCATCGCGGCTTTGCTAAATATAAATACCAACGGATTGCCACAACCATATCATTACAACAGGATTTTATCTACCCCACAACATTACGCCTATCTGAAAATATCGGAAGGATGCGAGCGAAGCTGTTCTTTTTGCGCGATACCATTAATAAGAGGCAAACATCGTTCGGTTCCGGTTGAACAATTGATGGATGAAGCTCGAAATCTGGCTGCTGCCGGCGTGAAAGAATTGATTTTGATTGCCCAGGATCTGACGTATTATGGCATAGATATCAACGGTAAACGACAGATTACTAATCTTGTCGATCAACTATCAGGTATTGAAGGTATCGAATGGATTCGGTTACAATATGCCTATCCGATTGGATTCCCCGAAGACCTGATTGATTTGATTGCCTCCAACCCTAAAGTATGCAAGTATATCGATCTTCCACTTCAACATATCAGTCAGCGAATTTTAAAATCGATGAAACGCGGTGTTGACAAAGATCAGACGATTGAACTGATAAAGCGAATTCGCGAAAAAGTACCGGATATAGCATTCCGCACCACATTGATTGTTGGATACCCGGGTGAGACGGAGGATGAATTTGAAGAATTGATTCGATTTGTCGAAGAGCAGCGCTTTGAACGCCTGGGTGTTTTTGCTTATTCTGCCGAAGAAGGTACATCGGCTTATGATTTGGAAGATAATGTAACAGAAGAGATTAAGCAATTTCGTGTAAATCGGATTATGGAAATACAACAGAATATATCGCTGCAAATCAATACATTAAAAATCGGAAAAATCGAAAGAGCGCTTATCGACAGGATCGAAGACGACTATTTTATCGGTCGGACACAGTACGATTCGCCTGAGGTGGATAATGAAATTCTAATCCCGAAAGAAAACCATGAACTCGTCATCGGACAGTTTTATTCTGTTTTGATCACAGCGGCCGATGATTTTGATTTGTATGCCACAGCTATTTAATTCCGTTTTTGATGTTGACTATCCGATTTCGGATAGTAGAGTCGGGGAATCACTTTTCATTTAATTTCAGATAATCAGACAGTTATGTTTTTTATAGAATTATTGAAATATTTGTCTCAAAGTGTGAATATATTAATTGTCTGATTCATTGCAATTTAATTTTAGTGGCATATTTATTGCATATTTATTTTGCTTTTAATCATTTCATCTTTAATAGATAGTTTAATCGTAATTTGGTTTTGGTTAAAAACGGGTGTTTCGATTTAATTGGAAGCCCGTTTTTTTTTGACTTCCTGATTCCTTCCTTAATTCGCTTTTTCTGACTACCTTCGCAGTCGCAAATCACAAGAATATTCACGCGTTTTTTTAGCAGTAAAATCAATGAAAAGATTGTTTTTTTCGTTTTTGTTCGTTCATTTCACCTTGCACATGTTTGCACAACATCCTGATAAAATAGATGTTAGTAATTTTACCGGTGAAGTTTATATCGATACAATCAATGGAATGATTATTCATGGACCGGTTGAAAATGGTTTAAAAGTTGGAACCTGGACAGTATCGTTTAATACTGGTGTGGTTAGTTTACTGGCTCATTATGAGCATGGCCTGAAAAATGGTTTGGTAATGGAAATCGACCGGAATGGTGTGCTGCTTTCTCAGACAAATTATTCGAATGATACCCTTGATGGAACACGATTGGTTTTTCGGGGCGGTGGCCATCCGCAATTAGACGAGCCCTACAAAATGGGCAAACTGCATGGCTCCCGGCGTGTTTTTTATGAAAAAGGAAAATTGCAGGAAGAATCGGAATATATTGAAGGTATTAAAAATGGTAAGTCAATCTGGTATGATGAAGATGGTAAAATGTTGGCCGAATACAATTACCTGAATGGCCTTTTCGATGGCAGCCAATTGTTGTTTTATACCAACGGCAGTATTAAGTCGGAGCAATGGTACGCGCAAAACAAGCAACATGGAAAAAGTGTTCTGTTTTTTGAGAATGGAAAGATGAAATCACAAGGGAATTATGCGAATGGTGAGAAGGTTGGCACCTGGACAACCTACGACGATCAGGGGAAAGTAACCGACGTGAAAGAGTATAAGAAACAATAACTGAATGAATTACTTATCAGTAGAAGACCTTTCAAAATCGTTTGGCGACAAAACATTATTCGAAAACCTGAGTTTTGGACTACAAAAAGGAGATAAGGTAGCGCTTGTAGCATCAAACGGGGCCGGAAAAACTACCTTGATGCGTATGTTGGCCGGCAAGGAAGATCATGATACAGGAACAATTACTTATGCCGATGGCATCCGGGTTGGATTTTTAGAACAACAGCCTGATTTTGATGGACTACTCACGATAAATGAATTGATTACAGGATCGCATACCTATGTGATGCAGGTAATAAGAGATTATGAACTTGCCCTTAAAAATCAAACGGAACATTTTTCAACCGAAAGTCAGCGTGAACTGGAGTCGGCATCAACAAAAATGGAGTTTCACAAGGCCTGGGATTATGACCGGCGTCTGAAACAATTGCTCACGAAATTTGAAATTCACGATCTTAGTCAAATCATTTCGACCTTATCGGGTGGACAAAAAAAAAGATTGGCGCTCGCCTTATTGTTGCTCGATGAGCCTGAGCTTTTGTTGATGGACGAACCTACCAATCACCTTGATATAGAGATGATTGAGTGGCTTGAGAAGTATCTCAGACAAATTAATATCACCTTTTTAATGGTAACCCACGATCGCTATTTTCTTGACCGGGTTTGCAATAATATTCTGGAGCTTTTTTTTAAGCGGGTTTATCATCACAAAGGCAATTATGCCTATTACATCCAAAAAAGCAACGAGAGGGAAGAAACCCTACGGATCGAAACTGAAAAGGCCGGTCAATTGCTGAAAACAGAGTTGGAATGGATGCGTCGTATGCCACAGGCACGCACCACAAAATCGAAAAGCCGTATCGATGCCTATTATGAACTGAAAGAAAAAGCTTCCCAAAAACGTAATCAACAACAAATCCAACTCGATGTTACTGTAAGCCGAACAGGAAGTAAAATACTTGAAATGAGGTCGGTAAATAAAATGTTCGATGATATTGTGATTGCCCGCGATTTCGATTATATGTTTACCAAAGGCGAGAAAATTGGCGTTGTCGGGAAAAATGGAGTCGGAAAATCTAGTTTTTTAAACCTCATTACAGGTTTGGAGAAATTGGATAGCGGAGAAATAATCGTAGGCGACACCATCGTTTTTGGCTATTTTACTCAGGAAAGCTACAACTTTGACGAGGACCGGACTGTGATAGAAGTGGTAAAGGAAATCGCTGAAATTATACCATTGAGTAAGGGCAGAACCGCCACTGCATCGCAGATGTTGCAAAAATCCATGTTCCCTCCCGAAATGCAGAATCAACCTATTTCATTGTTAAGTGGGGGAGAGAAACGACGGTTGCACTTGTTGACCATCTTAGTTAAGAATCCGAATTTTTTAATACTTGATGAGCCAACCAA